>JBKQKK010000210.1:0-21202 GCA_052147535.1 Solirubrobacteraceae bacterium | reverse complement strand
AGTCCTCGGCGGACTGGCGCAGCAGCGTCGAAGTCGTCTGCTCCATGATCTTGCGCCACGCGCTGGCCTTCTCCCGCTCCGTCTGGAAGTGCTTTACGACCTTGCGCAGCCTCGCGATCGAGATCTCGACGCCGTGTCGCGCGCAGATCTGCTTGAAGCGCGGATAGTCGTTCGCGAGCTTCAACGTGACCGACTGGAAGCCGTGGCGGGCGACGTCCACTCTCGATGTGAAGTTCATCGCGCTCGTCCGGAACATCAGCTCGTCGTTGGCCTCGGGCTCGATCAGGATGATGTCGACGCCGGGATAGCGCTGCTCCCAGCGCCGCGCGAGCTCGTGCAGCCGCTGATACATGAGCAGCTTGAAGGTCTGGTAGCCGATGTGCGGGAAGCCCATGTCCGAGACGCGCCTGACCCGCGTGCCGGTGAACGTGTTGATCTGCTTCTCGAAATCGTTCACATACGGGACCAGCGGGTTGACCACGACGATGAACTTCGCGCCGGCCTCGACCGCGAGATCGAGGTTGGTGGTCGACAGGATGCCGCCGTCGATCAGCTCCCGGTCCTTGATCTTGACCGGCTTGTAGACCATCGGCAGCGCGCACGAGGCGCTCACGGCGGTCGAGATCGGCACGTCCTGCCAGCCCTCGGATCCGAACACAATCCGCTCGCAGGTGTCGAGATCGGTCGCCACCAGGTACAGCTCGTTGTTCAGCAGCCGGAAATCGTCGGTGCGGTCGGGGTCGGACAGAACGTCTTTGACGTAGCGCGCGATCCCCGCGCTCGAGTACAGCCCTGACGGCAGCGACTCGGCCAAGCTGGTGACGAGGTCGACCGCCGTAACCGAACCGACGTCGCGCACGAACGACCGTGCTAGCTGCGCGAGCTTGTACGGTAACCTCACCCCCTTGGTGAAGTACTCGACGTAGTTGGGCCTCAACAGGGCGCCGGCGCGCACGTCCTTGAAGGTCGATTGGCCCTGCTGGATGATCACCCGCATCATCTCCTCGGGCGTCACGCCGTTGGCGACCGAGGCGCCGACGAGCGAGCCGGCGCTGGTGCCGACATAGACGTCGAACTCGTTGACCGTGCGGTTGACGCTCAGCAGGTCCAGCGCGCGCAGCGCGCCGATCTCGTAAACGGCGCCCGTAAAGCCGCCGCCTCCAAGTACCAGCGCAGAGCGTGAGGGCTTCTTGATCGAGGAGGCTGTGCGCTTCGGCCGTTGCGCTCCTGCCGAATCGAACTCAACCAAGTTCCCCATGACCTCGTGATTCTAGTCTGAATTCGCACATGCATCGCTCCGATGCTTGAAGTTTTTGTGCATGCGAGCAAAAGCGCACCTTTTGGTCTGCTGATCGGTTGATACAGACGATGCCGGCGAGGCCGCTGATTCGCTCGATGGGCACCGCCCTGCTGACCTGCGCGATCTGGTGCTGGGCGGCTGGCGACGTGGCGGCACAGCCGAGCCCGCCCACTTCCAAGGCAGAGAAGGCGCTGCGCAACACGCTGGCAGGCGACTTGGCGCTCGCCGGCGGCACCGACAGCGCCCTCGTGATCGATAGCGACACCGGCCAGGTGCTGTTCTCTGCCGCGCCGAGCACGGGACGCCTGCCCGCGTCGGTTGAGAAGCTCTGGACGACAACTTCCGCCTTGCTGCAATTCGGTCCGAGCGCGACGTTCAGCACGAGCGTGCTGGGTGCCGGCTCGCTCGGAGCCGGTGGCGTCTGGCAGGGCACGCTTTACCTGCGCGGCGGCGGCGACCCGACGTTCGGCTCCGCCGACTTCAATGACCTGATGTACGGAGACGGCGACGGCGCGACCGTCCAGCAACTCGCCGCGAACCTCGTGAGCGCCGGCATCCGTGGAGTCGACGGCTCAGTGATCGGCGACGAGTCGTACTTTGACTCGCTGCGCGGCACGCCGGCAACGGGCTACGCCGCCGATCTCGAAGTCGAGGGCCAGCTCAGCGGGCTGGCATACGACGACGGATTCGAGAGCGCCGCCGAGACCTCCTTGCAGCCCGATCCGGCACGGTACGCCGCACAGCAGCTTGTCGGCGCGCTGAGAGCCGACGGCGTGGAGATCCGCCACGGGACCCCGACCGCCACGGGTGTCACGCCAGCGAGCGCCAAGCTGCTCGCGCAGGTGCAGTCGCCCCCGATCGCAACCCTGATCCAACTCACCAACACGCCGTCGGACAACTTCTTCGCGGAGACGCTGCTGAAGGATCTGGGCGCCAAGTTTGGCGGCGGCGGGACGACCGCGGCCGGGGCGGCAGTCGTGAGGTCGGTGATCGCCAGCCACCTCGATCTGGATCCGCGTCTAGACGACGGCTCGGGCCTGTCGCGCTACGACCGCACGAGCGCCGCCCAGGTGGTTTCGCTGCTAACGCAGATGCAGACCAACACGAGCTTCACCGCCTCGCTCGCGATCGCCGGCGTCAGCGGCACGATGCAGGACGAGATGCTCGGCACCCGCGCTGTCGGCAACTGCCGCGGCAAGACCGGGACGCTGCACGATGTGGCCAACCTCGTCGGCTATTGCACTGCGCGCAACGGCGATACGCTCGTGTTCGCGTTCCTGCTGAACTCGCAGTCGGACCCCACCTACGGGCACGAGATGGACGACCAGATGGGCGTCGCACTCGCGGACTACGACGGCGCACCGGCGAGCGAGACGATCGCGCCGGCGCACAAGAGGATCGCGCCCGCGCGCAAGGAAAGCGCCGCCGGCGCGCCATCGCATAGCTAGTCGCTCACGCCAGCTGAGTCCATGTTGGCTGTGGAGTCACCGGTGCGAGACCTCTAGCTTTGCGCCACCAACAATCTCAGGCTGAGGATGAGGATGAGGGTGGGCTATCCGGCGTGTGCTGGGCTGGCCCCGCGAGCAGCGCTCGCAGCCCGTCCTCGTCTACCACCGCCACCCCCAAGCGCTCAGCTTGCGCGAGCTTCGAACCGGGACTGTCGCCCGCGACCACGTACGAGGTCCGGCGCGAGACCGAGCCGGCGACCTTGCCGCCGGCGGCGAGGATCATCTCGGTGGCCTGCTCGCGGGTCAGCTCGGGCAGCGTGCCGGTGAGCACCAGCGTCGTGCCCGCCAGCGGCCCTTCGCCGGGCGCCGGCCCGGCCTCCTCGAACGTCAGCCCCAGCGCTCGCAGATCCCCGATCAGGTCACGCATTTGCGGATCTGCCAGCTGGACGCGGATCGTGCGCGCCATCTTCGCGCCGACGCCGGGCGTCTGCTCGATCTCCTCGGGCGCGGCGGCTAGCAGCGAGTCGATCGTGCGGAACTGCTGGGCCAGGTTGCGGCCGGTCACGGAGCCGACCTCCTCGATCCCGAGCGCATACAGCAGGCGCCCGAACGGCGCGTGCTTGGACTCGTCGATCGCGGCGATCAGCTTGGCCGCCGACACCGCACCGAAGCCGCTGAGCTCACTCACCTGCTCGGTGTCCAGGCGATAGAAGTCGCCGGCGGTGGCGACCCAGCCGAGCTCCATGAACAGGCTGACCTGCCGCTCGCCGAGACCATCGATGTCCATCGCGCCGACGAAGTGCTTGAGCAGCTGCCAGCGGCGGCCCGGGCACCGGCGGTTGGGGCAGCGCGTGAACACTGAGCCCTCCGGCTTGACGGTGGGCGTCTCGCACACCGGGCAGCGCTCGGGCGGACGCGGTCGCGGCGGCCGCTCGCTGCGCTCGGCCACGTGCGGCGCCGGCGAGATCACCTGCGGGATCACGTCGCCGGCGCGCAGCACGATCACCTGCTCACCCTCGCGAATGTCCTTGCGCGCCAGGTCCTCCTCGTTGTGCAGAGTCGCAAGCTTGATCGTGACCCCCCCGACGCGCACCGGCTCGAGCATCGCGTAGGGGTGCAGGTCGCCGAACTTGCCCGGGTTCCAGCCGATCCCGGTCAGCGTCGTGGTGGCGGTCGTGGGCGGGAACTTCCACGCGATCGCCCAGCGCGGCTCGCGACCGACGACCCCGAGCCGGCGTTGCAGCTCGACGTCGTTGACCTTCACGACGACGCCGTCAATCTCGAACTCGAGCGACCCCCGGCGCTCCTCCCAGGACCGGCACTGCGCCACGACGTGCTCCTCCCCGCGCAGCTTCATGACGTCTGGATGCACCGGGAAGCGATGCTCGCGCAACCACATCAGCGCCTGGAGATGCGTCTCGAACGAGATCCCATCGGTGGCGCCGATCGCGTACGCCCAGAACGACAGCGGCCGCTCGGCGGCGAGCTTGGGGTCGAGCTGGCGGATCGTGCCCGCCGCCGAGTTGCGCGGGTTCATGAAGGTCGAGAGTCCCGCCTGGGCGCGGCGCTCGTTGAGCGCCGCGAAGTCCGGCAACGACATGTACACCTCACCCCTAACCTCGAGCAGAGGTGGAGGTCTATCGATGCCCAGGTGCAGCGGGATCACCGAGATCGTGCGCAGGTTGTGGGTCACGTCCTCGCCGATCTCACCGTTGCCGCGCGTGGCGCCGCGCTCCAGCACGCCGTCCCGGTAGACGAGCGACATCGCGAGGCCGTCGATCTTCGGCTCCGCGACGAACTCGAACGCCGGATCCTCGATCCCCTCGCGCGCGAGGTGGTTGCGCATCCGCTGGATCCATGCGCGGAGCTCATCGGCCGAGCGGGCGTTGGCGAGCGACAGCATCGGCAGCGGGTGACGGACCTTCTCCAGGTCGCTGACCGGCTCGCCGCCGACCCGCTGCGTCGGCGAGTCCGGGGTGACCAGCTGCGGGTGCGCGGCCTCGATCGCGCGCAGCTCGTCGATCAGGCGGTCGTACTGCTCGTCCCCGATCTCGGGGTCGTCGAGCACGTAGTAACGGTGTCCGTGATGCTCGAGCTCGGCGCGCAGCTTCGAGGCGCGCTCCGCGGGCGTCGACTGCTCGCGGCTCACGACCCCGAGATGTCCGCCGAAGGCCGCGCAGGCGCCGAAGGCCGCGCAGGCTCCGGCAGCAGTCGATTCAGATCGTGCTTGGTGAGCGCCTCGACGCCCTCGTGGTAGGTCAGATCGAAGTGCAGCGGCGTCACCGCGATCAGCCCAGCCGCGACCGCCGCCAGGTCGGTCCCGGTCTGACCCGTGTCGTAGCCGGCGTCCCCATAGATCCAGTACAAGCGGCGACCCTGATCGGTCTGCTCGACCAGCGCCAGCTCATCGCGATAGATCCGCTTGCCGAGCCTCGCGACCTCCACGCCTTCGGGCTGGACGCCGCCGGGCACGTTGATGTTCAGCAGCGTCGCCGGCGGCAGCGGCATGTTGCGCAGGTCGGCCGCCAGCGCGGCGGTGAACGCCGCCGCAAGCGTGAAGTCGTATTGAAGGCGGCCCTTGCGAAAGTCCAGCTCGCGCGCGCTTGACTGCTGCGAGACCGCGATCCCGGGCAATCCCAGCACGACCGCCTCCAGCGCGGCGGCGACCGTGCCCGAGTAGGTGATGTCGTCGCCGAGGTTGGCGCCGTGGTTGATTCCGGAGACGACCAGATCCGCGCTGAACTCCTCGACCAGCCCGAGCGCCGCGAAGCGCACGCAGTCAACCGGCGTGCCGTCGGTCGCGTAGCCGACGGTGCCGTCGCCGAAGTCGACCTCCTCGACCCACAGCGGCCGGCGCGTGGTGATCGAGCGCGCGGTCGCCGAGCGGTTGCCGTCGGGCGCGATCACGACCAGCCTGATCCCGGGAATCTCGAGCAGCGCCCGGCGCAGCGCCTGCAGCCCCGCCGCCGCGATCCCGTCGTCGTTGGTCAGCAGGACATCCATCGCAGTTTGATGCTAGCCGCCGCTGCGGCGCTCACGCGTAAGCGACAACGGTGACCCTCACCGGCGCCGTGCGTGCCGCGCGCAGCACCATCCTGAGCACTTGGATGTCGTTCGGCATCCCACAGCAGGCAAACGACATCCAAGTCCGCCGCAGTCCGTCCCGCGGCGATCGCGTGCCAGGTGGACCTCGACCTCGGGCTCTAGAGGATCCGCTCGCCCCCGTAGCCGACGCCGGCCAGGTAGAGGCCGTGCGCAGGTGCCGTGCGGCCGGCGGCGGAGCGGGGGCGGCCGCTCAGCAGCGCCTCGAAGTCCGCGACGCTACGCTGGCCGCGCGCGACCTCGAGCATCGTCCCGACCAGCACCCGGTTCATGTGGCGCATGAACGTGTCAGCCTCGATCCAGAACTCGAGCAGAGCGCCGGCGCGCAACAGCCAGTCGGCGGCGAGCACGTTGCGCTCGAACCGCACGTGGTAGGTCTCAGTCGGCGTGAAGGCGGTGAAGTCGTGGGTGCCGAGGAGCGCGGCGGCGCACGCCCGCAGCGCCGCCAAGTCACAGCTGTGAGGCCAGTGCAGCATCTGCGAGCGGGCCAGCGCGGCCCGCCCCGCGCGCGCCAGCACGCGGTAGCAGTACGCGCGTGAGGTGGCGTCGCGGCGTGCGTCAAAGCCGGCCGGTGCTGGCCCGCAGGCCAGCACCGCGATATCGGCAGGCAGCAGCGCGTTGAGCGCCGGTACGCGTGCCGGCTCGCCGCGGTAGCTGGCCACTTGGCCCCACGCGTGGACGCCCGCGTCGGTGCGCCCCGCGACGCTCAGCGGCACGCCGCCCGGGCGCCTGATCACGATCGCGAGCGCGCGCTCTAGCTCCTCCTGCACGGTGCGCTGCGCGGGCTGTCGCGCCCAGCCCGCGAACTGCGTGCCGTCGTACTCGATCAGCAGCCGGGCGGTCAGACGAGCTCGAGCAGGACCATCTCGGTCGCGTCGGACGAACGCGGGCCGAGCTTCAGGATCCTGGTGTAGCCGCCGGGACGCTCGCTGTAGCGCGGGGCTACCTCCTCGAACAGCTTGTACACCGCGAACTTGTCCTGGCCGAGCGCCGACAGCGCCTGGCGCCGCGCATGCAGATCGCCACGCTTGGCCAGCGTAATCAGCTTCTCGAGCTCCGGCTTGACCGCCTTGGCCTTGGTTTCGGTGGTCTTGATCCGCTCGTGCTCGATGACCTCTTTTGAAAGGTTCATCAGCAGCGACTTGCGGTGCGCGGAGCTGCGGCTGAGTTGGTATCGCTTTCGTTGATGGCGCATTGGAGCCTGGAAGCTTACCCGTCTCGCAGTGAAAGACCGCGCGCGTGCAGGGTCTCGATCACTTCGTCGATCGACTTCTTGCCGAAGTTAGGGATCGCGTTGAGCTCGCCCTCGGTTTTCGCGACCAGATCGCCGACCGTCTGGATCCCGGCGCGCTTCAGGCAGTTGTAGGAGCGCACACCGAGCTCGAGCTCCTCGATCAGGATGTCGTCCATCGCGTTCGGAGTGCGAGCCGGCGTGCGGATCGGGTCGACACCCACCAGGCCGGCATCGAGCACGCCCGAGCTGCCGGTATCGCGCAGCTCCGCCACGCGGTCGGCGTCGGTGAAGATCGCCAGCTGCGAGATCAGAATCTCGGCGGCTTCACGCAGCGCCGCGAGCGGGTCGATCGAGCCGTCGGTCTCGATGTCCAGCGTGAGCTTGTCGAAGTCGGTCTTCTGTCCGACGCGCGCCTGCTCGACGTTGTAGGCGACGCGGCGCACGGGCGAGAAGATCGAGTCGATCGGGATCACGCCGATCGGCTGGTCGGGGGACTTGTTCTCCTCGGCGGGACGGTAGCCGCGGCCGCGGCCGATCGTCAGGTAGACCTCGAGCTTGGTCTGCTTGTCGAGCGTCGCGATGTGCGCGTCGGGGTTGAGGATCTCCACCCCGGAGGGAAGGTCGATGTCCTTCGCGGTGATCTCGCCGGGGCCGGTCACCACCAGCGGTGCCTCGATCTCGGTCGCGTCGGAGTGCATCCGGCAGACGACGCCCTTCAAGTTCAGGACGATGTCGGTGACGTCCTCCTTCACGCCACGAATCGTCGAGAATTCGTGCGCGACACCCTCGATCCGGACGCTCGTGACCGCCGCGCCCGCGAGCGAGGAGAGCAGCACCCGCCGCAGCGAGTTGCCGAACGTGTAGCCGAAGCCCCTGTCGAGTGGCTCGATCGTGAACGAGCCGCGGTTCTCGTCGACAGTCTCGCTGGAGATTCGGGGGACTTGGAAGTCAAGCATCTAACGTCCTAATTTCGTGGGTTCCTGGCGCCGCCCGGGCGCGTTTACGGTTCGCGCGCGCCGTGCGGCGGGGCGAAGATCAAGCTGGGCTACTTCGAGTAAAGCTCGATGATCAGCTGCTCCTGCACAGGCGCGGCGATCTCCCGCCGCTCTGGCTTGCGGAGCACCTTTGCCGTCAGCGAATCGTGGTCGGCCTGCAGCCAGGCCGGCACCTGGCCGGTCAGCTCGGTCGCGTCGCGAATCACCTGGCCGGCGGTCGAGCGAGAGTGGATCGCGATCACGTCGCTGTCACGCAGCTGGTAGCTGGGGATGTTCACGCGGCGTCCGTTGACAGTCCAGTGGCCGTGCAGGATCAGCTGCCGGGCCTGGCGCCGTGAGGCGGCAAAGCCGAGTCGGACGAGCACGTTGTCGAAGCGGCACTCGAGCATCCTGAGCAGGTTCTCGCCGGTGATGCCGGGCTGACGCGATGCCTTCTTGTAATAGTTGCTGAACTGCTTCTCGAGCACGCCGTAGTAGCGCTTGGCCTTCTGCTTCTCACGCAGCTGCACGCGATAGTCGCTGGCCTTCTGGCGGCCGCGACCGTGCTCGCCTGGCGGATAGGAGCGCCGCTCGACACCGCACTTGTCGGTCAGGCAGCGTTCTCCCTTGAGGAACAGCTTCTGGCCTTCGCGACGGCACTGCTTGCACTGGGGTCCGGTATCGCGAGCCATCAGACGCGCCTGCGCTTGCGTGGCCGGCAACCGTTGTGAGCCTGCGGCGTCACGTCCTTGACGCCGGTGACCTCCAGGCCGGCGGCCTGTAGCGAACGGATCGCGGTCTCGCGACCGGAGCCGGGGCCCTTGACGAACACTTCGACCTTCTGCAGGCCGTGCTCGATGCCCTTGCGAGCGGCGGCGTCGGCCGTCACCTGCGCGGCGAACGGAGTCGACTTGCGCGAGCCCTTGAAGCCGGCACCACCGGCGGATTCCCAGGCGATCACGTTGCCCTGGGCGTCGGTCAGCGACACGATCGTGTTGTTGAAAGAGGTCTTGATGTGGGCCTGCCCGACCGGTATGTTCTTGCGAACCCGGCGGCGCCCCCGCTGTGGCCGGCGTGGAGCCGGCATCAGTACTCAGTGCTCACTTCTTACCCGCCTTCTTCTTGCCGGCCACCTGCATGCGCTTGGGGCCCTTGCGCGTGCGCGCGTTGGTCTTTGTGTTCTGCCCGCGCACGGGCAGACCGCGGCGGTGGCGCAGGCCGCGGTAGCAACCGATCTCCTGCAGCCGCTTAATGCTCTGGGAACGCTCGCGACGCAGGTCGCCTTCGACGGTGAGCGTGCCGTCGATGACGTCGCGCAGCTTGACGACCTCCGACTCGGTCAGGTCGCGCACTTTGCGGTCAGGTTCGATCCCCACCTGCGCGAGCAGCGTGTTGGAGGTCGAGCGGCCGATCCCGTAGATATACGTCAGGCCGATCTCGACCCGCTTGTTCAGGGGGATGTTGACCCCGGAGATTCTCGCCATCAGATGCTTCCTCCGCGGGGCCTCCGGCCTCGCACTTCAAAGGGGCTGCAGATCATCGCGCCAGCTCGCTGTTCAGCCTTGCCGCTGCTTGTGCCGCGGATTCGAACAGATGACCAGCACGCGTCCGTGACGGCGGATGATCTTGCACTTTTCGCACATCGGTTTGACCGACGGTCTGACTTTCACGTCGTTTCGCTCTCGTCGTGAGTGTTTTCAGTGATCCCAGCTCGCGGCTCTGGCGACCCGTACGGCCGCCGCTACCCTGAGCGGAAGCGTCGGCAGCGCGACACCTCGCGCCGCAAGCGCAACGATTGATGGTAGCAGGGGACGCGCGTGGAACATCCCAGGGCGCTCCGACACCGCCTCGCGCGCCTTCAAGCTGCGACCAATCCGTCGCCGGCCTCGTGCCACGGGGTCAGGATCCGCGGGCCCGAGGCGGTGATCGCGATCGTGAACTCGAAGTGGGCGGCCAGCGACCCATCCTCGGAGTAGATCGCCCAGCCGTCGTCGCCCATCTTCACGGTATGAACCCCGGCGGTCACCATCGGCTCGACCGCGAACACCATCCCCTCCTCCAGCCGTACGCCGGTGCCCGGCCGGCCGTAGTTGGGGATCTGCGGCTCCTCGTGCATGCTGCGCCCGACGCCGTGGCCGACAAGCGAGCGCACGACCGAGAACCCGGCTGCCTCGACGTGTCGCTGGATCGTGCTCGAGACATCGCCGAGCCGGTTGCGGGCATCGCATTGGGACACCGCCAGGTGCAGTGCCGCTTCGGTACTAGACAGGAGCTTCTGCGCGATCGGCGAGATCGGCCCGACCGCGAACGTCCGCGCCGCGTCCGCGACCCAGCCGTCGTAGGTCACGCCGATGTCGATCGAGATGATGTCGCCCCGCTCGAGCTTGTAGGAGCCGGGGATGCCGTGCACGATCATCGAGTTGGGCGACGCGCAGATCGATGCCGGAAAGCCCCGGTAGCCCTTGAATGTGGGCTTTGCTCCCTGCGAGCGGATGAACTTCTCAGCCGCGCGATCGAGCTCCTTGGTGCTGACGCCCGGCCGGATCTTGCCGGCCAGCAGGTTCATCGTCTTCACGAGGATGGCTCCGGCGGCGGCCATCCGATCGATTTCGCTTGGGCTCTTCTTGATGATCACAGTCGCTGCTGGTTCGGCCACTACGGCTAGACGTCGTCTTCCATGAGTGCCGTGGCGATCGCCCTGCGTAGGTGGTCGTGCACCTGGTTGGGGCTGCCGGTGCCGTCGATCCTGCGCATCAGGCCCTGCGCGTCGTAGTAGTCGATCAACGGCGCGGTCTTCTCGTGGTAGACGTTCAGACGCTGCTGGACCACGTCTGGCTTGTCGTCATCGCGCTGGATCAGTTCGGAGCCGTCCTGGTCGCAGATTCCCTCCTGCTGGGGCGGGTCGAACTCGACGTGGTAGTTGTGGCCGTTCTGCACGCAGACGCGCCGTCCGGAGATGCGCCTGACGACGTCCTCGTCGGGAACGTCGATCAGCAGCGCGGCTGTGACCGTGCGCCCGAGCTTCTGCAGTTGCGCGTCCAGCGCCTCCGCCTGCGCCGTCGTACGCGGGAAGCCGTCGAGGATGAAGCCGTCGCGCGCGTCGTCCTGCTCGAGCCGGTCGGCCGCCATCGCCACGATTAGATCGTCGGGCACCAGACCGCCGGAATCCATGTGCGCCTTGGCGGCCTTGCCGAGCTTGGTCCCCTCCTTGACGTTCGCCCGCAGCATGTCGCCGGTCGAGATGAACGGGATCCCGAAGTGGGCCCGTAGCCGGTCGGCCTGCGTGCCCTTGCCCGCCCCCGGCGGTCCGATCAAGATCAAGTTTAGATCGCTCACAACGCCCTCATTTCAGGAATCCCTCGTAGTTGCGCATCATCAGCTGAGCTTCGAGCTGCTTCATCGTGTCCAGCGCAACACCTATCACAATCAGAATCGACGTGCCACCAAATGCAAAGCTGGCGCCGGTCTGACTGATCAGGATCGTGGGCAGCGCCGCGATCGCGGCAAGGAACAGCGCCCCGGGTAGCGTCAGGCGCGCGAGGATGCGGTCGAGGAACTCGGCCGTGGGCCGCCCTGGTCGTACACCGGGGATGAAGCCGCCAAACTTCTTCAGGTTCTCGGCCTGGTCGACCGGGTTGAACGTGACCGCGGTGTAGAAGTAGGTGAACAGGATGATCAGCAGGCACTCCCCGAGGACGTAGTGCCAGCTGCCGGGGGCGAAGAAGTTGTAGAGGTCGGTGCCGAAGCCGTTCCGGTTCTGCCCGATCAGCTGCCCGACCGTCGGCGGGATCGCCATCACACTGGCGGCGAAGATCACCGGGATCACGCCGGCCATGTTGACGCGCAGCGGCAGGTAGGTCTGGCCGCCCTGCGTCATCCGCCGTCCGATCACGCGCTTCGCGTACTGGACGGGGATCCGCCGCTGCCCCTCCTGCACGAACACGACGGCGGCAACCACGCCAATCGCGATGAACGGCATGATCACCTTGAACACCTGGCTCGGGTTCGACCACCACGAGCTGATGCCGCTCGGGATGCGGGACACGATCGAGGCGAAGATCAGCAGCGAGATCCCGTTGCCGATGCCGCGCTGAGTGATCAGCTCGCCCATCCACATCAGCAGTACCGTACCGGCGGTCAGGCAGATCACGATCAGGAAAACCTTGCCCAGGTTGAAGTTGGGGATCAGGTTGGCGCCGACCTGGTTCTCGAAGCTGCGGAACAGGAACACGTAGCCGATCGACTGCGCGAACGCGAGCGCAACCGTCAAATAACGCGTGTACTGGGTGATTCGAGCCTGTCCGACCTCGCCCTCTTTCGAGAGCTTCTCGAGCGACGGCACTACCACCTGCAGCAACTGCAGGATGATCGAGGCGGTGATGTAGGGCATGATCCCGAGCGCGAAGATCGCGATCCGCCCGAGCCCGCCGCCCGAGAACAGGTTGAGCAGGCCGAGGATGCTGTTGCCGCCGAAGTTCTGCTGGATCGCCTTGACGGCCTGGGTGTTGATACCGGGCGCCGGGATCTGTGCGCCGAGGCGGTACAGAGCCAGGATCAAGGCTGTGAACATGACCTTCTTGCGGATCTCGGCGACCCTGAACGCTCCGAGGATCGTCGAGATCATCGCCGCCGCCTCACGAGCCGGTGCGTGTCCAGACCGGCGGCGCCTCGATCAGCTGGCAGGTGCCGCCCGCGGCTTCGATCTGCTCGCGCGCCGATCCGCTGAACCCGTGCGCGTGCACCGTCAGCGGCTTCGTCAGCTCACCCTTCGCGAGCACCTTGACGGGGACGCCCTTGCGGGTCGCGAGGCCCATGGCGTTCATCGCCTCGAGCGTGACCGCGGCCCCGGCCTCGAAACGGCTCTCGAGGTCCAGCAGGTTGACCGGCTGCGTGTGCGTACGGAACGGCTCGAACGGCATCGACTTCTTCATATGAGGACCGCGCAGCTTGCGCATCCGCATGTGAATCGGGTTCTGCCCGCCTTCGAAACGTGCGCGGCGCTTGGCGCCCGAGCGCGATCCCCAGCCCTTCTGGCCACGCCCCGAGGTCTTGCCGGTGCCGGAGCCCTCGCCACGGCCGATCCGCTTGCGCGGGCGGCGCGAGCCAGGGGCGGGCTTCAGGTTGTGCAACCCGATGCGCTCTGCAGTGGGCTCTGCGCCGTCACTCATCTTCCTGTACCTCCACGAGGTGGCGGACCTTGTGCAGCATACCGCGCACCTGCGGCGAGTCCTGATGCTCCACGGTGTGGCCGATGCGCCGCAGCCCGAGCGAGCGCAGCGTATCAAGCTGCCGTTTGTCAGCACCGTTGCGCGACTTGTGCTGCGTGACGCGCAACGTGCTCACGCCGGCACCTCGTGATCCGCAACGTCCGGCTCGGCTTCCAAGCGAGCCTCGCCGACAACCTCATCAGCGCCAGCGGCCACATCAGGAGCGTCGACGGCAACGGTCTCATCAAGAGCGGGCTCCGCAAAGGCGAGGGTGTCAGCGGATGGGGCTTGTTCGCCGGCGACTCGCGTCGCCCCATGCCCCTGCCCTGCTCCGTTGTCAAATGCGGTGGTCGTCGTAGAAGCCTCATCAGCAGGCGCCAACCCCAGCACCTTATTAATCGACAACCCCCGCAACTCAGCCACCTCTGCCGGAGTCCGCAAGGACTCCAGACCGGCCATCGTCGCCTTCACCAGGTTGATCGGATTCTGCGAGCCAAGGCTCTTGGAGAGGATGTCGCTGATCCCCGCGAGCTCGAGCACGTGGCGCACGCCACCACCCGCGATCACGCCAGTTCCCGGCGCGGCCGGCTTCAGGAACACCCGCCCTGCGCCGAACACGCCGGTTGTCTGATGGGTGATGGTGGAGCCGTGCTTGGGAACGCGGTAGAGGTTCTTCTTCGCGCGCTCGACGCCCTTCTGGATGGCGACCGGCACTTCGTTTGCCTTGCCGTAGCCGATACCGACGACTTCGCGCTCGTCTCCGACCACGACCAGCGCGGTGAAGGAGAAGCGCCGGCCGCCTTTGACGACCTTCGCTACGCGGTTGATCTCGACGACCCTCTCCTGGAGGTCGAGCCCCGCTGCTGAAACTGTTCGATCACGTGCCATGAGCTTGTTGTTTGAGGGTAGCGGCTGACCGCAACCCTTAGAAGTTGAGCCCTCCCTCACGGGCACCGTCGGCGAGCGCCTGTACGCGTCCGTGGTATTGATAGCCGCCGCGGTCAAACACCGCGGCGCTGATGCCGGCTGCCGTGGCGCGCTCGGCGAGCAGCAGTCCAGCTTGCTTGGCTTGCTCGAGCGGCTCCAGCTCGCGGAGCTTCGCCTCTGTCCAGGAGGCCGCTGCGAGCGTCCGCCCGGCGTCGTCGTCGATCAACTGCGCCGTGATCCCGCGATTGGAGCGGAATACGGAGATGCGCGGCCGCTCCGCGGAGCCGTAAATCTTGGCGCGCACGCGCCGGCGGCGCTTGAGACGGATCTGCGGCCTGGTCTTGACGGTCACGCGCGCTTACCCACCTTCTTGGCGACGAACTCGCCTTCGTAGCGGATCCCCTTGCCCTTGTAGGGCTCTGGCTTGCGCTGCTTGCGAATGTATGCGGCGATCTCGCCGACCTGCTGCTTGGACGCGCCCCGGACGATGATCCGCGTGGGCGCCGGCACCGTGAACTCGATCCCTTCGGGGGCCTTGACCGGAACTGGATGCGAGTAGCCGAGCGCCAGCTCCAGGTCGGCGCCCTTGAGCTGCGCGCGGTACCCGACGCCCTGCAGCTCGAGGCGCTTCTCAAAGCCGTCGGTGACGCCGGTGACCATGTTTGCCACGAGCGTGCGCGTCAGCCCGTGCAGTGCGCGGTGCTCGCTGCGATCGGTGGGCCGCGTGACGAGCAGCTGCTCGCCGTCAGCACCGTCTTCGCGCGGGCCGCTCTGCACGACGATGTCGCGCGGGATCCGCTCGGACAGCTCGCCCTTGGGTCCGTTGACGGTCACGAGCTCAGGCTCGATCGTGATCTTCACGCCGGCCGGGATCGGGATTGGTTTTCTGCCGATTCGGGACATTGCCGTTCGTTTTAGGTCTACCAGACCTTGGCCACGACTTCCCCGCCAACACCCATCTGGCGGGCTTCGTGGCCGGTCATGACGCCGCTTGAAGTGGAGATGATCGTGGTTCCCATGCCGCCCTGGATGACGGGAATGTGACGATGGTCCACGTAGCTGCGCTGGCCCGGGCGCGAGACGCGCTGGATGCCGGAGATCACCGGCTTGCGCTGGTCGGTGTACTTGAGCGTGACCGTCAGACGCTCCCCTGGATGCTCGCCGCCGGCGGGCAGAACGTCGAAGCCCTCGATGTAGCCCTGCTCCTCGAGGATCCGCGCCAGCTCTCGCTTGAGCCCGGAGGACGGCATCGTGACGTCGTGGTGCTGCGCCTTGGCGCCGTTGCGAAGGCGCGTGAGGAAGTCCGCTACGGGATCGGTCATCGACACTGGTGGATCACCAACTCGACTTCGTCATCCCGGGGATGTAACCGTTGTGGGCGAGCTCGCGTAGGCAGATCCGGCAGAGCCCGAACTTGCGGTACACGGCACGCGCGCGGCCGCAGCGGCGGCAGCGCGAATATCCGCGGGTCTTGTACCTGGGCGTCCGCTGCTGGCGGACTCGCTGTGAAACCTTGGCCATGTGCTCCCTTACTTCTTTATCGTGGCCGCCTGCGGACGACCTTCTTTGGCGAACGGCATGCCGATCGCCGCAAGCAGGGCGAAGGACTCCTCATCGGTGCGAGCCGTCGTGGTGATCGTGATGTCCAGACCGCGTGTCTGATCGACCTCGTCGTAGTCGATCTCGGGGAAGATGATCTGCTCCCGCACGCCCATCGAGTAGTTGCCCCGCCCGTCGAAGGACTTCGGGTTCAACCCACGGAAGTCCCGGATGCGCGGGATCGCGATTGAGCAGAGGCGGTCCAGGAACTCGTACAGACGGTCGCCGCGCAACGTCACCGCGAGGCCCACGGGCATGCCCTCGCGCAGCTTGAACTGCGCGATCGACTTGCGCGCGCGGCGGATGTTCGGCTTCTGGCCGGTGATCGCGGCGAGTTGCGCGGTCGCGGCCTCGAGCATCTTGGAATCCTGCTTGGCGTCGCCGACCCCCATGTTTACGGTCACCTTGAGGATCTTCGGCACCTGCATCGGCGTGCCGTAGCTGAACTGCTCGGTCAGCGCCGCGCGGATCTCCTCGTTGTATCGGGTCTTAAGGCGCGCGGTCATCAGTCGAGCCTCGCTCCGCTGCGACGAGCCACGCGGAACCGCTTGCCGTCCGCGAGCTCGATCCCGACCCGCGTCGGCTTGCCGCTGGAGGGGTCCACGAGCATCACGTTGGACATATGGATCGGACCCTCCTTCTCGATCACGCCGCCAACCTGCTCAGCACGCTGAGAGCCTGCCACCTGGCGTGGCCGCTCGTGGCGCTTGACCATGTTGAGCCCTTCGACGTACACGCGCTGCTTGCTCGGATCGACGCGCAGGACGCGGCCCTTCTTGCCGCGCGCCTTGCCGCTGATCACGACCACTTGGTCGTCTGTCTTGATCCGCGCGGGCATCTCAGAGCACCTCGGGTGCGAGCGACACGATCTTCATGAAGTTGCGCTCACGCAGTTCTCGCGCCACCGGTCCGAAGATACGCGTTCCGCGCGGATTGTTGTTGGCATCGATCAACACGGCAGCGTTCTCGTCGAACGCGATGTAGGTGCCGTCCTCGCGGCCGTAGCCCTTCTTGGTGCGGACCACGACGGCGGTGACGACGTCGCCCTTCTTGACCGATCCCTGCGGGCTGGCCGCCTTCACGGTCGCGGTGATCACGTCGCCGACGCCGGCGTAACGGCGACGGTGGCCGCCCTTGACACGGATCACCAGGATCTCGCGCGCGCCCGTGTTGTCAGCCACTCGCAGCCGAGTCTCATTCTGAACCATCTACTTGGCCCGCTCAACGACTTCGACCAGCCGCCAGCGCTTGAGGCGCGAAAGCGGTCGCGATTCACGCACGATCACCGTGTCGCCGATGTTCGCTTCGTTGCGCTCGTCGTGCGCGTGGACGGTGTTCGACGTGCGAACGATCTTCGCGTAGCGGCGGTGGCGGCGGGCGATGTCGATCCGCACGGTGATCGTCTTGTCGGCCTTGTCCGATACGACGATGCCCTGGCGGGTCTTCTGCACGCCTGTGCGGCGCGCACGTGCCGGTGTCGCCTCCTGCTGATGCTCGGCGGCCTTGTGCTTCGCGCGGGCGACGACGCGGTCCGCACGCCGCGCGGTGGCCTTCTTGCGCCGCTGCACCAGACGCTCTGCATCGCGCTCCTCGGGCGTCAGCGGGTTGCGCGCCGGCGGCTTCTTCTCAGTCATTCTCAGTCAAACCTCAAATCTCTATCCCGCGCTCTCGCGCGATCGTCAGCGCCCTTGCGATCTCTCGCTTCGCGCGCCCCAGCCCTGAGGTGTTGTCCAACTCACCCGTCGCTTGCTGGAAGCGCAGGCCGAGCAGGTCACGGCGGGCGGTGGTGATGTGCTCGCGGAGATCTCGCTCCGTCATGTCACGCAGCTCGAAGGTCTTCATTCCTAGTGGTGCCACCTCAGCCGTCCTCTCGCATGACGAACTTCGTCCGTACGGGCAGCTTGTGGCCGGCGAGGCGCATCGCCTCACGCGCCAGGGGCTCGGGAACGCCCGCCAGCTCGAACATGACCCGCCCCGGCTTGACAACCGCGACCCAGCCCTCGGGCGAGCCCTTGCCGGAGCCCATGCGCGTCTCTGCCGGCTTCTTCGTGAACGCCTTGTCGGGATACACATTGATCCAGACCTTGCCGCCACGCTTGATCTTGCGGGTCATCGCGATACGAGCAGCTTCGATCTGCCGGTTCGTCAGCCAGCCGGCGTCGAGCGCCTTCAGCCCGTACTCGCCGAATTGGACCTTAACCTGCCCGCGCGACAGGCCGCCGCGCCGGCCGCGGTGCTGCTTGCGGTGCTTTACGCGTTTGGGTGCGAGCATCAGCTTTCTCCGCCGTTGCCTTTGCCTTCGCCGCCGCCCGGGGCGCTGCTGGGACCGCCGGGACCCGGACCGCCGGGACCCGCTCCGCCTGGACGCGGACCGCGGCTCCCACCGGGACCGCCGCTGCGCCCACCGGGGCTGCCGGGTCGCGGACCACGACCGCCGCCGGGACCGCCACTGCGACCGCCGGGACCGCCGCCGCGACCACCAGGACCGCCGGGACCGCCACTGCCACCGCCACGATACCCGCCGCCACCGGCACCACCGGGACCGCCGCCGGCCCCACCAGGACCGCCACTGCCGCCGCCACGATATCCACCGCCGCCGGCGCCGGGACCGCCGGGACCGCCGCCGCGACCACCAGGACCGCCGGGACCGCCACTGCCACCGCCACGATACCCGCCGCCGCCGGCACCACCGGGACCGCCACCGCGACCACCAGGACCGCCACTGCCGCCGCCACGATAACCGCCGCCGGGACCGCCGGGACCGCCGGGACCGCCACTGCGACCACCAGGACCGCCGGGGCCGCCACTGCCACCGCCGCGATACCCGCCGCCACCGCCGCCGGCACCACCGGGACCACCGGGACCACGGTAGCCACCGCCACCGCCACCGCCGGGACCGCCGCCGCGATAACCGCCGCCACCACCGGCACCGCCGCCGCCGCGATAACCGCCGCCACCACCGGCACCACCGGGACCACCGGGACCGCCACTGCCGCCGCCGCGATAACCGCCGCCGCCGCCGGGACCACCGGGACCGCCGCCACCGCGGTAACCGCCGCCACCGCCGCCGGCACCACCGCCGCCGCGGTAGCCGCCGCCACCGCCACCGGCACCACCGGGACCGCCGCCGCGATAACCGCCGCCGCCGCCGCCGCCGCCGGCACCACCGGGACCGCCGGCGCCGCGGTAGCCACCGCCACCGCCGCCGGCACCACCGGGACCGCCGCCGCGAAAACCACCGCCACCGCCACCGGCACCGCCAGGACCGCCGGCGCCGCGGTAGCCGCCGCCGCCGGCACCACCAGGACCGCCGGCGCCGCGGTAGCCACCGCCCCCGCCGCCGGCACCACCGCGGCCACCGGGACCGCCGCTACGGCCACCGGGCCGGCCGGGACCACCACCGCGGCCACGACCGCCCGGGCCACCGGGGCCACCGGGGCCACCGGGACCACCGGGACCACCGGGACCGCCGTTGCCGCGAGCACCGCCGCGGCCACGACCGCCGCGGCCGTCGCGGCCGCCGCGGCTGTCGCGTCCACCGCGGTCGGGCGCCTGCGGCGCGGGTTCATCCATGATCGTCAGATCAGCGCCGGTGTAACCCTCGGGCATGATCTCACCCTTGTTGATCCAGCACTTCACGCCGATCCGGCCGAACGTCGTGCGGGCCTCATGAAACCCATAGTCGATGTCGGCGCGCAGGGTGTGAAGCGGCACGCGACCGTCCGAGTAACCCTCGGTGCGCGCCATCTCGGCGCCACCCAGGCGACCGGAGACCTGCACCTTGACCCCCTTGGCGCCGGAACGCATCGCGCTAGTGAGCGCGCGCTTCATCGCCCGCCGGAATGCGACGCGGTTCTGCAACTGCTCAGCGATCGACTGAGCCACCAGGCGCGCGTCAAGCTCGGGACGCTTGATCTCAAGGATGTTGACCTTGACCTGCTTGCCGGTGATCTGGTGCAGGTCACGGCGCAGCTGATCGACCTCGGATCCGGACTTGCCGATCACGATGCCGGGCCGCGCAGTGTGAATGTTTATCTCGACTTCGTTCGCGTTCTTGCGAATCGTGATGTCCGATAGGCCGGCGTGCGAGAGGCGCCCCAGAATGTGGCGCCGGATCAGCGTATCCTCGTGCAGGTAATCCGCGAAGTGCCGCTCGTTGAACCAGTTCGACTTCCAGTCGTGGATGTAGCCCACGCGGAGCGACTCGGGGTGAACTTTTTGTCCCATCGCTTTTAGTCCTTTGGCGTGAGCAGGATCGTTAGGTGAGCGGTGCGCTTGCGGATCTTCGTCGCGCGGCCCTGGGCACGCGGACGATGGCGCTTGATCGTGGGACCTTCGTCAGCCTGAACGACCTTCACGTAGAGGTCCTCTCCTACAAGTTCGTGGTTGTGCTCGGCGTTCGCGATCGCGGACACGAGCAGCTTGCTCCCGTCGCGCGCGACTGCACGCGGCGTGTGAGCGAGGATTGCGCGGGCATCCTCGACGCTCTTGCCGCGGATGTGGTCGCACACGAGCCGAGCCTTGCGCGCCGACGAGCGCACGTACTTGGCCTGTGCCCGCACGACCGGTAGCGGCTCCCCGGGCTTGCGCGTCGTACGACGTCGCCGCGGAGCGCCGACAGGCTTCTTGGAATCATCGCGGTTGGCTTTGGCCCCACGGCGCAGCCGGCGACGCTTGCGCGTCTCGGGCGTCGCAGGAGCATCCTCATCCTCGTCAGCTTCCTCAGCCTCCGCCTCATCCTCGTGAGCTTCCTCAGCCTCGGCCTCACGCTGTCCATCAAGCGGAGGCTCGGAAGTCGGGTCCACGTCCGAGGCATTCGAGGCCGTTGCCTCGGACGTGGACTCGGCGTCCGAGTCTTGCACGCCGCCCTGCGCATTCGAGGCCGTCGCCTCGGAGTCAGATGTGACCTCCGAGGCGTCAGCGAACTCAGGCTTGTCTTCTTCGGAAGACGGACTCATCGCTTCTTTCCTGTCGAGGCATGGCCTCTGTACAAGCGCGTGGGAGCGAACTCGCCGAGCTTGTGTCCGACCATCGACTCCGAAACGAACACCGGCACGTGCTTGCGGCCGTCATGGACGGCGATCGTGTGCCCCACCATCTCGGGGAAGATCGTCGAGGTGCGTGACCACGTCTTCAGCATGCGCTTCTCGCCCGAGGAGTTCATTGCCTCGACACGCGTCATCAGACGCTCGTCTACGTACGGGCCCTTCTTGCTGGAACGACTCAACGCTTCTTACCCCTTCTCCGGCCGCGCACGATGTACTGGTCGGATTGCTTGCCCTTCTTGCGCGTGCGATACCCGAGCGTCGGCACGCCCCATGGCGTAACCGGGTGACGGCCTGCGGTCGTCGAGCCCTCGCCGCCGCCGTGCGGGTGGTCGACCGGATTCATCGCGGTGCCGCGCGTCTGCG
>JBKQKK010000209.1:0-14156 GCA_052147535.1 Solirubrobacteraceae bacterium | reverse complement strand
CGTGGTGGCCGGCTGGGCGAGCGATGCGACCCCCCACTCGCGCGTAGCGGCACGCCGGGATTGACTCGACGTGAGATCCTTCCGTCATCGGGGGTGGTGCACTGACCCCTTGAGCCCACCGTCGTTTTCGAGGCGGTTCCGTTCGACGGCCCTGGGCAGCCGCGCCGGCACGTCGCCGATCAGCGCGCGCGCCGGGGGAATCTCCTGAGCCGCGACGTGTCGGCTTGCGTCGGCGACCGCGTCGACGCAAGCGACACGTCGCGGCTCGAGCAACCCACGGGCACGCGCCGCGCGTGTTCCCCTCGCGTCCCCGCGCGGGGGGCGGGCACGTCGACCCGGCGGTCGGCTGAGCGCGCTCGTCCCTGGTGTAGAACGTCGGTCGAATGACAGTGGGTGGTCGTCAGCGAACACCTGTTCGGGTGCGTCCGGGGGTTCCGATAGCAGCGGCGCGCTTGCTACTGGAACCTCAGAGGGAGGATCGATCCTGTCGTGAGGATCTCTTCCGTTGCTGTGAGTGCGCGGCGCGTGCGCTGTTGCCGCAGCCGTCTAGCCGCGCGCTTTTTGCGCGCTCCCGGTTCCGGCGCCGCGCGGAGGGATCCTGATCGTGAAGCGGCCGACGAGGAGCGATCCGTCGCGGCCCGGGTCGGCGCCAGCGAAGTCACCGCCTCCGGGCCCAAGGTTTGGCTCATAGCCGATGGTGCCCGTCAGTGTGCCCGCGCAGCTGGTCTGGACGACGATCCCGCGGGTGATCCGCTCCCCGGCGGTGACGCGTCCGTACGTGCTGCCGCCCTGGCCGCCGCAGGCGCCCGAGCCGAGGAAGTACTCGTATTCGGTGTTGGTCGAGGTGACCGGCTGGCGCGCGGTCCAGGAGAAGACGACCAGCGTGCCACGCTCGACGAGCCCCGGACGCTCGTCCCTGGCCGGCACCGCACCGTTGCATGGAAGGTAGCCGCCGAGGTCGGTCGCCGCCGCTTCCCCGAACCCGTACCGCGGGCCTGACGTCGGCGCAAAGCAGTAGCGCTTGGCCGGGATGAGACGGAAGCTGACCGGCGAGGCGACCTGTGACTCACGAAGCAGCGGCTTGGGCGCGACGTAGCCGATTCGTGGACACTGGCGGGCGAACGCGGGCAGACGCGTGCCAAGGGCCGCGGGCTGGCACGTGCGGCCGTCCCGGTAGCGAACGGACAAGATCATCCCGCCGAAGATCGAGTTGAGCGCCACCCCATTTGACCCGCAGAAGCTGTAGCGGGGCAGTTGCGCGCAGAACGTCGGGGTGGCCGGGCCGACGACGAGGTAGGCGCCGTCGGCACCGCGGGTCGGCTCGACCTCGCGGCGGCCGTCGTAAGAGTAGGTAACGCTCATCGCGTCGGGCCCGAGCAGCCCGTACTGGATGAACCGCAGGTCCCCGGGCGGACATACGGTTGGTGTGGGCAACGTCACGGGGCGGGCCTGCACGCGCCCGATCCGGGTCACGACCTGCTTCATGCGCGCGACCTCGGAGGCCAGCTGGCACCCTCTCACCCCCTGGTAGCCGCCTCCCGCCCCGCTTGCCGGCTCCGATCCCAGCTCGATCGTTATGAACGCGTGACCGTCTCCTTCGTTCTGCGCGCAGCGAGCCTGGTTGGTCGTGCTGGGACCGAACGCGTGAAAGCGGCCGGTGTTTCCAAACGACCCGTCCTCATCGATCACCCCGAGCTGATCGCCGCGCAACCGGCCGAGCTGCACGCAGGTCCACCCGCTCGTGCGGACGACCCGGATTCCCCACGCCAGACCTCCCGCCGGATCCGCCGCCCGCGCCACGACCCCGGCGGGGAGCGGTCCCTGGACGCCAGGCACAGACGGCTTGCCGCCACCGCCAAACAGCACCGCGCCGCCTCCGCCGAGGATCAGCAGACCGATCAGCGCGGCGCCCCAGCGCCTTCGCTGCCTGCGGCGGTGGATCTCCCTGGCCTCGGGGATCAGCGCCTCCGGGGACGCCGCCGTCCGCTCGGCCGGGGTGTCGTCGACGAGCGCCATCGCCGTCCCGTCAGCTGACCTGCCGCATGATCTGGTCGAGCTCCTCGAGGCCGTAGCCGTAGCGATGTGCGAGCGCCACGAGCTCACGGGCCTTGCCGATCACGAGGCTGCGGCCGGGCGCTGCGCCCGTGACCGTGACCCCCCGGCCGCGGCGGAACTCGAGCAGCCCCTCATCACGCAGCGTCCGCAGCGCCCGAAACACCGTGTTGGCGTTCACCCCGAGAACGGCCGCGAGATCCCGCGCCGGCGGCAGCCGCTCACCCGACCGCGCCTCGCCGTCGGCGATTGCCCGCCTGATCGCCGCGGCGACCTGCTCGTGCAACGCAACCGGGCTCGACGGGTCGATCTCAAGCGTCCCACTAGTGCTACCCATATCAGCACCATACCACCACTGGGGTGCCTACCGGCGTGCGACCGCGCTCACGTGACGGGAGACGAGCCGCGACACCGCTGGGCTGCCGGAGGGCGTCCCGTCTAACTGTGTAGGCGGGTTTGGGGATTAGTCGGGTAGGCGGTCTCCGGATACCGCGAACTTAATGTGGCGTCGCGACGTCGCGACGATAGGCAGGATATGGACGCGCGGTTGTCCGATGCGGAGGTTGTGCGGGGCTCGGTAGCGCAGCCCTCCTTGTTCTCTGTGCTGTATGTATGAGCGGCACCTGCGTGCCGTGGGTCGCTACGTGGCGCGTCGGGTCGGAACCGGGACCGGGATTGCGGAGGACCTGGCTGCGGAGGTCTTTGTTCGGGCGTTTCGCGTGCGCGACACGTACCGGGGCGAGCATGATTCGGCGCTGCCGTGGTTGTTGGGAATCGCCAACAATCTGATCGCCGATCACTGGCGGGCTGAGCGGCGGCGCCTGGTGGCCCTGGAGCGCATAGCCGGGGCGGCTCCAGAGATCGTTGAGCAGGGCCCGTCGGTGCTGGCGCCGGATCTGGTCAGGGCGCTGCGTCGGTTGCCGGCGGGGGACCGAGACGCGTTGCTGCTCGTCGTGTGGGGCGAGCTGTCCTATGAAGAGGCGGCGTCGGCGCTGGGCGCCTCGTGCTAGCCAGCAGGCCGGAGGTCGCAAGCACCGAAACAGCAGACCGCCCCTGGCACTCTCACTGCCGGAACCGGACACAGGTGGTCACGAAGCCACACTCCTGCGCGCTCTTATCCCTCGCTATAGCGGCCCAGTCCTCGGACCTCCGCGATGGCCCGCCGCAGCACAACCGTCTACCGACTACCGGAACCGCCGATCCGAGCGCTCAGAACGAATGGGAACGACAAACCCGGGTGCCAAACATCCCGGACGAATCACTGCCATCGATCCGGATTTCCAATGACATCTATCCCGAATCTGTAGAAGGTCGGTCGAACGACAGCGAGGCCCTGGCAGCGAACAGGGCTGGTAATAGCGCCGCCTGACGCTGAGCTTGACCTGGGATAAGAAGCTAGCGACAATAGCTTTAATGGCTGTGGATCCGGCTCACGCGCCGATGTCGTCGCGTCGGTTCAGTCGTTTGCTCGACGCGCTGTTCGGCGATGCATGGCGGCTTCAGCGTCGCCGTCGACGGCGCTGGCTGTTGCTCGCTCTGGTCGCGTGCGCCGCTGTGACGGCGATCGTGTTGCTCGTCCGCGGCTCTGGAGGATCAAGTCACGCTGCGTCGGCGGGTGCTGCGCGCGCGGTTCTCGCGTCACGGGTGTTGCCGACGCTGGGCCAGAGCCCTGAGCTCAGCGTCGCTGGTGGTCGGCTGATCGTTTCCGACGCCGACAACATGAGGGTCGTTGCGGGCAGGGTTCTCGGGACCTGCACCAGTGCGAGCGTGGATCCCCTCACGCTGCGCGTCGTCTCGCTCGCGCGGGGGAACTGTGGTGACCCGGCGCTGTACGGACGGGGGGTGCTGCCCGTCGTCTACCAGGTGAGTCGCAACCCGGGGCCCGGATGGGGAACGGATGAGCTGGGGATTCGGATGGCGATCGTGGCGCGGAGCGCGTCTAGGGGCTACACCCTTGGTCCGTTGCTTGTTGGCTATCCCGACTGTTCCACGTGTCGCGTGCAGGTGATCGACGGGCCGGGCGCAGTGTGGGTCTATGCGCCGCTGACGCGGCCGGGCGCTCCGGGGGAGCTACTGAGGATCTCGCAGACGACGGGACGGGTAACCCATCGCTGGGTCCTCCCGACGCAGATGATCCGCGTGCTGCTCGCCACCGACACGGACGGCCTGTGGTTCGCCCCAGGGGTCGACACGTGTTGTTCAGGGCCGAGGTCCTCGTGGCGCCGGGAGGGATTCCTGTACCACGTCAGCCCGGACAGCCGAGCCCCTATGCCTGTGCTCGATGTCGGCGGGGGCGGGGCGAGCTGGCTCGTCGCGTCGGGACACACGATCTGGGTCCAAGCACGAAGCCAGACCCGGCACGCCCCGCGATGGACTCTCGATAGCACCCGTATTCGCTCGGTGGTCACCGTGCCCGGGGGATGCTTTGACCCGGGCGAGGGCTCGCCCATGGTCCTCGGCACGCCTGCGATCGGGATCTACTGCGTCGCGAGCAACCTCGACAACCAAGGCGTGATCCGACTCGATCCCGACGGCCAGGACGCACGGACCGTCGCCATTCTCCCCACCACGCAGGAGTACGCGACACCTGACTCCGCCGTTGTGTTCAACGGCTCCTACTACTTCCTCGACCCAGCTGACACGATCCGATCCGGCGCGGGCTCGCCGCTCGACGCCTCACCGTCGAAGCGCTCGCCGGCCGTCCTCTACCGCATCACCAGCCGGTAGGCGTCGATGTTTAGCGCAGTTGACCGCTCCGACCCGACATTGCTGCACGAGCAGGTCGCGGCCGAGATCCGCCGCGCGATCGAACGGGGTGAGGCGGACCCCGGCGAGCGGATCCCGCAGGCGCGCGACCTCGCCGCGGTCCTCGGGGTCAACACCAACACCGTCCTGCGCGCGCTCAGACTCCTGCGCGACGAGGGTCTGATCGAGATGGGTCGCGGCCGCGCGATCACCGTCACCGGCACCCCTGAACATGGCGCCGTTCTCGCCAAGGTGCGGGAACTACTCGAGGTCGCACGCCGCCACGGCTACCGCCGCGAGGAACTCATCGCGCTCATCCAGCGCACACCCTGAGCACCCCCGGCCAGTTCCCGAGCTGGGTCAGCAGGAGACGAGCGTGGTCCGGCTGGTGGGCGCGGACACGAGCGCCTCAATGAATGTGGCTGCGAACTCTTCGTGCGAGATCTGCGACATAGGAGCCGTGGAGCAACCAATGGATGATGCTGGCCTGCTGCGCCGCTCGCTTACAGAGCCCGCTGCGTTCGCCGGCCTGTACGACCGCCACGGACCGACCATCCAGCGGTATGTCGCGCGGCGGGTCGGGATGGTCGCGGTCGAGGATCTTGCGGCTGAGGTGTTCGTTCGCGCGTTTCGTGATCGTGCGCGTTGCCGGCTTGCGCACGACAGCGCGTTGCCGTGGCTGTTCGGGGTCGCCAACCATGTGATCGCCGATCACCGTCGTGTCGAGAAGCGACGCCTGACGGCCCTGGAGCGGCTCGCTCATGACCGCCGCAACGCGGTCGAGCATCCCGACCACGAGTTGGCTCCGGCGCTCGCTCACGCGCTTCGGGAGATGTCGAGCGCGGATCGGGATGCGCTGCTGCTGGTGGCATGGGGCGAGCTGTCCTACGAGGAGACCGCCGCGGCACTGGACGTTCCGGTCGGCACGGTCCGCTCCCGCATCTTTCGCGCTCGCCAGCGACTGACTTCAGCGCTTGGGGACCGCGCCGCGCTCACCGCGCTCGAATACCGCCTGCCTGGAGAAGCCGATGTCTGAGAACACCCCGCCGATGGACCTACTGACCGCAATGCGCGACCTCGGCATCGAGACCCCCCTCCCCGCGAACGTCGACGCCCGATCCCGGTCCGCGCTCGCTGCCGAGATCGACAAGCCGACACGCCCGCGGCCAGGTCGGTGGCGGCCGCGGAACCGGCCGGCTCGACCGGCCGTGCTCGTGCTGGCCGCGCTGTTGACCACGGGCGCGGTGGCTGCAGCTGCCACGCTGGTCGTTCGCAGTATCAACCCCGCGAAGGTCGCCGAGCAGAACGTGCGAGACGCGCCGCTGAGGCTGTTCGAGCACAACCCGGACGTGATCGGAGCGTCCCCGGCGGCCAAGTGGAAGCAGACCGTGATCCCGTCGACCGTCCGGATGCTTGGGACGTTCTCGGTTGCCGGTGTCGGACCGGTGCAGTACTGGGTGGCCGACACCCAGCAGCACGGCATCTGCGGTGCGCTGCGGATGTCTAACGACCAGTGGGTGGGCCTTCAGCACAGGGGAATGGAGGACGGCTCCTTCCCCGGCTGCTACCCGACCCGGGCACAGGTGGGCGCTGGCGCGCTGATCATCGACGGCTTCGACTTCATCATGTCGTCGGTGACCGGTCGCCAGGGCCAGCGCTGGATCCTCACCTACGGCGCTGTCTCGACCACCCAGACACTCGCACGGGTCCGGGACGCGTTCAGCGGCACCAACGCCTCGCTGGTCAGCGGCCACTACTTCGCGATCGCGCTGCACCCTGTCGGCAACGACTACGGCGACGATGTCCACCTCGAAGCCTTCGACGCCGCGGGTCAGCGGATCGCGACTCAGGGGAAACCCGTAGCCGGGTCGATCAGCGTGCGCTGCGTCGGCCGGTACAACGTGAGGCACGAGCGCATCCCCGGCACGCACCGCTTCGCTCTCATGTACTCGTGCCACCGCTACGTCAGGTACACCGTGAAATAAAGCCAATGTGATGCAGCGTCGACTGCGGCGGTAGTGCCTGTCAGACCACTTGCCCAGACGAACTCTTCAGAGAAATCATTCTCTGAAGCAGACGCCAGGCGTGGCTGCAGAGAATGGGCCCCAGGCGACGGTCGCGGCCCTGGTGCTCGAGGAGCGAGGCCGTGCGCGGGTTGACGAGAAACGGTCGTTTGTCGACGCTCGACCACCGAGCCCGCATTCGATGCTGAGGAGCGTCGAGAACTCGCGTCGAGAATCTACGACGAGTATCCCGGCCGGTCCGGTATTTTCGACACCGTGCTCTTCGGATACGCGCGCGTCTCGACCGCCGAGCAGAACCCTGACCACCAGGTCGACGCGCTCCTTCACGCGGGCGTGGCCGCGAAGGACATCTATGTTGATCACGCCAGCGGCGCCAAGGCCAGCCGGCCGGCGCTCGACACCGTCCTGCGGATGCTGCGTGATGGCGACACGCTCAAGATCACACGGCTTGACCGTCTCGGTCGCTCGGTCCTGCATCTCGTGACTCTCGGCGCCGAGCTACGCGAGCGCGGGGTCGGTCTGCACGTCACCGAGCAGGGCATTAACACGACGACGGCCGAAGGTCGCGCGATGTTCGGGATGCTCTCCGTCCTCGCCGAGCTTCGGCGCGAGTTGATCCTCGCCAACACTCGCGACGGACTGGCGGCCGCGCGAGCTCGCGGCCGGACTGGCGGCCGCCGGTCTAGGCTCAACGCCGAGCAGGTCGCCCTCGCGCAAGAGCTCTACGACGCTGGTGACCACACCGTCCAGCAGATCGCTGACCTGTTCAGCGTGCCCCGCACCACCGTCTACGGGCACCTCGACGCAGCAAGCAAGGGCAAGCGGCCCGCTCGTGACCGGAAGCCGAGCAGCCCCGCCGACGCATCTGGCGGTTGAGTCACCTCGCCGCCGGGCGGTCGAGTTGGTGCCGGTCGACGAGTGATCGGCCAGGCGGTTAGCTGACGAGCTCGAGGTAGCGGTTCCAGGCGGCTTGGAAGCCCGACCTCGCGGCCGTTGAGTTGGTCGCGTAGCTCGGCGATCCGGTACTCGGCGAAGCGGTCGGGGTCGATGTGGAGGCTGGTGGCGAGCAGCTGCATCGCGCGGCGGCTTGGGTATTCGCGGCCGGCGACGAGCGCGCATAGGTATGCGTGGGAGACGCCGCGGCCGTCGAGGTCCGCGGCGCGTGTGAGGTCGGCGAGCGCGCGGTAGCTGAGGTGGTGTTCGTTCATCAGTTGCCTGAGCGTGGTGGGGATCGGTTCGCCGGGGGGTGGCCGTTTGCTCACGTTCGGAACGCTACGGGGCGCCTCGGATCGGATCGGGCGAGGGTGCAGGATCTCGTGCGAGGCTTGCCATCGACACGGAAGCTGGTAAGTGTGGCGCTTACCTTTTGCGCAGGGTCGTCGAGCGGCGGCTGTGGTTTGTCGGCTCGTGCGGCGACCGACGAGGGGAGGGTGAGATCGGTGAGGTTCTCTGCGGCTCGCAGGCGGAGCTGCGCTGCAGCATCGTCGAGCGGCTGGCGGCGGCGCAGAAGTCGGCGCCGCTGAGTCGCCGCTTGGTCGGGGAGGCGGCGGTCGCGTGCGGGGTGGCGGAGAGCACGATGTGGCGGTGGATCGCGTGTGGCGGTCCGCCGGCGCGGCCGCGAAGCGGGGTCGTCCTGAGCGACCGGGCCGTCGAGTTGTTGTTGGCGTGGCGCGGGAACGTCGCGGCGGTGCATCGACAACTCGTGGAGGAGGGCGAGGAGCCTCCGTCGGTGCGGACGCTGGCGCGCGTGTTCGAGCGGGCGTTGAGCCCGGCGCAGCTCGATCTGGCCCGTCGTGGCGACGTGGCGGTGCGGGACCGGACCGTCTATTTGCGGCATGAGGCACGGTTCCGTGGCGAGTGCTACGAGGGTGATCACAAGCAACTCTCGATCGAGGTCCTCGCCCCGCGGGCCACGCGGCCGCAGCGGCCGTGGGTGACGCTGTTCGTCGATCAGTTCTCCCGGTTGATCGTGGGGTGGGCGATGTCGTTGCGCCCGACCCAGGCGGAGGTGCTCGCCGCCCTGCGGATGGCGGTGACGGTCGACCCGGACCGGGGTTCGTTTGGAGGGGTGCCGGTGCTGTTGCGTTGGGATCGGGGGCTTGAGTTCGCGGCCGACTCGATCGCGCAGGCGACGCTCGCGCTCGGGTGCGTCTCTCGGCGGACGGACGCGTATTGCCCGTGGCAGAAGGGGAAGATCGAGCGGCTGAACCGCACGATCGAACAGGATTTGCTGCAGGGGCTGCCGGGTTGGACCGGCGGGCCACGTGACGTCCGCGGCCAGCTGGTCGATCAAACGCCGTGGATGCTTGAGCGGTTCGTGGTCGTGTTCGCCGACTGGGTCAACCACTACAACACCGCTCGGCCGCACACGGCGCTGGCGGGTCGCACGCCGTTGGGGGTGTGGCGGTCTGACGCGACGCCGGTGCGTGCGCTCGAGCACCAGGAGGCGCGGTGGATGCTGCTCGCGCGCACGAGTCACGTGGTGCAGAAGGACGGGCTCCATCACAACAGCGGCATCTACTTCGCGGATGAGCTGTCGGGGATGCGCGGCGAGGAGGTCGAGGTCGCGTATATGCCGCATGACCGCCGCTGGATCGAGGTGTTCCAGGAGGGCCGGTGGTTGGCGACCGCGCGGCCGTCGGTCGAGCTCGACGCGGCCGCGCGTGCGCGAGTGCTCGAGCGTCGTCGCGAGGATGAGAAGGAGCTGAAGGTGTGGGCCAGACGCGCCCGCCGGCGCGCGAGGGTGCGGGTCGCGCCGATCACCGGCCCGGGCGAGATCGAGCCGCTCGACCCGCCCGAACCGCCCGAACCGCCCGCGGACACTGAACCGAGCACGGGCCGGGCGACGCTTCGTCTGCTCGGCTGGGAGGACAGGCTCAACCAGCCGCTCGACGAGCCCGACGACGCGGACGATCTCCGGGGGCAGGAGCGATAACGCCGACACACCATCTCGGGCTGATCGGCGCAAGGGTCGTGCAGACCGCGGAGCTGCTCTCGAGCCGCCGCGCGATCCGGGACCTGTTGTCGGCACGCGCGCTGGGGGTGATGCACGGGCCGGCGGGGTCGGGCAAGACGTTCGCCGCGGAGCTCGCGGTCGCCGAGTTCAAGGTCGAGCGGGCGTGGGTGCAGTTCCCGAGCCGCCCGACGATGCTGCACGTCGCCCGCCGCTTGTATCGCGAGCTGACCGGCGCCGACCCTGGCCGCGCGAACCGGTTCGATCTCTCCGAGGAGCTGATCGCGCTGCTCGCGGGCCGCGAATGGCTGTTGGTCGTGGACGAGGCGCAGTGGCTCAACCGTGAGTGCATCGAGTACCTGCGCCAGCTCCACGACCATCCGCGGACGCGGTTCTCGCTGCTGCTGGTCGGTGGCGACGGGTGCTGGCGGGTGCTCTCCCGGGAGCCGATGCTCCGCTCGCGGATCTACCGGCGCGTGCGGTTCGCGCCGATGCGCCCACAGACGGTGCTGAACGTGATCTCGGGCTACCACCCGATCTACCAGAACGCCCCGGGCGAGCTGATCGCGATGGTCGATGACCGCTACGCGCACGGCTGCTTCCGCGAATGGGCCAGCTTCACGCACAGCGCGCTCGCGCTCTGCCACGAGCAGAACGCGACGGTGTTGACTGAGTCGGTCGCGCGCGCGGTGCTGGAGCTGCACGCCGGCGGCGAGCTCGGCGAGGCCGCGTGACCCGACCCGTTCAGATCGCCCATTCGGCGCCAACCATGACCAGCACGGCGGCGGTCAACAGCCGGCACGATCTCGGCAACGGGGTGATCGTCGTCCATCCGACGCCCGGCAACGGTGGTGAGGGCATCGCCCGTGACGTGCTGCAGGCCCTCGGCAAGCGCTTCCGCGACCGCACGCCGCGCCATCCTCAGCGGCTGCAAGCGCTCGCCGCGATCTGGCTACGCGCCGAAGGGGCGCGCGAGCTGGTGATCACTGGCGCCGACCGTCGCCTAGCAGCCGACTGGCGGGCCCTGCGCGATCTGTGCAGCGAGACCGTCACGCGGCTGACGTTTGTGCTCGAGCGGCGCCCGAACCGCGATCAGCTCGCCGCCCTTCGCGAGGCGGACGTCCGCGAGCTGACCGTGTCCGAGCTCGTCTACGAGCTACCGCCGCCGGCACCGCCTGACACGTGGGGGATCTTCGATGACAGCGGCAGCCCGGACGAGCGTCCCGGCTATCCGCCGGTCCCCGACGTCGACTTCCCCTACTTCCCCAGCGCGTGCACCGACCTGCTGCCCGAACACGACGCGGCGCGCGTCCTGGAGGCGTTCCAGCGGGCCCGCACGCTGACGATGCTTTGGTTCGAGCTGCGCCGCGGGTTCGAACCCCGTCACGGCCCGGGCCCGCGGCACGCGCACGCGCTCCTGGACACGCTCGTCGCCCCATGCGTCACCGTCGACGGCGCGATCACCATGCTGCGCGGCGCGCGGGCCTCCTTCCTACTCAACGGCACGCTGCTCGACATCAACCCCGACACGTTCGCCGCCGAACACCAGACCCACGCCGGCGCGCCCGCAACGAACGCGACCGCGGCGTTGCTGCGCAGTTACGTCGAGCCGCATCTCGCAGCCGCCGGCGCGCTCGCGTCCGCGACCAGGGCGAACGCCGACCAGATCGCCGAGCTGACGCTCGGCTCGATCGTCCGCGTCGGCGCGACCTTCGCGAGCGGCCACCGGATCAACCCACCGTTCCAGGCACCCGTGGCCGCGCAGGAGCTCGCGCGTCGCGCCGCCGGCGCCGACGACGCCGACCCGCTGTTCCTCACGCCCGATCGAACCCGGGCAGCCACACCACGGCACATCCACAACCTGCTCGAGCGGATCGGACGGGAGACCGATCTGCGGTTCGACACCGCAACCGGATGGAACCGCTACTCAACTCGACCATGGGCGACCTTCCACCAGCTCGCCGCCGGGCTCATCACGGCTTGAACGACAGATCCGCGAGCTCATCCGGCCGCGAGCGCGAACAGCCCACGGGGCTCGGGAGGGTCGTGTGGGACGTGCAGTACCGGGACGCCCCTGGCCATCCGGGTCGCGGCCCGGCCTACACGCTGGACCGCTACCGGACTGCGGATGACCGCGCCGTCGAAGCGATGCTCGCCAGCGTCCGGGAACCGTGCACTGTCGTCCCGGTGAGGTTCGCGGAGATCGTACGCTGGCCCGCCTGGCCGAACTGGATCGTGTTCCCGTTGATGCCGTCGCCGAAGCCGCTGTCGGTGAGGGTGAACTGGCTCGGACCGAACGTGAACTGGTTGCCGTAGGCGTCCTCACCGGTGAGCTCGAAGTAGACCGTTACCCCCGAGTGTCGCCTCCTGATGGACACCCAGATCCTCCACGGCACGACGACCGAGGGAACACCCGGCCAGAATCAGGACGGATACGTCGACGTCTGGCTGCTGAAGTCGCTCGAATACCAGCTCGTCCCCGGAGAGGCATCGATCAGGGCCGGCAGGTCGGTTCGCGTTCCGCTCGAGATCGTCGCTCCGGACGGAACCACCTTCAAAATGAAGGACTCCGGGGTCACTTGGAGCTCGAAGGTCGATCCCGACCGCGGCGACACCGCCCATCCAGACGCAATCGTCGGCGACAAGATCACGATGTACACCGCGGGCGCGCATTACGTCACGGCCTCGCTCAACGGCACGCCGGTGGCGACAGTCGAGCTCAAGGTGCTGTGCGGCCGCACGACCCACCTGGGCGTCAGCGTCGGGGCGTCGAGCATCACCGCGGCAGTCCGAGTCGTTCAGCATCGACGGGCTCGATGCTGACGGCAACGTCACAGGTGATCTCAGCAACGTCGCGACGCTCTCGAGCGACGTGTCCTCCGACGTGATCACGGGCGACACCGTTGCGATGCCCGTCGTCGGGCGGCACACGATCACCGCCCCCGGTCCTCAAGTACAGCGGGCGGACGACGGTGAGCGTCGATCACGGCGCGCCGATATCGATTGCGTTCGCAACCGACGACTTGAACCTCTCGGTCCCTGTCGACTCTGCGGTGACGTTCGCCGTCACCGCGCAGGACAAGTACGGAAACGAGTGGACGCTCGACCCGAGCCAGTACGGCGTGATCGCCGTCGGCGACACGGACTCGATCAACAGCAACACGCTCCGGTTCGACAACAGCGGACAGTTCACCGTCACCGCGATCGTCAACGGAACGCTGGTGCTCGCCTCGACACAGATCACGGTCACGGACGTGGCGGCGACCGGTCCGGTCGGCACGTGCGGCACGAGAGCGGCTCCCGCAAGGACCGACGACCGCCGTATGTCGGAGACGGTCCCGCGTGGGTGGCGACACTCAACGACCGCTGCGATCTCCCGGCGCTGCGCGCCGGCGATCTGAGCGTCGAGATGCTCGCCGAGCTCGCGCAACTCGCGCGCGAGGGCACGGCGGAGCGCCGCTCCACCTTCACGCGCGCGAACGTGCTCGCGGAGGTTCACCGCCAGCTGCGCGGCGTGCGCTTCGCGTCCTATGAGGACCGCTTGGCGGTCGCCGAGCCGACCGCGCAGCTCGCGCCCGGCGGCGCGTTGATGGTCTCGGCGCCGGAGCTTCATCACGTCCCGGAGCGCTACCGCCGGGCCGATGGAACCTCGCTTTTGCGCCCTGCCGACCACCTGCTCCTGCTCTACACAACCGAGAGCCTGTTGGATGCCGAGCAGCGGCTGCTTGAGGCGGGACGGCGCACGGACGCCCCGACCGTTCCGCTCGCAACCGTCGCGTGCGTGACGGGCGAGAACCTCCCCGGCCGCGACTGTGCGCTCAGCGTCGACCAGGCGCTCGCGGTGCAGAAGATCACCACCAGTGGACGGGCGCTCGACGTGCTCGTCGGACCGGCCGGGACCGGCACGAGCACCACGATGGCCGGGCTGCTCGCGGTGTGGGAGCGCGAGCATGGCGCCGGTTCGGTGCTCGGTCTCGCGCCGTCCGCGGCGGCCGTCGAGGTGCTCGCCCACGAGCTCGGGATCGACGCGGAGAACACCTCCAAGTGGCTGCACGAGCGCCGCCAGCACGCACAGCGCGCCGGCGAGCTCCATGACCTCGAGTCGGCTCTCAGCGACCAATCGCACCCCCCTACCGGCAGCTCGCGGCGCACGCGCGCGCCGAGGAGCTGCGCGAACAGATCGCGCGGTGGTCGCTGCACGCGGGGCAGATCGTCGTCGTCGACGAGGCGTCGCTGGCGGGCACCTTCGCGCTCGAGGAGCTCGCCAGCGCCGCCCAGGACGCAGGCGCGAAGCTGTTGCTGGTCGGCGACTCCCATCAGCTGACGGCCGTCGACGCGGGCGGCATGTTCGCCGCGCTGGTCCGCGATCGCTCAGGCGGCGC
>JBKQKK010000208.1:0-8896 GCA_052147535.1 Solirubrobacteraceae bacterium | reverse complement strand
GGCGCTCGGATAGGGCAGGGGATGGAATCACCAAAACGGGACGATCGGCGTGATGAAGGACGGCGCGGGCAACGCTGCCCAAGATCACCGACTTCACCGAACCGCGACCGCGAGTGCCGAGCACGATTACCTCGGCGCCCAGGTCGCCCGCCACAGCAAGGATGTCGGCGGCGATCTCGTCCTTGCGATTGAAGATTCGCGGCTGAGCGACGAGTCCAGCGGCCGTGGCTCGCTGCGCGCCGTCGTTGGCGGTGTCGAGCGCTGCCTTTTGGAGAGCAGTGTCAGTCAGCCCGTCGTCAGCGTAGGCGCCGGCCCCGAAGCCGATCCCCAGCGACCCGTGGCGGGCCATCGTCTCGAGGAGAGTCTCCCAAACCACGAGCACCGTCGCGTCGCTACCGGGCATCAACTGCCCGGCGCGGTCGATCGCCGCTTGCGCGTCCGCGGAACCGTCGTAACAGATCAGGACCGTCACGCCGTTGCCGCGTAGAAGTGGTTGACGATCAGCATCAGATACTGCGCCCACGCCGGCGTCAACGGCTGTTCGAGGCCCTCATGGATCCACGCCACGTGCACTTCCTTTCGGGAGAGAGATCCGTCCACGCCGTGGACTCTGAACCTCGCTACCGCCGGTCGCGCCTGGGAGGTCACTGGTCTGCACCCGGGCTGACGGTTCTGCACAGCATCGGGTCGCCGTTAGCCGTCCCCAACAGACTGAGTCGGGTTGTCCTCGTGATGCGTGTCCAGCCGGAGCCTTTAGCAGTCGAAGATCCGAATTCGCACCAGGGAATACCCTGGTTGCATTCCTGGTCGTTGTCGCGGTAGGCTTCTGGGCGATGGCTGCTCAGCGGTCGCAAGTCTTCCGTGGCAGGGCCTCAGAGCGCGGCGAGTTGGGCCGGCTGCTGGATGACGTCCGGGCTGGTGGGAGCGCCGCTCTGGTCGTGCGCGGTGAGGCTGGGATCGGCAAGACGGCGCTGCTGGACGATTGCGTCGAGAAGGCATCGGGCTTTCACGTTGTCCGGATTGCGGGGGCGGAGTCCGAGATGGAGTTGCCATTTGCGGGGCTGCATCAGCTCTGCGCGCCGATGCTTGACCAGCTCGACGCTCTTCCGGATCCCCAGCAGAACGCGCTTCGAGTGGCGTTCGGCCTGACGTCGGGCGACGTTCCTGACCGTTTCCTGGTGTCGCTGGCGTCGCTCAGCTTGTTGGCCGAGGTGGCGCTTGCGCGTCCGTTGCTGTGCGTCGTGGATGACGCACAGTGGCTCGACGCCGCGTCCGGCCAGGTGTTCGGGTTTGTCGCGCGACGGATTCTTGCTGAGTCCGTGTTGATGCTGTTTGGTTTCCGGGAGCCAAGCGAGGATCGCCAGTTGGTGGGGTTGCCGGAGCTGATGTTGCGCGGCCTGACCGATGAGGATGCCCGGGCTCTGCTAGGAGTCGTCACTCCAGGTCGAGTCGATGCGGATGTGCGGAATCGGATCGTTGCGGAAACACGGGGAAATCCTCTGGCGCTCTTGGAACTACCGAGGGGTATGACTGCCGCGGAACTGGCGGGTGGTTTCCCAGTTCCCCACTCGAGGGATCTTTCGGGTCAGCTTGAGGAGCACTTTCTCAGGCGTCTCGAAGTGCTGCCTGAGGCCACGCAGCGCCTGCTGCTGGTCGCAGCTGCCGATCCGACCGGCGACGTCGCTCTGCTCAGGCGTGCGGCGCGGACGCTCGCGATTGAACGAGAGCTGGCCACCGCCATCGACGCTGAGGAACTCGTCGAGATCGGCTCGCACGTGTGGTTCCGGCATCCCCTGGTTCGGTCTGCGATCTATTCGGGGGCGTCTGCGGAAGATCGTCGCGCAGTGCATGTGGCCTTGGCCGCGGCCATGGATCCGCTTACCGATCCCGACCGTCGTGCCTGGCACCGCGCTCTCGCGGCGCCAGGGCCTGACCAAGAGGTTGCGTCCGAGCTGGAGCGGTCAGCCGGTCGTGCCCACTCACGCGGCGGCCTGGCCGCGGCCGCCGCTTTCCTGCAGCGCTCCGTGGCGCTGACCCTAGATCCAGAGCGACGAGCCGATCGGGCGCTGGCCGCGGCCCAGGCCAAGGTCCAGGCCGGAGCGTTCGACGAGGCGCTTCGACTGCTGGGCGCAGCGGAGATGGATGCGCAGACCGAACTGCAGCGCGGCCGAGTCGATCTGATGCGCGGGAAGATCGCATCGGCCGCCGGCCCAATCTCCGAGGCGTCCGCCCAACTCCTCACAGCTGCAAGGCGGCTCGAGCCGTTAGACGTCGGCCTCGCACGAGAAACCTATCTCGACGCCTGGGGTGCCGCGTTCTTCGCGGGTCAGCTCGGAGGGGGCGGCCAACTGCGCGAGGTGTCCGAGGCGGCCCGATCCGCGCCAGCACTGTCTGCCCCACCACGCCTGTCTGATCTGCTGCTGGACGGCCTCTCGCTGCTCGTGACTGAAGGACGCGCGGCGGCGACACCCACCCTGCGTCAGGCAGTCCGCGTTTTCTCCAGGGAAGAGCTCTCCGTTGAAAAGGGCCTCCTCTGGGGGGGGTTGGCCGCAGCCGCCGCGGGCACGCTTTGGGATTTCGAGAGCATGGACGCAGTCTTGAGTCGCCAAACGGAACTCGCCCGCGTTGCCGGCGCAGTCGCGCCGCTATGTTTCACTCTCACCGGCGACGCTTTTCTTGCGGCCTGGCGTGGTGACTTAGCCACGGCGGCTGCTTTGGCCGCCGAGGTGAATTACCTGGCCGGTGCGACCGGCATCCAACAGGTGCCGAACGGTGCTGGCTTGCTCGCGGCCCTTGCAGGGGATGAGCCTCGCAGCTCTACGGACATCGAGGCAGCGATTGGCCTCGCCACAGCCCGGGGCGAGGGTTATGCAGTCCAGGTCGGGCTTTGGGCGAACGCAGTTCTCTCGAATGGCCTGGCTCGCTACGAACAGGCCCTGTCATCCTCCCTACAGGCCAGCGAGCAAACGCCCGAACTCTATCTCGCTGCTTGGGCGCTCCCAGAGTTAATCGAAGCGGCCGTTAGGACTGGCAACGACGCACTGGCCGTCGACGCCCTCGAGCGGCTCGCTGAGAGCGCCAAGCAGAGCGAAAGCGACTGGGGCCGAGGCATTCTTGCCCGTTGCAAGGCACTCGTCAGCGACGGGGAGACCGCGGAAGAGCACTATCGAGAGGCCATCGAATGCTTTGGCAGAACTGCGCTGCGGCCCGAGCACGCCCGCGCGTACCTGCTCTACGGCGAGTGGTTGCGTCGCCAGAAGCGCCGTATGGATGCACGGGACCAGCTGCGCAGGGCCTACGAGATGTTCGATGAAATCGGAATGCTCGCGTTCGCCCAACGTGCCCTCCATGAGTTGCGGGCGACGGGCGAGACTGTCCGCAGGCGACGCGAGGACGCGCGCGATGACCTCACGCCCCAAGAGGAACACATAGCCCGTCTCGCGCTGGAGGGAAAGACCAACCCAGAGATCGGCGCCCAACTGTTCCTTAGCCCCCGCACCGTGGAGTGGCATTTGCGCAAGGTGTTCACGAAGCTCGGCATAGCGTCACGCAGAGGGCTCCGGGACGCGTTACCTACACGAGCTGTTAACGCGAGTCGGAACTGAGATCCGAGCGGCTCAGCTGTTGCGCGGGTCATCGTCGGTGTCCACATGTCGAGTCCGAGCGGCCCGATTGCGGTCACCTGTGAGACGTACTCGCCTGACCTGGCCCAGTGGAAGTGAGGCGTGCCGGTTCCGACGGATCGCCGACAAGGACCGCTAGGCGGACCGAGGGCGGGAAGGCGGCAAACGGCTGCCAGTCGATGTCCTCGGCTAGGACAGCTCGGAAGCTGTCCTGGTCTGGTTCGTGGTCTCGAATCATCTCAGTCTAGATCCCACTCACTCGAGCGCGAGTTCGCGGAGATTCGCCTTCGACACCTCGAGCACCTCGTCGCCGCGTCCCGAAAGGACGCTGCGCGTCGCCCAGAGCGTGAAGCCCGTCGCCTCCCCGATCGTGATCCCGGGCGGGATTGCCAGCTCCTGCCGTTCGGTCATCACCTCGATCTGGGTGGCGCCCTCATGTGCCAGACCTGCGCGCAGGCCGTCGTCGAGCTCGCTCGGGCGCTCGATCCGGACAGCGTGGAGCCCGACCGCGCGGGCCACCTCGGCGAAGCTCGGGTTGTCCAGGTCGGTGGCGAAGGTGACGATCCCGACGGCCTTCATCTCGAGCTCAACGAACGACAGGGCTCCGTTGTTGAACACGACCACCTTGACGGGCAGGTGCTGCTGGCGGAGCGTCAGCAGCTCGCCCATCAGCATCGAGAGGCCGCCGTCGCCGGACAGGGTCACGACTTGGCGTCCGGGATGCGAAGCCTGGACGCCGATCGCCTGCGGGAGCGCGTCAAGACTTCAGCGTCTGCACGATCACATCTGCGACGGTCCGGGGCAACGGCCGTCTTGACCCGGCGCGCAATCGAGACATGTGGCTCGTTGGCTGATTTTGTCGTGAAGGTCATGCGTTCCCTCCGTTCGGCGCCGACAGCAAGCGCAGGGCTGTGGCCGTGGTTAACCCGTAGAACAGGTGGGCGCTCAGGTCCTTGGCGAGGGTCGTGCGGTCGTATTCCCAGATCGGCTTGTACAGCTTTGCCACGGGCAGGATCACGTAGCCGGCCGCCCACACGCTCGCGCCGAACGGCAGGCCGTAGAGGACCCGTGGCGTGCTCAGCGATTCCGCGACGACGCCGTACTGCACGCCGCCGAGGATCCCGTACGCCCAGTGGGTGATGTTGCTGACGAGCGCTGCGCGCCGAGCCGGGAGCTGACGTTCGAACAGCCCCTCGACGAGACGCTTGCCGACCTGGGCGGGCGCCGGCGCTTGATCCCAGCCAGACAGGCCCGAGGAGAACTCCCACGGCGCGAAGCGGCTATCGCCGCCGCCCCTCCGGTAGCGGGCGAACAGCAGCGCGTCCATCGCGGCGGTGCCGGCCGCCCCGGCCAGCACGCCACGGGCGATCGCACCGAGCGGGGTCACGATCGAGCGCCGCGCGGCGCTGTCCGGCCGCTGCGCCGCACCGGGCGGGCGTCCGCTCGCTTCGAGCTGAGCCGTCGGCCGATGGTGCCAGGGCCGACCAGCACGGCGACCACGAACCGGTCGCTCGGTGGTTATCGCTGATCCGTTCACAGAGGTGCCCATCGCTCAGCTCCGATACGGTTGAGGTGGCGTGGCTGGCGGGGTCAAGGTGACTTCAGCCGCGGAAGATCGCCTCGGGGAGCAGCGCGCTCACGATGTACTGACCGCCATCGACGATCTCAGAGATCTTGAGGTCGACGGCGATGCTGCAGAGCACGTAGGCATCCTCAGGGCTGAGGCGGTAGATCTCAGTGAGGCGGTCGATCATCGCTCGCACGGCATCCTGCGCCGCGACATAGAGGTCGCCGCCCACGCCCGTGGCGCCGTAGAACGGAGCCGAGTCCACACGCGGGGTCAGCGGCGCCGGCGTGCGGTACTGCGGCGCCGGAATCGAGCGCCCCTTCTCGAGCGTGAAGCGCAACGATGTGGATATCGAGAACGTCGATCTTGAGCGTGTCGCCGGGCTCGGCGCCATGAACGGCGATCGGTCCGGTCAGCGGGTACGCGCGATCCCAGTCGAAGTCAGTGAGAACGCTTGCCTCAGCGTCCGGGCTCACCTGGTTGTCGCTGATATCCCGCGTCCAGACGACGACCGTGTCGCCCGAATCGATGTTCATCGTCGGCTTGTTGCCGGTGTCCCACTTGTAGTGCACGGAGTCGTCGTGCAGGTAGTGCGTGCGGGACATCTCGACCGTGCGCGACATCTGGACCTCCAAGGCTTTCGTTCGTGCGTTGCTGTGCCAGCGTCGCGTCAGTCGCGGGTGATCGCGCCCGTGGCCCCCCTGGTCGGTGCCCTGGTCTGCGGGTCATGGTCGCCACGTGGCCATGTCGGCATCGCGGTCGAGCCTTGGGCTACCGGCCGCGAAATCCGGATTCATCGCGAGCGCGCCGACGCGCGACTCGAGCCGAGCGAGATGGTCGAGTCCGTCCCTGGTGCAAGGTCGACGTGCGCCAGGATCCGTCGCCTGCGCGTGTGGCATAACTTAGCCGCATGCCAGAAGGACCGGTGCGTGTGGTTGTGGGCGAGGATCAGCCGATCACCCGCCAGGGCGTCGTCTGCGTGCTCGAAGAGGCGGGGTTCGAGGTCGTCGGCGTCGCCGCCGACGCGCCCGACCTGATCCGTAAGACTCGCGCCCACAGGCCCGATGTGGTGATCACGGATATCCAGATGCCACCGGGAAACACCGCGCGTAGACGCCGGCCGCCCGCTCCTCACGAATCAGCGCGCACTCATAGCAGTGAAACGCGAACGGCTCGTTCGGCTTGCTGGCTGCTGCCCAGCAGCGGTAAGCGCTTCTCACCGCGACACATTCGTGCCGCCAGTCGGCGTACGCGGCCGCGGTCGACGCCAACAACGCCTGTCGTCGGCTCGACCGGCTTATGGCTTGAATCGTTTCGTGATCGTGTGCATCAGGGAACGCCAAGCTTGCGTGAGCGCCGAATGAGTCGCGCACGTGAACTCCCTGGTCCCCTGCCGGGGCCACCGCGCTGGGGACCGAACGACGCGCGATCTCGTGGTCGCAGCCACCCCGACGACGAGTCCTGGCGCGTGGCGGTCCGCGTCGGCGGACACAACGCGCTCTCAGGCTCGCGTGCCAACGAGGACGCAGCTCCACCGGGCACTGCCCGGCGGAGCGCCAGGGAACACACGGGCGCGACCACCGCTCCGTAGGCGCAAACTCGGCCGATAACTCTACGAGAGGACGGGACGGAGATGGAAACCACGCGATGCACACACCTCGACCAGATTCGCGTCTCCGTGCCCGAGGAGGTAGCCGGCTGGGAAGAGTGTCTGCGGATAGGGGGTTGGTGGGTTCACCTGCGAGTGTGTCGTACCTGCGGCAAGGTCGGCTGCTGCGACTCATCGCCCAACCGGCACGCCTCGGCGCATGTGCGCGAGAGCGCGCATCCGATCGTCACGTCGCTTGAGCCCGGTGAAGACTGGTCTTACTGCTACGCAGACGACGTCACCTTCGTGCTCGAGAAGGCGTACCGGCCCGCGGCCAGCACTCGACAGCGTCGAGCCGTCGAACATGTATGACCTGGACGATCCCGTCGGCCTCGGCCAGTCTGCGGGCTGGGGCGAGCGCGTGTCGCCCGGGGGCGAGGCCCAGGCGCCCGATCGCGGCACTGCTTCGCGGAGCTCTTTGCGTGAAGCCAGACCGAGCTTCGAGAACACTTTGCGCAAATGCCACTCGACTGTGCGAGGGCTGATGAACAACTCGGCGCCGATCTCAGGGTTCGTGCGGCCTTCGCCGGCCAGCCGGGTGATCTCTGCTTCCTGCGGTGTCAGGTCATCACGCGCCTCGTCCGTGCGCTTGCGAACCGTCCCGCCGGTCGCGAACAGCTCGCGACGCGCGCGCTCGGCGAAGGCCGCCGCGCCCATCGTGGTGAGCATCTCGTGGGCGATCCGCAGCTGGCCCCGCGCATCCACGCGGCGGTGATGACGTCGCAGCCACTCCCCGTAAGCACCTCGCTGGGGTGCCGGACGCGGCGCTGGGGCTCGTGGCGATCGCCCAGTCGGGGGGCTCGACGCGGTCGGCCGAGCCCGCGTTGATCTGCCCCGCGGTCACATCGCGCACTCGCAGAGCCGCGTCGGCGATGCTCCGCCACTCCTCTTGACGGCCGCCAGGCGGCTCCAGTCGCTCGATCCGAGGCTCGCCCGCGAGACTTATCTGGACGCTCTCTCCACCGCTCTGCTCGCGGGTCGGCTAGCCCCCAGCGGCGCTGCGGTCGCCATCGCCGAGGCCGCGCTCGCGGCGCCTCCGGCGGAGAATCCGCCGCGGCCCAGCGACCTCCTGCTCGATGGGGTCGCGACGCCGGTGACAGCGGGCTTCAGCCCCGGCGCGCCAGTGCTCAAACGGGCGCTGGCCAGCTACGGGAGTGGCGACTGGTCAGGTGAGGAAGAGCTCCGCTGGATACCGCGAAGCGATTGAGCGGCTGGGACGCACCCGACTGCGGGCCGACCTCGCCCGCGCGAAGCTCGGCTACGGCGAGTGGCTGCGCCGCGAAGGACGGCGTCTTGAGGCGCGTGAGCAGCTACGCACGTCCCGGGCCATGCTGGCCGGGATGGGCATCGCAGGCCGACTCGAGCTGGGGACCGTCCGGGCGGACAAAGACGGAGTCAACGCGGATGCCTCGCGCCGGGTCGGGCCGATCCGAGGTGATGGTCGCCAGCCGACCGCCGTCCCTGACAGCCGCCATCGCCTGTGAGGCACCACCCCTGGCGACGTTGGCGGCGTCGTCGACACCTCTTCCCGCGGTCAGCTCGACGACGCGTCTCGGCCGGTCGCCGTCGTGGTAGTCGAGCACCGACTCGGCGGCAATACCAACAATGAAACCTCCTCTGAGCTCTGTCCTGCGCGGAGGGCCGACCACAGGACCCGAGCAAGCGGTGACTCGGGGTTCGCTTCTGTCGCGAGCCGGCCCCGGCGCCCGGGCTCCGGCGTGAACCTATCCGCCGCCGAGCTCGAGCGCCGCCGATGCCCGATTCAGTTGTCGTCGTCGACTCGTCCGGGCAGCCGCACCGTCACCTCCTGGAGCAACCAGCGGTTGCCGTCCGGATCGCTGAACGCAGCGTAGGAGCCGTAGCTGGCACGATCAGGGGCCAGACCGGCGACGGCACCGGTCGTGATGCCGGCGTCGAACTGGGCGCCGGGGTTCTCGGCGTGGAACGGGCCGCTGACGTCGAGGCCGAGGCCGACGAGCTCGTCGCGAGCTGCCTCGATGTCGGACACCACCAGGTAGTTGTTCTGCGCCGAGCCGGGCGCGGCCGAGGTGAGCTTCG
>JBKQKK010000207.1:0-12487 GCA_052147535.1 Solirubrobacteraceae bacterium | reverse complement strand
AACGCCTACAACATCTTCGACGCCGCGCTGCCATTCGGCGGCTACAAGCAATCAGGATGGGGCCGCGAAATGGGCGAAGAAGTAATCCACGAATACACCGAGACCAAATCAGTCTGCATCGGTCTCTGACCTCCAGCTCACTGGGACAGACGAGAGCAGGAGACACCTGCGGACAGCCCCGCGCTGTCCGCAGGTGAACCCATATCCACCCTTCCGCAGGCGAACGCGACCCGCCTCCACGCCGGCGAGCGCGACCCGCCTCCACGCAGGCGAACCCCGACCCGCCTCCCGCACGCGAACCCCGACCCGCCTCGAGCAGGACTCCAACAGTGTCCGTTTCACGACTGCCCGCCACCGAACCGCCATCTACATCGACCTTCGCGATCGCGCGCCGGGCGCCGCTGGCGCCAGACCTTGCTCCGGTCCCAGTCGAGGCCGGCAGCTCAGCCCGCGCCCCCCGGTTCAGTCGAGACGAGATCATCGAACGCATCCAGGCGTGGACCAGTAACTATGGCGAGCCTCCGACGATCCGAGATTGGGATCCATCTAGAGCCCGTCGCACCGGCCAGGCGTGGCGGGCTGAGCGCTTCGAAGCGGGCGACTGGCCATCGGTGGGCATGGTCAAGCGACAGTTCGGTGCCTTCAGCGCCGCGGTGAGCGCCGCGGGCTTCTGCGCACGGCAGGGTCCGCGCCGGCTCAAGCGCCACCTGACGGGCTCCGAGCAGGTGATCGCGGCGATCGTAGCCTGGACCAAGTGCTACGGCGAGCCGCCCACGCAAGCCGACTGGGACCCGGTGCGAGCGCGCCGGCTCGGACAGCCCTGGCGCATCCTCCGCTACCGCGCCGGAGACTGGCCGAGCCTGAACACGGTGCTGTATCACTTCGGCTCGCTTGGCGAAGCGGTTAGCGCGGCGGGCCTGCAGCCCCGCCGCGCCGGCGACCACGGCCGCGGGACCGCCGAGCATCGAACCCGAAACCTGCGCGTCGTGGCGGAGATCGGCGCCGCACTCGGATCTCGCGGAGGTGCGCCGGTCCTGGCCGCACAGATCGAAGCGGTCGCGCGAGCGCGCCGCAGCACCGACCCGCAGCAACTTCGCATCGCGCTGCTCGATGTGGCGTCCGCTGCGATCCACTGGGCGAACGACATCGCCTGGGCGGATTACTAACCTCGTCGTGGCGTGGCGTTGATCTGAGCTCTGAGCAGCGCGCTTTCGGCGGGGCAGTCTGATGCGAGCACGTCGCTCATTGTCGCGAACAGGGATCCTATGTCAGCGTAGGCCTGCGGCTCGACTCGTGCCCGCTCGTGCAGCCATGCGGTGAAGTCGGTGAGGATCGATTGGTCCTGGCTGTCCGGGCGCGTCGCTGAGCCGAGGAACACAACGATGTTTCCGAGGACCGCGCGGCCGGCGCTGGTGACAGACCACGCGAAGGCACACCCTGTCGATCGTCAACACAGACGGATTCTTGAGGCCGCAGTCCAGCCCGGCTGACGCCGCACAGGCCGCCGGCCAGCCCACTACCCTCCTCCGAAGGGCAATGTCCCGTCAAGCGGCGATCGGGCCGCTGGGGCGGGGAGCGGTGTCATGATCTGCTGGACGTCGAGCGCACCAGCGCACAGCAGGTCGGCCCGGTGCCCCGATGCCCCGGTGGACGGTTCAAGGATGCGCCAGCGTCGCGAACCGACTGTAAGAGCCCAAGCGGGCCCTCGCGAGCGCCCGACTTGGCAGGCGCGCAGGCGCGCGGTTAGACGTCGCCGCGTGGACCCTGGAGGGCGCCGCGCAGGCCCGCCTATGTAACCGAAAATCCCTGCTAGACGTCGATTAGTTGCGACATCACGGTGCTCGGACCAGGCTCCGGTGGCCCACTGCGAAAGCGGCCGCCGGAGCGCTCGTTAGGAGCATCGCTCGCCTGCGGGCACGCTGTTGCGATCCAGTCGCCCTCCGGTCGCGCCACGGCCCTCGGAGCGCTCGCGTCAACAAACCCTGGACCAGCCGAGTTCCAGCATCGATACTGGCTACGCGCTGTCGCGTGAGGGACGCGTCGGCGTCACCTGGAGACCGAGTAGGAGGAGAGAGAGATGGAGGCCGACAGGCTTTGGCAGTTCCCGATCAAGGAGTTCCACAACGTTCCGCGCGGGCTCTTAGGGCCAGGCGCGTACGAGCTTGTGGGCGTCGAGGCGAAGAGCCTCGGCTTCAAGAGGTCACTGCTGATGACCTCGGGGTTGCGCGGCACCGGAATCATCGACGACATCGTCGGCAAGGTGAGGTACCAGGGCATCGACGTTGTCATCTACGACAAGGTCGAGTCCAACCCCAAGGACTACAACGTGATGGACGCTTACCAGCAGTACGCCGACGAGAAATGCGACAGCTTCATCTCGGTCGGCGGCGGCTCAACCCATGACGCGTGCAAGGGCGCGCGGATCGTGGCTGCGCACGATGGCCGTAACATCAACGAGTTCGAGGGCTTCAACAAGTCCGAGAACCCGGTGAACCCGCCTCACATCGCGATCAGCACGACCGCAGGCACCGGATCGGAGACCAGCTGGGCATACGTCATCACCGACACCAGCGACCGCGAGAACCCGCACAAGTACGTCGCGTTCGACGATCGCTCGATCGCCACGCTCGCGATCTGTGACCCCGTCCTCTACTACGAGCTGCCGCAGGACTACACCGCCTTCTGCGGTTTCGATGTGCTCGCGCATGCGTCAGAGCCATACGTCTCGAGGCTGGACTTCGCTCCAAGCCTAGGGTCGGCGCTGAAAGCGATCGAGCTGACAGCCACGTGGCTGCGACAGGCGGTCGCCGAGCCGACCAACTACGAGGCTCGCACGGGAATGATGTACGCGCAGTACATCGCGGCCCAGGCATTCAACTCCGGCGGTCTCGGAATCGTCCACTCGATGTCCCACGCGGTCAGCGCTTTCTATGACAGCCACCACGGCCTCAACAACGCGGTGGCGCTGCCGCGCGTGTGGGAGTTCAACCTGCCGGCCCGCTACGAGCGGTTCGCCGACATCGCCGTCGCGATGGGCGTCGAAACCCGCGGCATGACCAAGGTGCAGGCAGCGGAGGCGGCGCTCGAGGCAGCAATCCGCCTGTTTAAAGATGTGAACATCCCCGAGAACTTCACGAGCGTGGAGGACTACACCAAGAACCGCATGGACACCGGTATCTACAAGGGCAAGGGCCGCAAGATCCGGGGCGATGACAAGGACGTCGAACGCGTGGCCAAGCACATCATGGGTGACGCTTGCACGCCGGGCAACCCGCAGGAGTGCACGGTCGAGAACCTGAAGCCCGTCGTCCGCGCAGCGATGGTGGGGACCCTCTAGGGAAGAAGCGGCGCCGGCGTCATGCGGGAGCGAGTTGCGGGCGCCGCGCTCGCCCCCGCATCGACGCCGGCCCGTCGGTGACGAGCATGGATCAACTACAGAAGTTCGACTCAGTGCAGGACGTCGTCGAGCGGTTTCGCGACTGTGAGTATGTGACCACCGAGCAGGTCGCGACCGTCGTCTTCCTCGCGACCGCACTCGGCAAGCCAGTCCTGGTCGAAGGACCAGCCGGCGTCGGCAAGACGGAGCTGGCGAAGACGCTGGCCCGCGCGAGCGGCAGGCGGCTCGTACGCCTGCAGTGCTACGAGGGCCAGGATGACACCAAGGCGCTGTACGAGTGGGACTACGGCAAGCAACTCCTCTACACGCAGCTGCTGCGCGAGCGGATCGACACCGTGCTGGCCGGCACGACCGGGCTGGCGGAAGCCGCGGAGCGCCTGCGCGGGCACGAGGACATCTTCTTCTCCGAGCACTTCCTCGTCGAGCGGCCACTGCTCGAGGCGATCCGCTCGCCCGAGCCGGTGGTGCTGCTGATCGACGAGATCGACCGCGCCGACGAGCATCTGGAGGCGCTGATGCTGGAGGTCCTGGCGGAGTTCCAGGTGACGATCCCGGAGCTTGGAACGGTGCAGGCACGGACCATCCCGTGGGTGATCGTCACCTCGAATACGACCCGTGATGTCAGCGAGGCGCTCAAGCGCCGTTGCCTACACCTGTCGCTCGGCTATCCATCGGCCGAGCGCGAGCTGGACATCCTCCGGATCAAGGTTCCCGGCATCGGCGAGGAGCTACTGGCCAAGGTCGTGGAGCTGGTGCGTGAAGCGCGCCTGCTCGATCTCCGCAAAGCGCCCAGCATCAGCGAGGCGCTCGACTGGGCGCGAGCGCTGACGTTGCTGAACGTCGCCACGCTGGACCGCGAGGTGGTCGAGCAGACGATCTCGCTGATCATCAAGCACGACAGGGATGTCGAACGCGTGCAGCAGGCGCTGCCACGCCTGCTCGGCGTAGCAGAGCGGTCCCCCGGAGACCACCACGACCACGACCACGATGGCCATAGCCATAGCCACGGAGACGGCCACAGCCACAGCCACGGCTCTGCGCAGGACCATGGGCATCAACACGAGGGCGCAGACCGCCGGCCCGAAGAGACGGCGTATGACGCCAACAAGAAGGGCTACTTCGGAGCCATCCGGTCCCAACCCTAGGAGCTGACAGACGATGGATGCTCCGATCCTGCGGTTCGTCGGCGTGCTGCGAGGGCACGGCGTCCGGATCTCACCGGCTGAGACGCTCGATGCGCTCCGCAGCCTCGCCGCGATCCCGCTCGAGCGCCGTGAGCTGGTCAAGACGGCGCTACGGGCGACACTCGTCAAGGAAAGTAAGGACGAGCCGGTGTTCGATGAGCTGTTCGACGCCTACTTCTCGATCGATGATCCAGGCGGGCAGGGCGGCCACGGCCACGGCCACGACCACGACCACGACCACGACCACGACGAGCCGGCGCCGGCGCTGCAGATCAAGGCGTCTGAGGATCCACCGGACTTCGACGATCCGAGCCACTCACACGAGCAGCCCGCGGACGTCGCCAAGTACTTCGAGGACGACCAGCTCGCGACCGCCAAGCGGCTGCACAAGGACGGCACCCGTATCGACCTCGCCGGGCTCAGCCAGGAGCTGCTCCTGGGCGAGCAGAAGGACGCGATCGACGAGGCCGTGCAGCAGCTACGCCAGATCCTGCACCTGCGCCGGCTGACCAACCCGGGCGCGCCCGGTGACCTTGCGGCTGACGGCGGCGAGGTGATCGACGCGGACTTGTCGGTCGGCGGAATCGATCATCTACCGACCCTGCCGCCGGGCTCGATGCTCGACGATCAGCAGATCGAGGCGCTGCGCCGGCAGGTCGACGGCGTGATCGCGAACCTGCCGGAGCTGCTGCGGCGATACCTCGAGAAGCTAATGGCGCTCGAACGTCCGGCGCTCACCGATCAGCCGGCGCCGGCGTACACCACTGCCTTCAACGAGGACGAGCGCCACCAGATGGACGCCCTCCTACGACGGCTGGGACGCGAGCTGCAGGGAGCGCAATCGCCTCGGCGCACGAAGGCCTCGCATGGGAGGATCCACGCGTCGCGCACGATGCGGGCGAATATGCGCTACGGGGGCCTGCCATTCCGTCCCGTGCTGGTGAGAAAGCGTCAGGACAGGCCGCGGCTGATCCTGCTCGTGGATGTGAGCCTCTCGGTTCGCAACACCGCGAAGTTCACGATCCATCTCGTCCATTCCCTCCAATCGCTGTTCTCGCAGGTGCGGACGTTTGCGTTCGTGAGCGACCTCGTGGACGTCACCCCGTACCTCGAGCGATGCGAACTCGACGAAGCGCTCGGGATGATCTTCGGCGGCGAGATCCTCGACGTGGACGCCAACTCGAACTACGGCCATGCACTCGCGACCTTCCACCGTGAGCATCTCTCGGCGGTTAACCGACGCACGACCGTGCTCGTCCTCGGGGACGGTCGCGGAAATGGGCATCCGCCCCACGTCTGGGCGCTCGAGGACATCCGCCGCCGGGCGCGGCAGCTGGTGTGGCTGACGCCAGAGCAGAGCCGCTACTGGCACCTCGGCCGCAGCGACCTACCGGCGTACGCCGAGATCTGTGACCGGGTCGAGCTCGTCCGCGACCTCGACCAATTAGAGGCCGTCGCCGGCGCCGTCCTGCGGTCGAGTCGATGAGCACCCAACCGGTACTCCGCTGGGCGCGCCGCAATCGCGAGGTGGTGGTCGCCTGGGAGCCGATCAATCGGCGAACGCTGGCGGGACTCCAGCGAACGCACCATCCATTGCGCACGCGCAGCTTCGCGGTGCACCAGACACCGTCGACCACGCTCGTCGTGCATCGCCTGAGTCGCGGCGCGATCGACAATGACATCGGCCGGCTGATCGCCGACGAGATCGTCGGGCCCGAGCTTCTGAGCGGCCCCGGGGCGTTCGAGCGGTGCTTCGCGGGCATCGTTGAATCGACCGGGCCCTCACCGCACGCCTGCTGGCGCCGGTTCTACCTCAACACGCTACGGGCGCTGGAGGGCGCGGACCGCGGCAGCGCAACCGACGGCTCGATCCCGCCAGGCACCGATACCCCAATCTCGACCTTCAGGCAGATCTACCGGCATGCGGCGGCACTGCTTCGCGGCGCTACCGTGCTCGACGTCGGCAGTTGCTTCGCCTTCTTCCCGATGCTGCTGGCCGCCTACGGCAAGCGGCGAGTAACCGCAAGCGACCTCGATCCGCCGACGGTCGCGCTCGGCCGGCGGATCGCCGGCGAGCTCCGGCTCGGACTCGACTTTCAGGTCGCCGACGTGACGCAACCGCTGCCGTTCGCCGCCGGCAGCTTCGACACGGTGACCGCCCTGCACCTGCTCGAGCACCTGCCGGCGGAGTGCAGCGCGACGGTGATCGCGTCGCTGTGCGGCGCGGCGCGGCGGCGAGTGATCGTGGCGGTTCCGTTGGAGTCGGTCCCTGACCCGGTCTACGGACATCGGCAGGCGTTTGATCTCGACCGCCTGGCGGCCCTCGCCGCCGACGTTCCAGGCTGGCGCGGAGCGGCGCATGAGTGCCGCGGCGGCTGGCTTGTCCTCGAGCCGGACCGCACAGACGGTGCATCGCCGTGGTTGGTTGAAGCATCCGTTCCACGCGCAGGCGACGGTCACGGCCGGCCCCGCCGAGGCGCTGCCGCGATTCGGGACTCGGAGTTACCCCGCGCAGAGCCCGGTCGGCCCTGCGCGCACCGGATTGGAAAGTAGATTCCGCCGATGCTCGAGACCCATCTGAACGCCAAGCGCCTCCCAACCCGCGCGGGGATCGCGAGCGCGGCGGGCACCCGCCGCTCAGTGTCGAGGACGACCACTTTCGCCCGCAACCACCTAGATCCATCAACACAGCAAGCTAGGAGCTACGCATGACAATTCAAGCGACGACGCCTCAGACGACGGTCCCCACCGACGCACCGGACTCCCGTAGGGGAGCCGACGAGTCGGTCACGGGGGGTGGATCAGAGCCGGCACTGGTCCTCGACGAGCTGCTCGTCGAGGACGTGTCGATCGACGGCATGTGCGGCGTATATTGATGTCTGCGGACGTGCAACCGGGCACCGCAGTAATCGATCTCGACGCGGGCTGGCAGCTCGATCCTCAGGTTGCCCTGCGACCCGAGGGTTTCGGCGGACTTGCCTACAACTACGGCACTCGCCGGCTGAGCATGATCAGAAGCACGGCGCTGCTGGGCCTGATCATGTCGCTTGCCGAGCACCCGAGCGCGCGCGCCGCGTGTGACGCTGCGCGAATCGGCGCAGACCGTGGTCAGCAATACGAGCAGGCGCTGTCGAGCCTCGCCGCAGCCGGCGTGATCAGGCGAAGGGGCATGGAATGACGGCGGCGGCGGTCGCTTCCCGCGGCCTCACCAACCAACTCGAGTCGGGACTGGATGCACCGATCTGCCTGACCTGGGAGTTGACCTACGCCTGCAACCTCGCGTGCGTGCACTGCCTCTCGAGCTCGGGGCGCCGCGATCCGCGCGAGCTCTCGACCGCGGAGTGCAAGCATCTAATCGACGAGCTCGAAGCGCTCCAGGTCTTCTACGTGAACATCGGGGGCGGCGAGCCGACGGTGCGAGCCGACTTCTGGGAGCTGGTGCAGTACGCGACGGCGCATCGGGTCGGGGTCAAGTTCTCCACCAACGGCAGCCGGATCACGCCAGAGGCCGCCACGCGGCTGGCTGCAAGCGACTATGTCGATGTCCAGGTCTCGCTCGACGGGACGACCCCCGAGGTCAACGATGCAGTGCGCGGTCCGGGTTCGTACGCGACCGCGCTGCGCGCGATGGAGCGCCTCGCATCGGCAGGCTGTGACGGATTCAAGCTGTCGGTCGTGCTGACCCGCCACAACGCTCCGCAGCTCGATCAGTTCAAGGCGCTGGCGGACCGCTACGGAGCGCAACTGCGGCTGACTCGCTTGCGCCCGTCGGGGCGAGGTGCCGACGTGTGGGCCGAGCTGCACCCCACGGCGCAGCAGCAACGGCAGGTGTACGACTGGCTGCTGAGCAGAGGCGAGGAAGTGCTGACCGGTGACTCGTTCTTTCACCTTTCGGCGCTCGGAGCACCGCTACCCGGGCTCAACCTCTGTGGCGCCGGCCGCGTCGTCTGCCTGATCGATCCGGTCGGCGACGTGTATGCGTGTCCGTTCGCGATCCACGACGAGTTCCTCGCGGGCAACGTGCGCGAGCGTGGGTTCGGCCACGTGTGGCGGCATTCCGAGCTGTTCGGGGAGCTGCGCCGGCCGCAGTCCGCCGGCGCCTGCGCGAGTTGCGGGCTGTACGACAACTGCCGCGGCGGTTGCATGGCCGCGAAGTTCTTCACTGGCTTGCCACTCGACGGCCCGGACCCCGAATGCGTGCTCGGCCACGGCGAGCAGCTGCTGGCCGCGCGCGCCGGCGAGCGGCTGCCGCGGCCGTCGGTCGATCGGTCGCGCCGCAGACCACGCCGGAAAGCTGCTGTCAAGGTTGTTGGATCAATGACATCGCCGGTCCGCCCATGCGACGAGAGTCCGGTAACTGGCGTGATGATTGAGAGGAGTGGGTGATGGGAAACGGATTCTTTGAGACGGTGGCGGTCGCACAGAGGCGCGCCCAGCGGCGAATGCCCAAGTCCGTGTACAAGGCGATGCTGGCCGGCTCCGAGTCGGGGCGCACGCTCGAGGACAACGTCGAGGCGTTTCGCGAGCTTGGGTTCGCCCCACACGTGGCCGGGTTGCACAGCGGTCGCGAGCTGACGACAACGGTCATGGGGCAGGAGATCTCGCTGCCGGTCGTGATCTCACCGGCGGGGGTGCAGGCGGTGCATCCGGATGGTGAGCTGGCAGTCGGGCGGGCCGCCGCGGCGCGCGGGACCGCGATCGGACTGAGCTCGTTCGGGAGCAAGCCGATCGAGGAGGTCGCCGCAGTCAACCCGAAGACCTTCTTCCAGCTGTATTGGCTCGGGGACCGCGCACAGATCACGCGGCGGATCGCGCGCGCGAAGGCGGCCGGTGCAGCCGGCCTGATCGTCACCCTGGACTGGTCGTTCTCCTACGGTCGCGACTGGGGCAGCCCGGCGATTCCCGATCGCGTCGACTGGAAGACCGTGCTGCGGATGGCGCCCGAAGTGCTGCCGCGACCGCAGTGGCTCGTGCAGTGGGCGAAGACCGGGGCGATGCCCGATCTGACGGTCCCGAACATCGGCGAGGCCGGCGGTCGCGCGCCGACGTTCTTCGAGGCCTACGGCCAGTGGGTGCAGACCGAGCCCCCGAGCTGGGATGACCTGCGCTGGTTGCGCGAGCAGTGGGACGGCCCGTTCATGCTCAAGGGGATCATGCGAGTCGACGATGCGCGCCGCGCGGTCGACGCCGGCTTCTCGGCGATCTCCGTGTCCAACCACGGCGGCAACAACCTCGATACGACGCCGGCCACGATTCGCGCTCTGCCTGGGATCGTCGACGCGGTCGGACACCAGATCGAGGTGCTGCTCGACGGCGGGATTCGCCGCGGCAGCGACGTCGTCAAGGCGCTGGCGCTGGGCGCACGGGCGGTGATGATCGGGCGAGCCTACCTCTGGGGCCTGGCAGCCAACGGCCAAGCCGGAGTTGAGAACGTGCTCGACGTTCTGCGCAACGGCATCGACTCCGCTCTACTGGGCCTCGGACATGCGTCAGTTGGTGAACTCAGCCGTTCTGACCTGCTGATCCCGCCCGGCTTCAGCCACGGGCTCGGAACGGCAGGCCAGCCCGAGCTCAGACCCCTGCTGAGTCAGTTCGAAACAACCGCGTGAGGTGAGCCGAGCGCTCGCGAACCTCGCCTGGCCAGAAGCTGCAAGTGCTCCCCCCGGCACCCTGCTGGCGGTGCCGGTGGGAGCAACCGAGCAGCATGGTCCGCACCTCCCGTTCGGCACCGACAGCGAGATCGCCCTTGCCCTCGCGAGCGGGCTGAGCCGCCTGCGCCCGGAGGTGGTTGTCGCTCCGTGTGTCCCGTACGGTTCCAGCGGAGAGCATGCCCGCTTCGCCGGCACGCTGTCGATCGGCCAGGCGGCGACGGAGCTGCTGCTGGTGGAGCTATGCCGCTCCGCGACCCTCAGCTTCGGGCGCGTGCTGCTGATCTCCACCCATGGAGGTAATGCCGCGCCGCTCGGGCGCGCGCTGGTCCGGCTGCGCGATGAGGGACGTGACGTGCGCGCGTTCTGTCCCCGCTGGCCGCACGACGCGCACGCCGGCCGGGCGGAGACGGCGCTGATGCTTGCCCTCGCCCCAGAGCACGTGCGGCTCGACCGCGCCGAGGCCGGCGCGACGGCGCCGCTTGCAGAGCTGCTTGCGCAGCTGGTCTCGGGCGGCGTTCGGGAGGTCAGCGCGAACGGCATCCTCGGCGATCCCGCGGGCGCCTCCGCGCCGGAGGGACGGGCGATGCTCGAGGGCGCCGTGCAGTCGCTGGCCAGCCTCGTGGCCGCGTGGGAATAGATCGAACGCTCCGGCCGCCCGCTGCTGAGAGCGCGGGTTGCGCGCCCCCAGTTCCGCTCGTGCTCGACCGCGACGCGCGCCGCTGGGGCGCTACGCTCGCCGGCGGCTCGCCATGGCGCGTGATCCGGCTGACGGCGGCCGGCTGGCGCGCGCTCGAGCAACTGGAGCAGGGCGCCGGGACATCTGACGCCACGCTGGCGCTCGGGCACCGCCTGATCGACGCAGGACTCGCTCATCCGCGCCCGCCTCGGCGCGACGGCGTAGCCGGCGTGACGATCGTCGTGCCCGTGCACGATCGCGCCGCGGAGCTCGATCGCTGCCTGACGGCGCTCGGTTCGCAGGCTCCCGTGATCGTCGTCGACGACGGCTCGCGCGACCGCCGGACGGTGGCCGCCGTCGCCGCTCGTCACGGTGCAAAGATCGTCCATCGCACTACCTGCAGCGGTCCCGCGGCCGCCCGCAACGCGGCGCTGCCCGAGGTCGAGACCGAGCTGATCGCGTTCCTGGACAGCGACTGCGTACCGGAGCGCGGCTGGCTGGGTGCTCTCGTCGGCCATTTCGAGGACCCGCGGGTGGGCGCTGTCGCCCCGCGCGTGCGCGCGCTTGCGGCCGGCGGCTCGCTGGCGCGGTATCTTGCGGCGCGCTCGCCACTCGACATGGGTGACAGACAATCCGCTGTCATGCCTGGAGGGCCCGTCTCCTACCTGCCGACCGCCGCGCTGCTGGTTCGTCGGCGTGCGCTGTCCCGAGGCTTCGACGAGCGGCTGCGATACGGCGAGGACGTGGACCTGATCTGGCACCTGTGGGATTCCGGGTGGCGCATCCGCTACGACCCCGCCGTCACCGTCGCCCACCGCGAGCCGGAACGGCTGCACGAGGTGCTCGCGCGCCGCTTTCGCTACGGCACCTCCGCTGCGCCGCTGGCGAACCGCCACCCCGGCCGCCTCGCGCCCGCCGTGCTCCCGCCCTGGCCGACGTGCGTGGTGGTCCTGATCCTGGCGGGCCGCCCTGGCGCCGCCGCGCTCCTCGCCGGCCGCCAGAGCAGCGCCCTCGCCGGCCGCCTCGCAGCGCTCGGTCTCCCCCGTGGCTTGGGCGCTCGCTGGTTCGGCAAGGCGACTTACTACGCCGCCGTCTCGCTCTCCCAGTACGTGGCGATGTTCGCTGCGCCGCTTGTGGCGGCCGCGCTGTTTCGGGCCCGCCGGCCGTGGCCGCTGGCGTTGCTGGCGCTCCCGGCGCTCGACGGCTGGTGGCGCCGAAGCCCGCGCCTGGATCCGATCCGATGGACGGCGCTTTGGCTTGCCGACGACGCGGCGTATGGGGCTGGCGTGTACTGGGGTTGCATCAAGACGGCCACCGTCGGACCGCTGATCCCGGCGCGCTCCGCGCGTCCGGCCGCCGGCTCCTGATGATCGCGCGCGCGGCTCTGAAGCGCTGTTCGCATGAATGCAACGCAAGCGCAACCCGGGTCGGACTAGGATTCATGGGTCCAACGTACCTCTGAGGAGAGGGAGAGTAGATGGCTACTGTTACTGAGGCGGCCTCGCCGGCCGCATCGTTCATGGCTCAGCGCAAGCGGATGCTGATCAACGGTGAGTGGGTTGACGCGCGCAGCGGCAAC
>JBKQKK010000206.1:0-6399 GCA_052147535.1 Solirubrobacteraceae bacterium | reverse complement strand
AGCGCCAGTTCATGTCAAATCTACGAAGATGCGGTTCGCTCTTGCTACAAGTGCTGCCGCGGTCCGGGTTGAGTGAGGCGGGCGGGGTTGCGGTAGACCGGCCTTCCACGGACGACGGATCCGTAGTCCGATCCGATGGCGAACGTTGACGTGGCTGGCACGATCGGACGTTCCCACGGCGGAAGCTCGCCGGTTCCGATCCGAAGGCGAGGGCGCTTTATGTTTCGCAGAGCCGCTTTGTGTTCCGTGGTGATGTCGTTCGTCGTGGTCATGTTCGCTTACGGGGGCGTGGTGCGTAGCTCCAGCGCGAACCCCAGCCAGGGCGTGCTCGATATCTATTCGAGCCTGCCGCTGCACCCAACGTCCTCTCTGAGCGTTTCGATCGTGAATGGGATCAGGCTCGCGCTCGCGCAGGCGGGCGGAAAAGCGGGTCAGTTCACAGTGCACTACATCTCACTCGATGACTCGACCGCGGCTAAGACGACAGCAAACGCGCGCAGGGCAGCGAGCGATCCGGCGGCGGCGTACTACATCGGCGAACTCGACTCCGGCGCGAGCGAGATCTCGATCCCGATCCTCAACAAGGCTGGCGTCCCGCAGATCAGCCCGTCCGCCAGTTACGACGGACTGACGACCAAAGACGCGGCAACCGCCCCGGAAGAGCCAGGCAAGTACTACCCGACCGGGAAGCGCACATTCCTGCGGATCGCCTCGCGCGACACGGTGCAGGCAGCCGCGCTGCTGACAACGATGAGCAGCGATGGCTGCCAGAGCGTCGCGGTCGCCAACGACCAAGAGAGCTACGGGCAGGGCCTGGCCGCTCTGATGCAGGCTCAGGCCGCCAAGTACGGGGTGCACATCATCAGCAACACAGCCATCGACCCCGTAGCTCCAAATTACGACTCTTACATCCAAACACTCGAACGCGCGAACACGGACTGCTTCATGTTCGCCGGGTTCAACGGCGCTGTGAAGCTGACCGAGGACGTCGCGGCCGCGATCCCGACCGCGAATCTCTACGGAGGGGACGCGATCTGCGCCAGCCAGTTCACCAACCCCGCCCAGGACGGGATCCCGGCGTCCGCCGGGCGCCGCTTCAAATGCACAACCTTCACGCTGCCGCTCAGCGCATACCCGGGTGGACCAGCGTTCCTCGCCGCCTACAAGGCCAAGTACGGCGCCAGCAACCCAGACCCCTACGCGATCTTAGGGTATGAAGCGATGAAGCTCGCCCTGAACACCAGCGCCAAGCTGGGGGCCCGCGGGAACAACCGCTCCGCGATCCTTCGAGCACTGTTCGCCACAAGAAACCGCCACTCGGTACTGGGCACCTACGGCTTTGACCGAAACGGCGACACAACCCTGAGAACGTTTGGCCTCTACAACGTATCGGCACAGGATGGCCTCCCCACGTTCGTCAAGAACGTCATGCCACGATAGCCAAGCCCAGCAACGCCGAACCGAAACCCCGCCGACTCCTCATGGAGCCCCCCGAGACGCGCCGTGGGCGACGGATGGGTGCGCATCGCGCCCGCGGGTGCCGGTGTGCGCCCGTTCAGACCGCGGCTATCTCCCGAATTTCGCCGCTGATTGACCATCCCTCACCGGTGGAGTCCCCGGCGAGCAGCTCACCAGCGAGGCAGCGATCGTCCGCCGGTCACCACGCCACCCCCCGCCGCGAGCGTAAAACAGTCGTGCGACCGGTCCGAGTACTGCGCGTTCCTGCTCGAGCAACAGCTCCCTGCCCCGGCTACAGCACCCCACCGGCGCGCCGCCACGGCGAGAAGGAGATGCTGCGTCTCCCCAACCTCTCGGTGCTGGTATTCGTGAAACCTCGCATCCGGGGTCACGTTAAACCACCGGGTAGGCCGGGCGCATCGCTGCACGCCCGGCCATGGTGGCGGACGCGGGCGAGAGGCGGCACCACATACTCCCAGAAGATCACCCCGTCGCGGCGGGCGCCGGGGAGATCGACGCGAGCGGTTCGGACTCCGTCGTCATGAACGCCGGCTGCGCGCATCACCACAATGATCTCTGCGACGGTCGGTGGGTCGGCGGGGTAGCGGATCTCCTTTTATGCCGACCGCGTGGGCATGCCGACCTCGGCCTGCAACTCCTCGCGGAACTGCCCGACGGTGTAGCGCACGAGATGGGCGGCCTACCTACAGCGCGTTCCGATCAGCGCCTCGTGCTCCAGGAGTTCGTGAATGTGCTCCGTTGGGAGGCGCACAACCTGACGCAGCGGCCAGACCTGCTCTGGCAGCAGCTGTGCAACCGGCTGAGCCGGGTGCTGGCCGTGGCCTACTCCCCGGACGGCGCCCGCATCATCTCCTCAGGCGTCGGGATGTTGTGGCTTTGGACGCGCAGACCACGGAGTGCGTTGCGATGTGGCCCGGCATGGGGGTATTTGCGATGTTGTGATTACAGTCGGCAAGGGACGCATATCTGCTGCGGGGACGACAGCGGAGGCGTGTACATCCTGGAGCTGATGGGTGGGTCGCCGGATCACCGGCCAGAAGCCAGGCCATTCGAGCCGACGCGAACGCGTGAACTCTCGACCGACAACACCCCGGAAGCGGTTAACCGCTCTACGACGACGGTGGCCACACCCGGCCGGCGCTACTGGTGGTCCAGGCGATAGCGATGGGAGCCCAGAACATGGTTCAGGCAGTAGGGCGTCCCAGGTTGTGGTTTCCTCCACCCACGACGATCAGAAGGCGGAGCGGCACGCCGTTCAGGAAAGAGGTCTTCTCGAGGCTGATGGCGCTTTGTGCTGGTCGGCGAGGTCGAGGGCTGATCGGGCCTTGGTGAGCGTGAAGGTTTCTTCGGCATGCTGGCCCCTCGCGTTGGGAGCCAGGATGGGAAACTAGACATGGAACGAGGCGCCATGGTTTCTGGCAGCGATCGGAGTGGCATCAGGCGTGTGGTTGTCGCCGGCGATGTGACGATGGATTGGAGTCTGGCGCGTGGGCGGCTCGGTTCCGGGGGTGTCGTTTGGAGCGCTGATGAGCGCACGGAGATGTATGGGCAGCTTGGTGGTGCGGCGCTGCTGGCGGATCTGATCGAGGAGGTGGCGGAGACGCTGCGCCCGAGCGGGCTTGAGATCCGGATCGATCGACCGACCGCTTTGGAGCGAGGGGTTCTCCCGGGCGATGCGCGGCTGGATCACTCCTTTGCGGTTTGGTCGCGGTTTCCGCGCAGTCGTGGTGAGCGCGCGAGGACGGTGTGGCGGGTGGAGGAGTTCTTGGGGCTTGACTGGGCGCGGGACTTGGAGGCTGCTCGTGTTTGCAAGCAGGCGACTGGTGATCCGCCCGAGGCGGACCTTGTGGTCCTTGACGATGCCGATCTCGGTTTTCGTGCCAACGAGGGGTGCTGGCCGAGGGCGCTGGCGCTCTCTCAGGAGGCGGGTCGAGGGCAGCGTCCGTGGGTGTTGGTGAAGATGGCGGCGCCGGTCGCGGAGGGCGAGCTTTGGCGGAGTCTGTTGCGTGACTGCGCGGAGCGTCTGGTGGTCGTGATGACGCTCAATGATCTGCGCTTGAGTGAGGTGAAGATCAGCCGCGAGCTTTCCTGGGAGCGCATCGCTGGGGATCTCGCTTCAGAGCTGATCCGCCATCCGTCGGTGAACGGGCTTGTGCACTGCGCGCATGTGGTTGTGTCGTTGCGGACGGGCGGTGCCGTTCTCCTCTCACGGCGCGGCGGTCTCGCTGGGCAGCTGGACCGGCTCGAGCGGCCCGACTGCTACGTGATCTTTGACCCGGAGGCGATCGAGAACAGCTGGGCTGAGCAGCATCCTGGGTCGATGATCGGCTACACGTCGTGTCTGGCAGCCGGGATCGCGCGCGAGCTGTTGCTCGCTCCTGATCAGCCGGATGTGCAGGACGGCGTTAGGAGGGGTCTCTCGGCGGGGCGCGCTCTTCACCTGCGCGGCTATGGTGATGAGGAGCGCGAGCCTGGCCGTGCGGGCCTTGTGTTTCCGGCTCGTGCGATCGCGCAGCAGCTGGCTGGCGGGGAGAGCGAGTTCTGTCTGGCGCGGATTGAGCAGCCGACGCCGGAGTCGTGGACGATCCTCGCGGCTCGTTATCCGGAGGGTCTTGAGACGGTCGCGCAGTCGATCGCGCTGGATGGGATCGAGGCGGTTCTGAAGGGCGTGCCGCTGGGACGGTTCGGGAACTTCGTGACCGTCGATCGCGGCGAGATCGAGGGTTTTCGCAGCATCCGCGCGCTGATCCGTGAGTATGACCGGGAGCATGCGCCGCGGCCGCTGTCGATCGCGGTGTTCGGCCCGCCCGGCGCGGGAAAGTCGTTCGGTGTGAAGGCGGTCGCGAAGTCGACGCTGGAGGGTGATCGGGTCGAGTCGCTGGAGTTCAGCCTCTCGCAGATGAATGACCCGTCCGATCTCGCGGACGCGCTGCATCAGGTGCGTGATGCGGGGTTGCGTGGCAAGCTTCCGTTCGTTCTCTGGGACGAGTTCGACGGCGACTTCGCTGGCGCGCGTTTCGGGTGGCTGCGCCAGTTTCTCGCCCCGATGCAGGATGGGTCCTTCCAGCAGGGGCAGGTCGTGCATCCGATCGGCAAGGCGATCTTCGTGTTCGCCGGCGGCACGAGCGCGCGCCTTGAGGACTTCGCCGCCAATCGCAGCGCGGAGTTTCGGCTTGCGAAGGGCCCTGATTTCGTCAGTCGCCTCAAGGGTCACGTCGACGTCGTCGGGCCTGACCCGCGCGCCGGCGATCCCGAGGCCGATCCCTACTATCGCCTGCGGCGCGCGATCCTGCTGCGCGCGATCCTGCTGCGCGACCGTCCGAACCTGTTCGAGCACGACGGCCCCACGGCGCGCCTGAACATCGACGCGGGTGTGCTGCGCGCGTTCCTGGAGGTCGGCCGCTACCGTCACGGCGCCCGGTCGCTGGAGACGATCGTCACGATCAGTGCTCTGCATGGCAAGAGCCGCTTTGAGCGCTCCGCGCTGCCCGCCGCCGAGCAGTTCGACGCGCACGTCGACGCGCGCGAGTTCCTCGCGCTGGTCGAGCGCTACGTCCCCGAGGGGGAGCTCCTCGAACGGCTCGCCGAAGCCGTTCACCTCCGCTACTGCGCTGACATGCTCGCGCAGGGCTATGAGTGGGGCGGCTCGCCCTCCTACCTCGCCACTCACGGCCTGCACGCGCCCGCATCCCCGGACAAAGGACCGCAACCGTCGCTCGTTGACTATGCCGATCTTCCGGCCGACGTCAAGCTGCAGAATCGGGGTAACGCCAGCGATCTGGCCCACAAGCTTGAGTTCCTCGGCTATTCGTTGCGTGAGGATGCGCCCGCCGGCGCCCCCGCGGTCCGCTTCGACGCGAGCGACCCGCGCGTCGATCGGCTCGCCAAAGGCGAGCACGAACGCTGGTTGAAAGCCAAGGTAAAGGCCGGCTGGCGCTACGGCACGCCGCGAAACGACGCGCAGCGCATCCATCCGAGCATGCGCCCGTGGGAGGATCTCCCCGAGGAGGAGAAGCAGAAGGACAAGCTGCTCGTCCTGGAGATCCCGCAGATCGTCGCCTCCGCCGGCGTGACGCTCGCTCGCTGCGAGCAGCCGGCGGTGCTGAGGATCGCGATCACCGGCCATCGCTTTCTCGCCGAGCCCGAACGGCTCACGGCCGGAATCGAACAAGCGCTAGCGCGGATCGAAGCCGTGTATCCCGGCCGGCCGCTGGAGATCCTCTCAGCGCTCGCCGAGGGCGCCGACCGCCTCGCGCTCGGACCCGCGCTGAACCATCCCAGCGCCAGCCTCACAGCCGTGCTCCCGCTCGAGAAATACGACTACCTCTCCGACTTCATCTCCAGCGAGTCCAAGGACGAGTTCCTGCGCCTGCTCGCCAACGCCGACGACGTGGTCGAACTACCAGCCCAGCCCGACCGCGAGCACGCATACCAGGCCGTCGGCGCGTTCCTCTGCGAGCATGCGGACGTGCTGCTCGCCGTCTGGGACGGCAACAGCGCTCAAGGCCAGGGCGGCACCGCGACCGTCGCAGCCCGAGCGCGGCAGCGCGGGCTCCCAATCGCCTGGGTCCACGCCGGCAACCGCAAACCCGACACGAGCGAGCCCACCTCGCTCGGAGAGCAACAGGGACGCGTCACCTATGAGCGCTTCGAAGGCGCGCTCCACCCAAGGCGCCTTTCGAAACGAGAGAACGTATGAACCGCTCCGTACACAGGCCCGCAGGACGGTCAACGCCGACCGACTCTGCGTAGGCAAAGTCGCAATTCTGCACGCCCGCGGATCAGCCCTGGTATCGGCGGTGCGACGCGAGGTCGCACACATTGAGTAGATACGCGACATTGGAGGTTCAGTAGATGACGTAGAGCGTGTCTCGGGCCCGTGCTCAGTTGGCCTGTCCCCGCCCCGACGTGCGTTGTCCG
>JBKQKK010000205.1:0-10375 GCA_052147535.1 Solirubrobacteraceae bacterium | reverse complement strand
CCACCCTTCATTGCAGGCCTTTAGCCGACGCGTCCGGTCCGCCTGCTCACGCCGCCGCGGGCGCAGCGCGCGTCAATTGAGCGAACCGCTCCGCCGGCGTCAGCCACCCAAGCGTCTTACGCGGCCGACCATTCAGCCGCGCTGCGACGGCGTTCAACTGCTCCTGCGTGATCCCGGCGAAGTCGCTGCGCTGAGGGAAATACTGGCGCAAAAGGCCGTTGGTGTTCTCGTTCGTACCCCGCTGCCACGGGCTGCTGGGATCACAGAAGTACACCCGCACGCCGCTCTGGACCGTGAACCGCGCGTGCTCGGCCATCTCCTTGCCCTGATCCCAGGTCAACGAGCGGAACAGCTGCGAGGGCAGCGAGCTAATGCTCTGCGCCAGCGCCGCGCGGACCGGCTCGGCACGATAACCGTCGGGCAGCGCGACCAACTGCGTGTAGCGGCTCGTACGCTCGACCAGCGTCGCGATCCCCGTCGGGCGCTTGCCGAGCAGCAAATCGCCCTCCCAATGCCCGGGCACTGCGCGATCCTCGACCTCAGCCGGGCGCTCACTGATCATCGCCATCTCCCGGATCTTGCCCTGACCATGCGCCCCCTGACGGTTACGCCGCGGCCGCCGCGTACGCCGACCACCACGCAGGTGCTCGCAGAAGAGCTCGTGACGCAGCGCACCACGCGACTGAACGAACAACGACAGATAGATCGTCTCGTGCGAAACCTGCATCGCCAGCTCAGGATACGTGCAGCCAAGCCAGGCCGAGACCTGCTCAGGAGACCAGTCCAGCTCGAGCTTGGCCTCGACCACCTCACGCAACCTCGAGTTGACCGCAAGCTTGGAACGCTTCGGACGCCGAGCACGACCCCAAGCAGCCTGATCGGCAGCCTCCGCGCGGTAACCCTCGCGGCCACCGTTTCGATTGACCTCCCGCGCGACCGTTGTGTGGCTACGACCGATCGCCACACCGATCGCACGGAACCCGACCCCGCGAGCAAGCCCACGCGAGATCTCCTCCCGCTCCCGCCTGGCCAGACACCGCACCGAACGCCGCCTCGACGCCGGCTTGACCCCACCGACCGAGGCAACGTAACGCCTCACATACTCCGGCCGCGCCCCAAGCTTGCGCGCGACCGCCCGCAACGCCAGGCCCGTGCCCCACAACTTCCACACACGCTCCTGCTCACACTCAGAGAGCCCAAACCGCCTCAGTGTTCCGGCCCTTCATTCGCCAGACAGCCCACGCAGACCTGCCCGGATGTGCAGGTGGTGCGCCGATCCCCAGAATCCGCCACCGTATACGTGGCAAGAAGGATCCAGGTGCTTGTCGGCTACGTGCGAGTCTCGAAAGTAGACGGATCCCAGACCGTCGATCTCCAGCGCGACGCGCTGCTCGCCGCCGGCATCGACGCCGCCCACTTCTACGACGACCACGCCTCCGGACGCCGCGACGATCGCCCCGGCCTCGCGTCCTGCCTCAAGGCGCTCCGCGATGGCGACACCCTGGTCGTCTGGAAACTCGACCGGCTCGGCCGCAACCTGCACCACCTGGTCAACACCGTCCACGACCTCACCGCCCGCGGCATCGGGCTGAAGGTGCTCACCGGGCAAGGCGCCGCGATCGACACCACCACTCCCGCCGGGAAACTGGTCTTCGGGATCTTCGCCGCGCTGGCCGAGTTCGAACGCGAGTTGATCTCCGAACGCACTACCGCCGGCCTCGCCTCAGCCCGCGCCCGCGGCCGCAAAGGCGGCCGGCCATACAAGATGACCCCAGCCAAGCTGCGCCTGGCCATCGCCTCGATGGGACAGCCCGACACCAAGATCGGCGAGCTCTGTGCAGAGCTCGGGATCACCCGCCAGACGCTCTACCGCCACGTCTCACCAGCAGGCAAGCTCCGGCCCGACGGCCTCAAACTCCTCGCCGACAGCCGCAAACCACGGTGAGAAGCCGCCATCTCGACGACACTGCGGCCGTCCTGGATCTGGCGAGAAGCGGGTCGCCGGTGATGTGATGGGCAGCCCCGCTTAGATGTGAGTCCCGGGACTTGGCTCGGATCGGTTGAGGTACGCACGGGGCCTCGCGCGCACCCCGCTTCGTTTTTGAGATCCGATTGGTTGCAGCAAGCCTGCCCGCGTGAGAGTGTATGTCGATCACCGAGCGCTCGATAGGAACCTAACTTGGCACGCGACAAGATCCGTTTCGGCTTGCTCCTTTCCGCTCAGCACCCTCCGGGTGTGCCGGCCGCTGGCGCAGTTCGCGAGCACCTCGAACAGGTCGAGGCCGCTCGCAGCCTCGGGTTCACGTCGGTCTGGGTCCCGCAGCACTTCCTATCGCACCCGTTTCAGATGTTCCAGAGCGTGCCGCTGCTGGCGCGGGTTGCCGCGGCTGCTGAGGGGATGACGATCGGGACCAGCGTCGTCCTGCTAACGCTGTTGAACCCGGTCGAGAGTGCGGAGAACGCGGCCACACTTGACGCCATCGCGGACGGGCGGTTCGTGCTCGGTGTGGGTCTCGGATACCGGGCAGCGGAGAATGCGGCGTTCGGGGTCGCTCGCGGACGGGCTGGGCTGTTCGAGCGCAAGCTCGACGTTGTCCGCCGGTTGCTCGCGGGCGAGACAGTCACAGCCGCGGGTGACGGGTACGAGTTGACTGACGCGCGGCTCTCGCTCGTTCCAGATCGCGTGCCGCCGATCTGGCTGGCTGCCGACAGCGACCGCGGCGTCAAGCGCGCCGCGGTGCTTGGCGATGCGTGGTTCGTCAACCCGCACGCGCGGCTGGACGAACTGGAGCGCCAGATGCGGATCTACCGCGCCGAGCGCGCCGGAGCCGGACTTCCGCCCGCCGCGGTCACGCCCGTCATAAAGGAGATCTGCGTCGCCGAATCCGATGAGGAGGCGCTGGAGGTGGCGCGGCCGTACCTGCAGACGAAGTACGAGGCGTATGTCGACTGGGGTCAGAGCGAAGTGCTCCCTGGAACCGACACGCTGCGGCGCGAATTCTCCGAACTGATCGAGGGTGGCCGGTTTGTGCTGGGCTCCCCCGAGACCTGTGCTGCGATACTCGCCGAGCACGTCAACCGGCTCGGCGCTGACCACTTCGTCTGTCGTCTGCAGTGGCCGGGGATGCCTCAAGCGCAGGTGTTGCGCTCAATGCGGCTACTGGCGACCGAGGTCATGCCCGCGCTAGAGGCGCGGCGGTCACCGAGCGCGCCGGAGACCCGCGCGACTTGAGCGCAAATAGACGCCTGTCGACCACCTACCCGCCATCCAACGCATCGGATGAGCCGCAAGCGTGGGCGATGTCGGGATTGGAGCTGCCACCAAACGCCGGCCAGCTCGCGCCGCAGTGGCTTGCCCACACGCCGCGGCTCGTGGATCAGCGTCGTTGTCAGAAACTCGATCACAGCGGCCGCGACGGGCTCTGACAGGTGCTCGGAGATCGCTCGTGCGGCCGGCGTGGTGACGACAAGATCGTACTCGTCGGGGGCGCTCACGCCCGCAGAGCGCGCACGGCGTCAGCGCCGCGGACGACGGCGCCGCGCGCGTACGCCGAGTCCGCTTCGCGGATGTCCGCAAGGGCGTCGGGATCGCTAAGGACCGACAGGGTTTCCTCAAGTTCTGCAAGGTCGGCCGCACTCACCAGCACCGCCGCCTCCCGACCGTTCCGCGTGATCACTACCCGATCGTGCTCGCGCTCGACGCGATCGACGAGCTCGGAGAGATGGTCTCGAACTGCACGAAGTGGCTCGCTAGTCACGCCACAATTGTGGCGCAGGAGCGGTCCGTCGTCAAATCGTTCACCCCGTCGCTGCTCTGCCCAAGCAGCCATCCAGCCAGATGGCTGCTCTCTCGATTCTGCGTACGGAAGCAGGAGCGTGTCGCAGCCAAGTGGAGCGACTCGACATGGCGCTCCTATGGAACACCAACAGGAGGGCCCTGGCCGCCGCTCGTCCTGCTGCTGCTTCTGGAATGCAGAGGTGTTCGTGGGACCGCGGACGCTGTTGCCCTGGACGGACATGCAGCTCTGGTGCATCAGTGCGTTCGTCAGGGTGGATCGAGGAGCTCGGTGACCTGCGCGACGGCTGTGGGGCTGGGGTGCACGTAGCGCATCGCGGTGCGCGGTGATTTGTGGCGGGTCTTGGCCATGATGCCATGATCAGCTGGAGCGGGACTTTCTGGTGTCCGAGGTGCGTCGCTGCGGAGTGGCGTAGCTGGTGCAGCTGCCATCCGGTGAGGTCCTTGAGGAGGATTCGGGCGCGGTCGTAGCCGAGTCTCGCGCGGCCGGTGTGCGGGCAGATGTCGCGTGCAGGCGGGCGCCGCGCAGGCACGGGCTTGCGGCTGGCGAGAAACAGCGGTCCGCTTGAGCGGCCCTGGCCGTCGGGGAGGCGCAGGAGCCGGGGGAGCAGGTGCGCGGTGCCGGTTCCCCAGTGGACCCATTCGATCTCGTCGCGTTTGGAGCAGATTGGTGCGCGGCGGTTGCTCGAAGTCGAGCTGCTCGACGTCGAGGGCGAGGATCTCGCTGGCGCGGGCGGCGGTCTCGTAGAGCATCCGCCACAGCGTCTTCTCCCGCAGCGAGACGTCGCGGCGCGAGAGTTGACGCTCGATCGCAGCATTCGGGAGATCCTTCGTGGCGTCGACGTGCTCCTTGCGGCGCTCGCAGCTGCCGGGGACGCCGTTACTCAGACGACCCCTGTCGCCGGACTCGACGGCTGTGATCAAATCCGCTCGAGCGTTGGGGAGCGCGGTTACGAACACGGTTGCGAACACAGCTCCGTGAGCCAGGAAGGCGTCAAGGTCCGTCAGGGTCGCGCCCGGGGTCGACGGTGACCACGTCGGGGGACATGATCTGCCGGTCGCGATCCCACGGTCATGACCGAGGGTGTCTTCTCCGGAACGCACACCGGCCCGCTCGCGAGTCCAGCCGGTGAGATACCACCTACCGGAAAGCGCCTCGAGCGATGAAGAGACGAGCTCGGCAGGCTTGAGCTTGTAGAACGCTGCGACGGCGGCCTGGAGCTCAAGGTCGCCGACGTCTTCGTGATCCGGGATGGGCTGGTCCTGGAGCACCACATCTACTGCGACCAGGTGGCGTTTCTCAGTCAGCTCGGCCTGATGCCCGTGCCCGCGACCTGAGCCCGGGCGCTTGACCCGGCCGCCGCGACGGCCCACCCGCCCGGGCAGCGGCCCTCGACCCGCGAGGGCGTGGAGGACAACCCACCCCATCAGGCCCGGGTCGTGCGTTGCGCGCGAGCACTGGTCGACGCCGCTATTGCGTCGCGCGCGAACGCGCGACGGCCAGCGATCATGCCGATCTCTTGCGGAGCAGAAGCCCGGTCCGGTCGGCCGCTACGAGGTCGCGGAAGAGCCGCTGAGCCCGTCCTGTAAAAGGCGAGCACGTCGTCGGACGCTGAGACGATGACGGGGACGAACATTCCGCTCTCGTGAGGATCGATCAACCCGCAGAGCCGCCGACGAACGTGCAGCGAGCGGCTCGAGCGCGGTGACTGTCCGCGCCCGCTTCGAACACCCGCGGCGCTGGCGTGCGGCTTGATCGTGGTCGCCGGCGTGACCGTGGTTTGATTGGGCGCCATGCTCGCCCAACGCGCCCGGCTGATCGATGTTCTCGTTGCTGTTTCGCTGACAACCGACCTGGCGACGGGCCTCCCGTTCGAGCGTGGATTGCGCGCGTGCCTGGTCGCCGATGGGCTCGCGCGGGCGCTGGAGCTCGATCCGCCGGACCATCGTGCCGCGTTCCTGGCGTCGCTGCTGCGGGCGATCGGGTGCGGGCACGCGAGCGAGAACGCCGCGTTGTTCGGCGACGACATCGCGTTCGAGCGTTTCCTGGTGACGTTCGATCCCGGCGACGTGGCTGTTGCCGGCGCGCAGTTGGCCGCGTTTGAAGCTGTCGTGGGCGCGTCGGCGATGCAGCGGTTCATCGCGGTTGCGCCGTCGGTCGGTCCGGTCGCGGTGCGGGCGTCGTGCGAGGTGGCTGTCGCGTTGGGAACCCAGCTTGGCCTGCCGGCCGCCGTGGTGGAGTCGTTCGGCGATGTGTTTGAGCGTTGGGACGGGCGGGGGTTGCCGGACGGGCTCGCCGGCGAGGCGCTGCACCCGATCGCCCGGATCGTCGCCGTCGCCGAGCAAGCGGCGATCGCGCACGCGACCGGCGGCGTCGCCGCGGCGTGCGCCGAGATCGCCCGGCGGGCGGGCGGCCACTTGGACCCATCGCTGTGCGAGGTGTTCCTCGCGTCCGCCGAGGCGATCCTTTCCTCGATCGACGCGGCCGACGATCTCGTTGATGCGATTCGCGGCGCCGAGCCCGCTCCCGTCCTGTGGCTCTCGAGCGGCGATCTCGAGCGCCCGTGCATGGCGCTCGCGACGTTCGCGGACCTCAAGGGCGTCTACCTGATCGGCCACTCCCCGCACGTCACCGAGCTGGCGCTCGAGGCGGCGCGGCTGGCCGGGTTCGACGACCTCGACGACCTGAGGGTCGCCGCGCTCTTGCACGACGTCGGCCGCGCTGGCGTTGTCAGCTCGATCTGGGACCGCCCCGGCCCGCTCGGCGCCGCTGACCGAGAGCGCGTCCGGTTGCACCCGCATTGGACCGAGCGGGTGCTGTCCTCGACGTCCTTGCTCGCGCCGCTCGCGCCGCTCGCCTCCGCGCACCATGAGCGCCTCGACGGGAGCGGCTATCACCGCGCCGCGCGCGCCGTCGACCTTCCACGCGGCGCGCGGTTGCTCGCTGTCGCCGATGTGCTTGCCGCGATCACCGAGGACCGACCACACCGTGCTGCCCGAACCCGCGAGCAGGCCGCGCGGATCGTGCAGGACGAGGCGATCGCCGGCCGGCTCGATCCGGAGGCTGCCGCGGCGGTGATCGAGGCGTCCGGCGTCCGGCGTCCGCGCACGGCATGGCCCAACGACCTGACAGACCGGGAGGTCGAAGTCCTGCGCCTGACCGCGCGCGGGCTGTCAAACAAGCAGATCGCGTCGTCGCTAGTCGTCTCCCCGCGCACGGTGCAGAACCACCTCGCCGCGGTTTACGACAAGACCGGCCGGCGCACGCGCGCCGGCGCCGCAGTGTTCGCCGTCGAGCACGGACTGGCCGGAAGATAAGCCAAATGGCGCATTCCACCCGGGAGCTCGCGGCTCCAGTATCCCAGCTATGACAAACACCACCACCCATACCAACTACAAGGCCACCGTCAGCGCGATGTACGAGGCGTTCGGCCGCGGTGACGTCGCCGGCATCCTCTCGCAGCTGTCCAAGGACATCACCTGGGACGTGACCGAGGAGCCATGGACCCCGCACGCCGCCGGAGTCCCGTGGCTGCAGCCACGACGCGGGCATGCCCAGGTCGCCGAGTTCTTCGCGATCGTCGGCGCCTGGACCTACGAGCGCTTCGAGGTGCTCGACATGCTCGTCTCCGGCACCCAACTCGCCGCCGAGGTCCGCCTGATCGCCGATCTCCCCAACGGCAACCGAATCGATGAGGTCGCGATCCACCTGTGGACGTTCGGCGCGGACGGCTCGGTGATCGCGCTACGCCGCATGCTCGACACAGCCGCAAACATCGCCGCGGCGGGCGCCTAGCGCCCGCGCGCAAGTGCTCGCCAACGCACGCCGCACTCGCGAGCGACAGGACCCGCAGATACCCCACCATGACCAACATCGACGGTAGGGATGGCCGCCAGCAAGGCCATCCGCGAGCTCGTCGAGCACGCCGGCGCTCGTGCAGCCACGGAGCGCCGACGCCACCTCGGATGGTCATCGCGAGAGGCGGCGTTGACGCTCCCCACACCTGAGGATCAAGCATCAGACATCCAGTGACCACCGCTGCGTTGCGATGCAGTACCCGACGACCGCACAGTTGACACGCGGGCAGCTCCAGCCTGGGAGGGCGAAACCGGCCTCCCCTTTCGTGAGCTCCAGGACACTGCTCGGCCGCGAGAGCAACAGCGTCCGGTCCCTCCAGGATCGGCTACCGTCAACGTCAGCCGGGTGAACGTGCCTATACGGGCCGATACGAGGAGATCAGGCGGAACAGCGCACCGAGGCGAGAAGCGATAGACACCTCGGACCACGCGCTCACTTCTGGATCGCCACGAACGCGGGCACGACGCTCGCGACCTCGACGCCGTCGAGTTTGAGCACGGGCACGCGCGTGATCACGTCGAGCGCCGCCACCTCCCGCATCGCCATGAAGCACACTCGCCGGGCAGATGCCGAGCTGCTTGCTCGGCGCCTGAACAATGCGCGTCGGGCTAGCAGCGCTGACTGCTCCTTCGCGACGCGAGCGGGCGCCTCGATCGTTGGGGTCGGCGCTGTCGCAACGGAACGCAGGCAGAAGCACGCCCCCACCGGCGTGCTCGGCTTCTGCTTTGGCCCGGCGAAGCGAACGAACGGGCGATCAGGATCGGCGACGGCCGCGCCGACCGAACCGTAGGCGACCGAGTTCGGCTGCAGCCGGCTACCTCCGCAGCAGTCGACAGGTCTCGGTGCTTACGTCTCCTACTTTGCCCCTGGGGACACCAACCCAAGGAGCGGGCCAAGACGGTCTGCTCGTGCGTAGGGGATCGTGCTGCTCGCGAGGAGAATCACGGGTCTGGGGAAGAAAGAACGGAACAGGAATTAGCGCTAAGGATCGACGCCGCTGAAACCGGGAGCGCAGGAGCAAGCCCTGGAGTCAGGCGAATCGCTCTCGCCGCTGTTCCGGGCGCACATCACCCCCCTACGGCGAGGTCCGACCCATCCTCCAGTTCCACGAAATAACGGCAGCGGGGAACGCTGGTGTGGCAGATAGGGCCAACTCATCGTCTAGCGCCCGCCGCGTCACACGCCCTCGGTGCGGTCAAGGCGAGACCCGGCTGGCGCGTAAATATTCCCAAGCCAACGCGCACCGGCCGGCGATCCGCGCCGGCGCGCAAGCTCCGCCAGGACTGGTGGCAGGACCTCCAGGGCGGCTGGGTCGGCGGGGTCGACGAGATCGAGCCGTTGCCCGTCGATGGGGTCGAGCGAGCGGGCCTCGAAGACGAGCTCGACATCCTGGAGCCTCGCGCCGCTGACGACCTCCGCGGCGAGCAGCAGATCGCCGACTTCGACGTCCAGACCGACCTCCTCGCGCACCTCGCGACGCAGCGCATCGGTGACCGACTCGCGCTCGTTGACCCTGCCGCCCGGTAGCGTCACGTGCAGTTCGCCTCGCCGGTGTGCGCGGTGGACAACGACGCGTTCGTCGACCCAAATAACGGCGCGGACTTTCACGCTCACTGGCATGTGATCCCTCCTGTTAGCTGGCTTCTCGGTGTGCCCGCAGAAGCCATCAGCCGCCTCCCTGGCAGCGGTTCGGGCGGGCCTCATCGCCAACTTGAAACCTATCAGCGGCTGCTACCGTGCGTGCCGAGCGAGGCCGCAGGCTACCCGGCCCGTGAGGAAGGTCGGGGCCGCAGTTTGCGGCGATCATCGCAGGACGGCTATTACACCTGGTAGGAAAATACGCTCAGGCGTGTAGGAAAAGACGTTCAGGGTGCCGCGACCGCCTCGGCCGTTGCCGTTGGTGTTGGTTGGAGCGTGACGCTGTGTCCGAGTCGTTCGAGCTGGGCGATCAGGCGTTTGGTGGTCCGTTCGCGCTGTTTGCGCTCGGTGTCGGGGTGGACGATCGGTGGGTGGTAGAGCTCGCCGTTCTTGAGCATGTGGTAGAGCGCGATCAGGATCGCGTGTTTGATCGCGCCGATCGCGATCTTGTGCCCGGAGCGTGCCTTGATCCGCCGGTACTTGCGGGCGAAGTGGCCGTCCTTGACGCGGATCGCGCCCATCGCAGCGTCGTGCAGCGCGCCGTCGAGCCACTTTGGGCCCTTGCGTGTGCGTCCCGATCGTCGTTTCCCGGCGGACTGGTGGTTGCCGGGGCATTGTGCTGCCCAGCTAAGCGAACACCCTCGAACGCCTCGATCAGCGCGGAGTTCTTGACGCGCAGGCGGCCGTTCGCGAGGCCGGCCAGCGCTTGCGGGTCGCGCTGGCCGGCGATCAGCGCGTCGAGCATCAACCGGCCCGAGACGCCGACGAGAATGTCCGTCGCGACGCAGTCGAGCTTGATCCCGGTGTCCTCCAGCGCCACACTTTTGACGGGCCTCACTCACGCGGGCACCAGGGAAAGACGCGGCGTCAAAGGGCGACCCACGAATCGTCGCTCATTCTCACGACGCCCGCATGGCCGCTCGCGGCCCCGGATACTTTTGGGCTTATGTGGGCCGTACCGTTCACCCAGTAGTTGGAGGTCGAGATGTAGTTCGTGATCTTTAGCGCAAGCTTGTCGTCGCCTGCGGGTGTGAGTCCCGTCCGGGTAGCTGCCAGGAGGCCCGGTAGCAGGCTGGGTTTGG
>JBKQKK010000204.1:0-7144 GCA_052147535.1 Solirubrobacteraceae bacterium | reverse complement strand
CGTGCCGACGGGAGGCGAAGATCCCCGCCGAGCTGGAGGTCGCGAGCAAGCCGACGCTCGCCGCGGGGCTGGTCGCCCGGGCGGCGGGCTGGAAGATCCGCCGCGCGCCGGTGCTCGGCGATCTAAGCCCAGAGGGAACTTCGGTCTAAGTGCTCATCGGAGGGCTCGGGGCCGAGGCGGGGCGTCAAACCCCCCTCATTTCGCGGTTATTCGCCCCACCTCCTGACGACGCCGCGCCGCGACGAGCCAGAGCCTCGGATTCGCCTCGCAACCTGCTCCTCGCCACAAACGCGCATCGGTGCGCCTCCAACGGGGTGAAGTCGGCTCCTTGACCTTCCTCCCAGCAAAGATCTCGCGAAATCGCCGGGCTTCTTGCGTTCGCGCATCCGCTTGTGGATCCGGTAGAGGCGTTGCTGGGCGCGTGAGCTGATCTGCAAGATGTGGTCGGGCAGCCCTTCCTGGCGCTCGTACAGCGCCCGCCCGAGGCCGGGCGGACGGGCATAGCGACCCACGTGCATCGCTCGGAGCCTTACAAGCTCGGCACGCCCGAGCATGTGTCATCGGCAGCGTGCAGCGCGACGGAGCAAGCCCCCGTCCCGCGCGAAGAGGCGCCGTGCCCGGGATGGCTAGACGCTCGTCCTGGCGCGATAGCAGGCATGGGAGAACGGCGTGATCCTGCTGGCACTCTGGGGTCAGTGCTGTACGTGGCGACTCTCGGGGTAGCACGGCAGCCCGTCGTCCGGGATCGGCTCCCACGGCGCGGCGTACGCCACGAACTGGCGGACGCTCGGGCGAATCCCGGGATCATCATCGAACGCCCCCATGCGAATGCCGATCGGATCGGAGTGGGATGGATTGCGGCCAAATAACGACGAGCCGCAGTCGCCGCAGAACCACTTCTCGCCACCGCCGTCAGGCTTCCACACGCGGAGCCTGTCCTCACCGGCGACGATCCGAAAGGTGTCGCCTGCGGAGTGGGCGTTCGCCGATGCTGCCGCTCCGCTACGACGCTGGCAGCGTTTGCAGTGGCAGTAGCTCGCGATCACGAGCGGCGCGGTCACTTCGAACCGGACGGCCCCGCAGTTGCAGCCACCCGTGAGCGGGAACTCGGTCATCGTCAGCGGTACCTCCTGATGTCGGGGACGTGAGTGAGAACAGTACAAACGATCGTGAGAAACCCCTCGGGGGGCTGTAGCGAAATAGAGAAGTTATTGACCACCAACATTCTCGAGTCATGGATATTTCATCCGCCGCGGGTGGCGAAGCCCCGCCATGACGACTCCTATGTCAAGCCCCTCCTCGTGAAATGATCGCGCGTGCCCAAGCGCAGCACGTTTGAGGCATTACGAGGAACCATTCTTGATTCTTGAGATCGTCTCGGACGCCGAACAGGTGATCTTCCTACCGCGTTCCTGCCTTCCGAGAGGGTGGTAACACGGTCGCAGGTTTTGCCGCGTGCGGGATATCCATTTGAGTCAGGTTCGTTGCTCTCCCGGTCGATACCGGTCCGGTAAACGGCGAGAGGAGGACGATCCGTTTCGGCGGTGCGTGGTCTCTGGGCGCCGCCACGGCTTCTCGTGAGGCACTAGCCGTCGGAAACGGGGTCTCCGCGCGCACGTCTCGCGAAAGCGGCCTGACTCAAATGGATAACCCACTGCCGCGTTTAGGGATCACCTGAGCTACCTGCCCTTCAGGCGGCTCGGTTCTCGCGCAGCTTTCCCGACGAGCTCGAGGGCTAGACGATGACGAGGAGCGCACTGCACTTTCCCGTCGACCGTCCGCCGCCGAAGACGCGCGTGGAGAAGCTGATCGTGGTGCGTCTTGGGGGCGCTCGCGGTAAGTAGTGCCGCGGCGTCCGGCGGCGCTACGACTGCCCGAACAGCACCGTCTCACTGTTCCCGTTCCCTCGTCGAACTACATACGAACGCGGCGTGAGGCGCCCGATGCACGCCACGGGCGCAGGTACGCTGTCGGCATGCAGATCTCCAACAGGGACAGGGTGAACAGCTTCGTCACACTCGACGGCTCGACGATCCGGGAGCTCGCTGGGCCTGCGTGGACCGCTGCGCGGCATCAGAGTCTCGCCGAGGCGATCGTGCCGGCCGGCGGTCAGACGCTCGAGCATCGTCACCTCGAGACCGAGGAGATCTATTACTTCGTTGGCGGTCGCGGCCGCATGCGGCTGGGTGAGGAGGAGAGCGCCGTCGCCGCTGGCGACTGCGTCGTGATTCCCCCTGGATCCGCGCACAAGCTGTGGGCGGCACCCGACACAGATCTCGTGCTGCTCTGCGCCTGCGCCCCCGCCTACAGCGACGGCGACACGGAGATGATCACCAGGTCCGGCGGCGGCTCCTAAGCCCCGTACGGAGGGCGAGTGTCGGCGAACCGCCAGACCTTCTCGATGAATGCCTTCGCCTCAGCGATCCCGACGCCGGCGATCGTCCGGGAGCGGGCGCGCTACGGCTCCATTCGCGACCCCTCTTGGTCGACACAAAGGGTGCTCGGTCGCGGCCTGCGACTTCAGCAACGCGGGTATCGCCGGCGGCAACAGCTTCCTCGGCAGCTTGCTCGGCGACATCCGGGAGGAGTGGGAGCGCGTGTTTGCGTCGGCTGGTGGGGCGTGTACTACTGTGCCCGCGCTTTTCTTGCCGCTGCTGATCGCCAGCGGCGACAGCGTCCTGGTCAACAGCAGCGGCCTCGCGTCTGGTCCGGCGACGATACGGAAGCGCTGCTGGGCGCGAAGCCAGATCCTGATGCGGATGTGACGCCTGTCGCCGCACGACGTGAGAGTCCGTCGCACCATCGCGGCCGACACCTGACGCTAGAATCTGTCTAGTCTGTCCAGAAATGGTCAAGGAGATCCTGTGGCCTGGCAACTCCAAGCAGCCAAACAGCGGTTCAGCGAGCTGGTCGAGCGCGCACGAACCGAGGGCCCTCAGGTCGTGACCAAGCACGGCAAGGAGGCCGTTGTGGTCCTCGCGGCGGAGGAGTATCACCGCCTGCGGGGAGATCAGCCGAGCCTGCTCGACTATCTCCGCGCAGCACCAGACCTCGACGCGCTCGAGCTCGATCGCGCCAGAGACCTCGGGCGCGAGGTCGAGTTGTGAGCTATCTGCTGGACACCAACGTGATCTCAGAGATCCGGCGGGGGCGCGACGCTAACGTCCGTGCCTGGGCTGCGAGCATCAGCGATTCCGAGGTGCACCTGAGCGTGCTCACGGTCGGCGAGATCCGCAAGCGAATCGACCGTCTCCGGGCGCGTGACGGTGCGCAAGCGGACGTGTTCGCGACGTGGCTGGAGGAGCTCGTCGTCCGTTTCGCCAGCCGGATCTTCAGCGTCGACGTGCGCGTCGCCCACCAATGGGGCAGCCTGAACGCTGCCACGCCGCGCAACACCGTCGACAGCCTGATCGCGGCAACCGCCTTCGTCCACGACCTGACCGTCGTCACACGCAACACCAGCGACTTCGAAGGGTGTGGCGTACGTCTGCTCAACCCGTGGGAGCCCGTCCCCGGTTCGACCTCCGCCGATAGCTGAAGCAGGACCGCGATCATCAGATCCAGATCGGCGACGTTGCAGAAGCGAGACCGATTTAGCGTTTGGCCCTCGAGAGCAGGCCGAGCCCGCTGTCGAACGACACGCCCGGGTACGTGAAGTCGCGCGTCACCTCCGCGAACCCGAGCTTGGCGTGCAGCGCCAGCGACGCACGGTGGCGGGCGTTCGTGAAATGCCACGCCTCTGCCGCGCGTTCCAACACCCAGACCAAGCGCGTCCAGGTCAGCTCCTCGCCGATCCCTCGCCGGCGCCAGGACGACGCGACCAGGATGCCGGACAGGTGGTAGCCGTTGGGCGCTACGTTCGCGGGCGCCCCGGTCTCGCGTTCGAACCGGCAGGTGCGTCCGTACCCGGCGAGCTGGCCGTCTGGGGTCGCCAGGAACAACTCGCGGACCTCCGTTTGCGAGTCGGCGTGGAAGCGGCGATGCGTCAGCTCGCGATCCTCGCCCTCGGCGATCGCGAGCGCGATGAGTCGATCGAGGTCCTCGTGTCGGGCACGGCGGACGGTGATCGAGGTTGCAGGACCCAGGGGCACCAGCACCTTGTACGCAATGGCGCAGCATCCCTCCCCCGACTGTCGCTTGCTGCGCCCACGCCGACGGCATCAGCATCGCGTCTGTCTCCTGCGGCGACACGATCGCGGCTTCCCTTCCATCGCCTCCGGCATCGAAGGGGAAGCGCCGCCAGCGTGACCGGGTCGGCGACGAAGGAGAAGCGAAGGTTGCTGGGCGGATCGCCGGCACCGGCCGGGAGCTTCGGCTCCTGCTAGACCGCCTAACCCCGCGCCTAACCAGGATCGGACACGCTGGCGTCGGCGGGGCTCGCCGTGACATCAACACGTCGAGCCTCGCGTTCGATAGCTCAACCCACTTGTAGCGGTCCACGCTCACGACAGATGCTCAGCGCCGGTCGCTGGAACGGCCTGCGCCGGCGGCTCCGCCGAGGTGATGGGCACGCTGAATATGAAGATCGTGACCGTCGGTAACGGGATCCGTGAGTGGGCGATCGCCGGAGGTCGCAACCCCAGCGGAGGCTTGAGCGCGATCCCGGTCGACCTGACCATCAACGGCACGAAGCAGGTCGACGCCACTCTGGATATTGGGTTCCCGACAAGGAGTCAACGCGGAGCCGGAGAGCTCAACTGGGGACGGTCCTCCGGGGGGATCCCGCCGTGCGTGAACGCGTACTACGTTGTCGCCGGTTGAGCTGGCGCTAGCGCGCGGCGAACCGCAACGCCTCGCTCGGCGTCGCGGCGCGTCTCGTAGCCTGACCGGCCCCGGGTTCGACTTGAGCCCGTGAGCACAGTCCGGCGGCGAGATCGTCCTCCGTCGCGGGCGCGATTTGGATTCGGATGACCAGCAAATCTGGCACGCACGTGCACGCCTTTGGCGCTCACAACGGCGGCCTCGCTCTCGGCGATCTGGAGCCCCAGCGTGCGTTGCAGCCGGCCGCGCCGCCGCCGGCCGACCGGGACTTGTGCGCGAGCTGCCGGCTATTCGGCTCCGAAGCGCCCCGCTTGCCGCTTCGACCATTACACGCTGGAAGCGGAAGCGGGCCCAACGTGTCCGCATCGGCGACAAGCGTAGCCCGCTGCCTCCTGTCGTGACTGCGTCCGCGTAAGCTGTCGCGAACAGGATGAGCGATACGAGTACCGGAAACGGCAAGGTGGTTGTGAACAGGGCGATGTCGCTTGACGGCTTCATCGCCGCCCCCGGCCACGTGATGGACTGGGGCGCTGGTCGCCAACTCGCCGACTTCGTGACGCCGGACGAGTTCCGGGAGATCGCGGCGGCCACCGGCGCCATGCTCGTCGGCCGGCGGACCGCCGAGGTGGGCGCCAGGATGGAAGCCGAGAAGCCGGGCAGCGTGGACTACCCCTTTTCCGGACCCGTGTTCGTCCTCACACGTAGGCCGCCAGAGCCGCCCGGTCCGGAGGTCACATACCTCACCGGTGACATCGGGGAAGCGGTCGCCACGGCCCGCAGCGCCGCGGGCGGCAAGAACCTGGAGATCCTCGGCGCCGACGTGGCCGGCCAGTGCCTACGGCGGGAGCTCGTTGACGAGATCCTTGTGTATGTACTGCCGGTGCTGCTCGGCGACGGCATCCGCTTCTCACCCCCAAGCCTTCCCAGGATAGACCTGGAACCGGTCAGCAGCACGCGGTCGGGCGCCGTCACCATCCTCCGGTTCCGCGTCCCCAAGTAATCCCTGCGTGCGCTTTCCGGGCTCGCCCGTATCAGCTTGCCGCTCCCGGGCTTGCTACCAGTAGCAGCACGAGCCGACGGTAGTCGCTCTGGTCCCGCGCGTGAAGCGGCCCGGAAGTGGACCGAGGTCGTCGGTCACTGCCGCGTCGGACACGCTCGCAAGCAGCGATCGGTCGCGTCCACTTCGCCTATGCAAAATCGCATTTCTGCACGGCAGCGAGTCCGTCCTCCTTTCGGCGATTTGCGGGGCCGGACTTGCCGATTGGCTGGGTCCTCATCCGCTGGTCGGCAGGTACCTTGTGGCGCGTCGCAGGCGACGTTCGCGCGCGATTGCCATGTTGCGCGTGTCAGGGCACCCATTACGATGTGTGCGAGAGAGAGCTGGCCACGATGAGGAGATCCCCTGACGGTAGCTTTTGGAGAATCGGCTTGGGTGCAGGTCCTTTGGAGGGGCTTATGCGGGTGCGGGGATGACGCCGAGGGCGTAGCGTGACGCGTGAACGCGGCGGTGTTCTTGGGCGAGGTGGAAGGTCCAGTAACTGTCGAAGTCGCCGTTGCTGATCAGCGCGCGGAGTGTCAGGATCGCTTCAGAGCCGGCCAGGCCCCAACGGGCGCCGGTGATGTCCATCCGATCCTTCACCAAGTGGCGACACGCGCCCTCGATCACGCCTGTCGCGATCGGCAAGCCGTTCTTCAGGGCAGTGGGGTAGTCGAGGTAGGGGCGCTTGGCGAGCAGGTAGTCGGCGCAGCGGTCGGCGTTCTTGCGCTGGTTGGCGTCCAAGCCGAGCGTGGTCGCTTTGCGGCGGATCGCGGCGGCGACGATCCCTGCCCTGCCGTCGAGCACCTGTCGTGCTTTGTCGCTGACCCATCGCTCGGCGGCGGGGTCACCCTCCGCAAAAAAGCACCAGCAGCCTGACCATAGGTACTCGAGGACGTGGATGAAGTCAACGATGATCGGGATCGTGAGCTTGCGTTCCCGGGCTTCGGTCTTGATCCGGTCGATCTGGTGATTGTTGCCGTCTACCAGCGCGACCGAGGTGAGTTTGTGCTCAGGATCGCGCCGGTCGGCCTCGTTGAACATCTCGGCGATGACCGTGCTGGCGTCGTCGGTGACGCTGGCCTTGAGCCACTTGTTCTTCGCCTTCGATCGCGTGCTGGGGGCCGCAGGAGGTTTGTCGGGGTCGGGCAGGATGTCGGCCGAGGTACGTGGCTCGGGGGTGAGCTCGTACACCGTGACGATCTCCGCCATCCGCTTGCGACCCTGCTTCTCGCCCTTGGACAGGCGCGTTTTGAGCTTGCCGGAGGCGTTCTGCGCCTGCGCGCGGGTCTGCTCACGCAGCGCCTCGGGACGCATCACCACCCCCTTCGCATCGCACGAGAGCAC
>JBKQKK010000203.1:0-2550 GCA_052147535.1 Solirubrobacteraceae bacterium | reverse complement strand
CGATCAGCACGTCTCGCTTTGGCGCTGCTCGTTGTAGGGTGATGGGGTCGGCGCGTTGTCCGCCGGCTTGGCGGCCGCGTGATCTGCGTTCTTGGAGGTGCTCGATGCACCCGATCCTGTTGGATGCCGCCGGCCACCGGCGCCAGCCCGTGACCCTGCCGGGCTATCACGTCGGCCGCCCGCCTCGCAACAAGGGCCAGCGGTATCCCGCTGACCCGCCCACCGTTGAGGAGATCATCGCGGTGATGCGCACCGCGGGCGCTGATCCCGAGGGCGTACGGCTGCGCGCGCTGATCGTGGTGTTGTGGCGTGCGGGGTTGCGGATCGGTGAGGCGCTCGCGCTCGCCGAGACCGACCTGGACGCACGGCGAGGAGCGGTGGTGGTCCGTCATGGGCCAAGAGCACGCTTGTCAGACTCGTTAGTTCTCAGAGGGCCCCTGGGCGACGATTTCGTTGATCGCGTTTTCGGAGGCGAGATGGAGACGGTAGTTGAGCGCCCAGCGGCGCTGGATGTGCATAAGGAGCAGGTCACCGCGTGCGTGCGGGTACCTGGCGAGGGTCGCTCGCGCGAGCATGTCGCCGAGTTCTCGACGACTGTCGCGGGGTTGCTGACGTTGCTGGACTGGCTGTCGGCGTTCGGGGTCCAGCAGGTCGTAATGGAAGCCACCGGCGTTTATTGGAAACCGGTCTGGGCGATCCTGGAGGACACGTTCGAGTGCTTCGCTCGTCACGTTAAACAAGTGGCGTTGGTCTAACATTGCGCTTCCTTTCGGATGTCGTTCTCGAACAGTCCAGCTTGGTTGGGTTTGGCCTGGATTCGTCGTCCTTTTCGCTTGCCGTGGTGGACGTAGACGGCGGCGAGCTCGCCGCGTTGGACCTTGTGCAACACGGTCTGGCGGGCGATGCCGAAGGCGTTGGCGGCCTGGGTGAGCGCCAGCCACCCGTCGGGGGCGTGGTCGCAGACGCGGGCGCGGAGCTCGGGCGTGAGCCTGATCTGCCAGGGCGCTCCCGGGGTGATCTGCTCGCCGGTGATGAATCCTTCGCGTAGCCAGCGGTGCACGGTCGCGGTCGAGACACCGAGCTCGTTGGCGGCTTGAGCGATCGTGACCACCATTCACGCTCGAGGGTGCGCGCCACGAGCCGGTTCTCCGGCTCGCAACCGTCGAACTGGCGCCGTGCACGCTCGGCATGGATCCACGCGCGCTCGAGCTCGAGCTCGGCCGAGTGCACGAGCGCTTGATGATCGCTCTTGGCGTCCTGGATCGCGCGCAGCGTCGCCTCGATCCCGGCCGGGCGTAGCGCCTCGAACACCTCATCGAGCACGACCCGCTCGATCCGCCGCCCGCCGACTGACTGGCAGCGTTTGGTGCCATACAGCTGACTGCCGCGCACGCAGCTGTAGTTCGGGACGAGCGCCTTGCCGCTGTAGCCGACCTGCATCACCCGCCCGCAGCGCCCGCAGCGGATCAGTCCCTGCAGCAACGCCCGGCCCTCACGCGCGGCGCCGCCGCCCTCCCCGCGCGGCGCACGCCAGTTGGAGCGCAGTCGCTGCTGGTTTGAGAGGTAACGCTCGAAGGAGATGTACCCGGGGTGGTGGCCTTCGATGCACACGTGCCATTCCTCGCGCGGCGCGCGGCGCTGACGCTCGCGGACGGCGCCGTTCTCCACGCGCCGCTCGGTGCGCTTGCGCCCGTACGCGTACGCGCCCGCGAACACCGGGTTGGTGAGGATCTCGTGGATCGCCTTGTAGCTCGCGGTGACCCACCGCACCTGACGGTCAGCGCTGGACTTGCGCGGCAGCTTGCGGTCCTCCTCCAACAGCCGTAACATCACCTGCCTAGCACTGGAGAGTTCATCGAAGTACCGGAACACCGTCCTGATCGCGTCCGCGATCGCCTCGTCCGGCGTGACCCTGACGAGCCCGGTCTCGTCGTACTGAAAGCCGGCGGGCAGCGGCAGACGTAGCTCACCCTTGCCTGCCTTGTGCAGGCTCCCGCCACGCAACCGCGCCTTGAGGACGTGCAACTCGGCCTCGCTCATCGTGCCCTTGAGGCCCAGGACGAGCCTGTCGTTATACAGAGCCGGGTGGTAGATGCCGTCGCAGTCGGCGATCAGCGTGTCAGTCAACGCGCACAGATCAAGCAGCTGATACCACGCTGCGTTGCTGCGAGCCAGGCGCGAGACCTCGATCCCGAGCACGATCCCGACCCTCCCGAGCCCGACGTCGGCGACGAGCCCGTGGAACCCGTCGCGTCCGTCGGTGCTCTTGCCCGAGCGGCCCTGGTCCTCATCGACCACGACCACCTCCGTCGCGCTCCACCCGAGCTCGACCGCCCGCTCCGCGAGCTCGTATTGGCGCTCGCGACTCTCGACGTTGTGCTCGACCTGCGCCATCGTCGACTGGCGCACATACACGTACGCCTTGCGCTGCAAATGCTGAGATTCGATGTTGCTCATCGCTGCTTCTCCTGCTGCTCCAGGATGCGCGCGATCGCCCGCGCCAACAGCCGCAGGATCCGCTCCTGCGCCTCCGGCGAGAACGACTCCCAC
>JBKQKK010000202.1:0-3906 GCA_052147535.1 Solirubrobacteraceae bacterium | reverse complement strand
CAGGACTCAAACGAAAAGCCCGATTGGCGGCTGGCCGGGCTGCTGCTGTCCACGACCTTCCCCGACCCGTTCAACACACGCACTGAGACGGATTCACCGCTGAAAACCGTCACGGTCATGCTCTGGGCCGCTCCAACCCGCATCGGGAAGACCTCGGTCCCGTGCGCGACGGTGGACACGCCGCTAGCGCCGATCGTCGCTTCTGCGGTCGTCTGAGCGCACCGGACCTTAGCCTTTCGTTCAGGCTTCGACTTGGCCTTAGTCGCGGCGCTCGTGTCCGCCGTGTCGATCCGTGACACCCTCCGCCGCAGGCTGGCGTCGGCGGTTGGCGCAGATCCCACCTCCAGCCGAGGCGCCACCCAGGAGGAGAAGGCCGAAGACGACGAGGTCATGCTGGTGTGAAGCAGCCCAAAATCAGTTCGCTCGTACTGAAAAGGTATGCCGTCCCACAGGGCGCTCGCGACGGGGACGACGCCATCGCTGGTAGTGGGTGGGGAGAGGACTGGGGGGCCAACGGCGCCAACAACACACAAAGGGATCCCGGTGCCAGCCAGGATCGAGAATTGGACCCCCCTCGTCTGGGTCACGGTCGCGTTGAACTGTTGCATGTACTCGGGCGTGAGCTGCCAGGTGGCGATCGAATAGTGACGGGCGCCCAGCTCGAACCTCGCGACAAGATTGACAGCGATTAGGGCATCCGCGCAGACCGACCCCTGGTTGGGAGTCCCGAGCATCACCAAGTGCGTGACCACCGGTCTACCGTCGGGCGGATTGGCGGGCATGAGGAGTTGGATGTACTGGCGGGAGATCAGTCCGCCCATCGAGTGCGCCACGATATCGACGTGCCACGCGCCGGTTTGCTGGCGCACCGCGGCGATGTACCGCGCGAGGATGGCGGCATTTTGAGTGATCGTGTTGGAGTTGCCGAACGGGGCTGTGTTCATCACTCCGGGGGCCTGCCCGTCTCCGACCGCATACGCGTGCCAGTCGGGGTTCGCCTTGTGGACCCATCCAAACAGGCCGAGGTAGGACGCCCATGTCGTGTAGTCGCTCGCCCATCCATGGACGAGCATGACCGGTTTGGGGTTGACGAAGATGGGTTTGCTCAGCGACTCGTTCGTGCCGACCAGGTCGACCTCGATGGTGTGCTGTGACGCGGGCACAACGGCGGACGTCCACGCCTGCCCGCTCGTGTCCCAGTCCATCGAGACGGTCAGGGTGCTGTTGGCGGGCACGGTCACGTCGTCCTGCACTGGCCCTTTGCCCGCGGGAGTCCCGCTCGCCGGGGTCAGGTTCTGGCCCGAGTCGGTGAAGCTGACATCGGTCGATTGCGGCGTGGCCGAGATGTTGCTGACCGTGGCCTCAACATCGACGATGTTCCCGTCGTAGGTGCCGTTCGCCGGGACAGCCGTCAACGAGCCGCCGGTGGGGCCCTGCTGCTCGAAGGTGATCGAGTCCACCGCGAGCGCGGTCTGAAAGTCCGCGGTGGCGCTGCTGGTCGTGACCTGCACGGCGCACGCGTCTCCGACGACCGTGCACTCAAACCTATCCTCCGGAACGTAGATTCCGGAAGCGGGTTCGGGCAGAACCGTATAGCTGCCCGGGTCGACGCTGGCGGAATAGTAGCCATCTGAATTGGTCGTCACCGTCTGGTCGTCTGGCAATGCGCCGGCCGGGCCGCCGGTAATGCTCACCGTGACCGAGGCAACCGGCGGACCTCCTCGATTCTCGATGTAGCCCGAGATCGTCGCCTGAACAGTCAGCGTGAACGTCCAAGTACCGCTGTCACCAGCCGTATCGGAGTCCGAGCCGGATACCGTGTAGACGCCTGGCGCGAGCGTGGCTGCTGCGGTGACCGCGCCGGAAGAGCCCACCACCACGTCGGAAGAGTCAGCCGACGCCGTCTCGGTGTAGCTGACCGTACCAGTGGACTTGGCGACCGCGAGCTGGCCGCTGTAGCCAGCGCCGTCAGCTACGGTGGCCGAGGTGGGTGGTCCCTGGATCAACGTGGCGCCCTGGACGGTCAGCGTGAACGTCCAGGTGCCGGTATCACCAGACGTGTCGGAATCGGTGCCGGACACCGTGTAGACGCCTGGCGCGAGCGTGGCTGCTGCGCTCATCGCGCCGGAAGAGCCCACGACCATGTCGGAGGAGTCAGCCGACGCCGTCTCGGTGTAGCTGACCGTACCAGCGGCGTTGGTGACGGTGAGCTGGCCGCTGTAGCCGGCACCGTCCGCCACCGTAGACGACGTCGGTGATCCCTGGAGCAGCGTCGACGCCGCGCTGATCTGGATCTCACTGACCGTATTGTCGCCCGCGTTCGCGACCCAGACGTGGGTGCCGTCCGACGACACCCCATAGGGGCCGCTGCCGACCGGGATCGTGTTGACGACCGTGCCGGTCGACGCGTCGATCTCACTGACCGTACCTGGGTCGTTGTCGTTCGTGACCCAGACATGGGTGCCATCCGACGACACGCCTACGGCGGGCGCTAAGCGTGATCGCTTTGACGACCGTGCCGGTCGACGCGTCGATCTCGATGACCGCACCGGGGTTGCTGGCGTAGTCCGTGACCCAGACGTGGGTGCCATCGGACGACACCCCATAGGGATCGCCGCCGACCGTGATCGTGTTGACGACCGTGCCGGTCGCCGCGTCGATCTCACTGACCGTACCGCTCTCTTCGTTCGCGACCCAGACGTGGGTGCCATCCGACGACACCGCACCGTGGCTGTTGCCGACCGGGATCGTTTGGACGACCGCTGCCGCTGACGCCGAAGACACGACCATCGCCAGCCAGAGAGCAGCCAGCACGGCGAGCGCTCCTAGCGATCGAACGATTCTCATCACTACCGCCTGGCCGTGATCTGGCGATCTGATTGTCGCCGCAGCCGCGTTCATCCCGCTGCCGGTCGATGAGCGACCGATTCGCAGGACAAGTTGCCGGGCACCGCGAGGACCTTGCCGTTCACTCGGCCGTGTTCGTGCGTGTAGTCCCCGAGCAGTCCCCACTCGGATCGGGTCCTGCCGAGCGGTGACCGCGGTGGGGTTGATCGCGAGGCGCCCTTGACCGGTCTTGGGCATCGGCCGCGGCGACCCCTTTTTGCTGACGGACCGTAGCGAGTCCCGAGGCCGCGAGTATCACCCCGCGCGTGATCCGGCGCGGCCGAGTTTCCTGCTCAAACGATCCCGGTGCATCTGGCACTCGATTCTCTGGAGGGTCGGCACGCCTCGCGCCCAAGTAAGGCAACCCGCGGTTTCTGACCATACGCCGGGTCCGGGGGGTTGTCAATGAATCAGGTCTTTGTCAATGAATCAGGTCTAGTGCTGCACTACCGAGAAATCGTAGATCGAGCTGAATCGACCTCAACCTACCCCAGATGTCATCCCAGCGTCACCCGGCAACAGCTGCCCCGTCTGCCCCGGGCGATGCAACGCTCTGGCTCCGCCGACTGGCCGATCAGCTCCACCGTTAGCGGAGGTTCAGGCCGGCTGCAAGCCGAAACGCGGCGGCGGCGGCCCCGACCAGACTGCCGCCGCTGGTGCGAAGGAGCCACCTCACCAACAGTAAGCCTGGCGCGGAGGCTGCTAGAACCGGACAAAGCCAGCAGCCGGCTACTCGCTGCCCCGTTTTGGGCAGAAGGAGCAGCGATCGTCGGATGGCGTGGCTGCGCAACCCCGGAGGGCTATATGGCGACTAATGGCTCTTAGTCGCCATAGATCCCGGCTGGATGGCGACAAACCGGGTCGGAGGACGGGTGCTATCGGGCTTCCGCCGTGGCGACAAATAGGCTCGTCTCCTGATGAGCGATGTGGTCAAGCTCGCGGAGGTCCCTGAGCTGTTCGAGCGGTGGCTCGCAGGGCGACCACTCGCGGAGCGCTCACGGCGCGAATACGCGCGCAACG
>JBKQKK010000201.1:0-4392 GCA_052147535.1 Solirubrobacteraceae bacterium | reverse complement strand
GAGGGATGCCCGATCACCGCGAGCGCATAGGGCAGCACCTCGACACCGCGCAGGTCCTGCGTGCCGGCGTTACCCATCGCGTTGACGAGGTCCGCCAGGGTCATCTTGCCGTTGGTGGCCGCGAGGTAGTGCTGGATCCCGAGGTCCAGCAGCTGTGAGCGGTAGACGGAGGAGAACTCCTGGCCGGTCGCGGCGTCGTTGTAGCCGGGTGCCTGCTTGTTGTTCCAGCTCGTCAGGTAGGGCTGGTCGACGACGTGCGGGTGGGCGCTCTGCGGCGTGTCGCGCTCCACAAGGCCGGCGGGCGTCAGCGCCGCACCGCCCCGGTAGCCGGGCCATACGAAGCTCGACCAGGCCGGGAACAGCGGGTCGGTGTTCGGTGCACGCACCGGATTGAGCCCCGAGTTGAAGTAGGCGATGTGCTTGGTGCTGGCGTAGAACCAGTTGAAGGTGTATCCGACCTTGTCGGCAGAGTCGAAGAAGTCCTGCGGGGTGCGCATCTGCGCCGGCTCGTTGAACAGCCCGAAGCCAAGCGCCGAGTCCAGCTCGTGCATGTACGTGGAGCGCAGGTTGCAGTAGACGACCGGTTTGCCGTCGACCCGCGCGCGGGCGATCACGATCCCAAAGGCGGTCCGCTGCGTCTGCAACGTGACCGAGCCGGCCTTGGTCGGGTCCGCCAGACTCGGCTTCCAGGACTCGCTGTCGGTGAGCGTCTGCATCGCCACGCAGCGGCCGTGGAGCTCGTAGTCGTTAGAGCTCGGCGAGGCCGGGCCGCCGCCCGGCCGGCACAGCGGCACGGCGAACGTGTCGGTGATGTTCTGTCCTGCGGAGGTCGCCGACCAGGCGTAATCGGGCCCATGGCCCAGCTCGACGTACATGTTGACACCCGCGAACCCGGCGCCGTCCGCGTCGATCCCCGGCCCGTGGATGTCCTCCTCCATCAGGATCTGCGGCGTGAAGTAGGAGACCTGCGGCCCCATCACCGCCAGCGGGTGGCCGTCAGCGCTGTCCGCGGCGCTGACCACCAGCGCGTTCGACATATCGCGCCCGAACGCGAGCAGCGCATGCTCCTGCGTCTGGGCGTCGGCGGCGGGTAATAGCGTGCCGGCGGCGACGTGGTCGACGTAGTGGACCGAGCCCCGGTCGGGCAGCGCCGTCGTGCGGCTCACCGCCCGGCTGGGCCGCGGCAGCGTCTGGTACGGGAACGTGGCGCCACGCACTGTGGTCGGCGCTTCAGGATCGCTGGGATCGTCGAAGCTCATGAACGTGGCGAAGCCCGATCGGCCGAAGCGCTGCTGCATCTGCTCGTCGAGCACGGCGTTCTGGAGCTGGCCGCCGCCTCCGTCACCGAAGATCCCACCGACGAGCGTCGCGATCGCGACGACGTCCTCGAGCGTGAACGGCTGCGGCTGGATTCCGAGAAGCGCGTACTCGGCCGGCATCATCGTCGCCGTGAACATCGGGTTCTCGGCCTGCGCGATGTACGCGTTGATCCCGTCGACGTAGTTCTGCGCGTCGCCGACGACTTGCCGACCGCCGGGCAGATCGTTCTGCGTCCACTGCACCTGATTGACGAGGTCCTGGTGCGTGTAGGGCTCCTTGGACCACACCTGCTCGTCCATCGCGAGGTTCGAGCCACCCGCGAACTGCGCCAGATCGCCCTCGCCGGCGTGGCGCAGCGCGTCGATGAAGAACAGCCGGTCCTCGGCCGTCGCCCAGCCGATCCCGAACATCAGCTCCGCGCGCGTGTTGCCGTAGATGTGCGGCACGCCGTAGCTGGAGTCCCACTCGATGCTAACGCCCGGCTCGGGGGCCTCGGTCGTCGCTACCTCGCCGGCCGGCACCCCGAAGGTCGCGTCCTTGAAGAACTCGCGCAGCTGCGCGGCGCCGATATTCGGCGCCGCCGTGGCCAGGTTCGAGTACATCGCCAGCTGGTCGTCGTTGTGCGGCGGGCGAATCCCGTCCTGCTCGTAGCTGAGCAGCTGCGCGGAGTCGACCAGACCGTTTGTCCCGGGCGGCAGGATGTCGCTGAAGTGGCCGTAGTCGTCGTATCCGTACGGCTGCACCTGTGCAGCGGCGGGCGCAGCGACGAGCGCCGCGAGGGTGGCGCTCACCAGCAGCGTGCGCACCAGCAGAGTGCGTGCGATCGACCGTAACGTAGCCGCTGCAACTTACTACGGCGCGGATGGCGCAAGCAGCGCTTGCGGCGCTTGTGGCTCGCATGACGCGTGCGGCGCCTGCGGCGTGTATGAAGCCAGCAGCGCTCTAACCGCAGCGAGCGTCGGCGCGCTCTGCAGCCCCGCCTGCAGCGCCGCCTGCAGCGGGCGCGTACCGCCGAGCCGGTCGATGTACCAGGGGTAGAACTTGCGCAGGTAGCGCGTCGCCCGCTCGGGCCCGAGGTGCTCGACCGCGCGCTCGATCACCCAGTCGAGCTCGGCCAGGATCTCGGCGCGCGTCGGTTTCGCCGCAAACGTGCCGAGCAGTTGCGCAAACAGCCACGGGTTGCCCAGCGACCCGCGCGCCAGCAGCACCGCGCTGGCGCCGGTCGCCTCGAATGCCCTGCGTGTCCGCTCGACGCTGTGCAGTCCCCCGGAGATCAGCACCGGTACCGGCAGCTCGTCGACGAGCGACGCCGCGAGCTCGTAGTTCGCGGCGCCGCCGTGGCGCTGCGTGGCGCTGCGTGGGTGGATCGCCAGGCCGGCGACGACGCCGTCCGCAGCAAGCGCTCGCGCCAGCGCGACGCCCGCCCGGTCGCCCGCGCGCAGGTCGGTGCGCAGTTTGACCGTGACCGGCAGGCCGCTGCCGCGCGCGGCAGCGCGCACGAGCGCGACCGCGCGCTGGGGATCCTCCAGCAGCGCGGCGCCGGCGCCGGTCTTGCAAACCTTCGGGACGGGGCAGCCCATGTTGATGTCGATCAGGTCGGCACCGGCCGCCGCAACCCGCTCGGCCGCCGAGGCCATCACCTCAGGGTCGGATCCGAACAGCTGCACGGACACCGGATGCTCGTCGGGATGGATGCGCAACAGCTCGGTGCAAGTGCGTTGGTTGCCGTAGTGCACGGCGAAGCTGGAGACCATCTCCGAGACCGCCAGTCCGGCACCGTAGCGCTTGGCTTGCAGCCGCACGAACCAGTTGCCGATGCCGGCCAGCGGCGCCAGCACGACGCGGTTGGGAATCGAGACGCCGCCGAGCGTCCAGGGGTCAACCAGTGACGGGGACATGCGATTCATGGTACGAATCAGAGCGTGGATATTGGCGCCCAACTCAGCCCCTGGTTCGAGATCGTGCGCGAGCAGGTGCCCGGGATCGAGCTGTTCGACGCGCACACGCACCTCGGCGAGAACGACCCGGACGGCCTGCGCCAGAGCCCGCGGGAGCTGCTCGAGATGCTCGCGCTCGCGGGGGCACGCGGTGCGTTCACGTTCCCGATGCACGAGCTGGACGGCTACCAGCCCGCCAACGACATGGTGATCGCCGCCGCCCGCGACTCAGACGGCCTGCTCGTCCCGTTCTGCCGGGTCAACCCCCACGAGGACGCGCTGAGCGAGGCCCAGCGCGCGCTTGACGCCGGCGCGCGCGGGATCAAGCTGCATCCGCGCGCCGAGAACTTCACACTCGACCATCCGGCGCTTCGCTCACTGCTGGCGCTCGCCGACGAGCGCTCGCTGCCGGTTCTGATCCACGCCGGTCGCGGCATCCCGGCTTTGGGCGAGCACGCGGTCGCGTTCGCCCGCGAGTTCGCTAGCGCCCGGCTGATCCTCGCCCATGCCGGGATCACCGACCTGTCCTGGATCTGGCGGGTCGCGGCGGACCTGCCGAACCTCCTGTTCGACACCGCTTGGTGGATGCCGGCCGACCTGCTGTCGCTGTTCTCGCTCGTGCCGCCCGGTCAGATCCTGTTCGCCAGCGACTCCCCGTACGGGCACACGCTCGTCTCAGGCGCTGCGCAGATACGGTCGATGCTGCAGGCCGGCCTCGCGCCGGACCAGATCCGGTCGATCACCTCGAGCCAGTCGCTGCGGATCGCAGCCGGCGGGCCGCTCGCGCCGGCGGGCGCGGCGACCGGAGAGCACGAGCACGCCGTGCACGTGCTGCTCGACCGCGTCGCAGAGTTCCTGCTGCTCGGCACGATCATGTCGATGCGCGGCACCGAGGGCGGCGCCGAGATGCTGGCGCTCGGGCGGCTCGCCTGCGAGGTGCCCGACGAGATCGACGACGCGCCCGTGTTCGCGGCGATCCGCCACCTGCTGGACCTCTATGACGAGGCCGCCCTGGCCGAGCCTGAGAACCGCCGCCGGCTGTCGTTCCTGATGATGGCGATCACCGCCGCGCGGACACCCGATGTCCCGGTACCCGCCGCCTCCGGCTGAGGCCCGCGGGCCTCAGCCGGAGGCG
>JBKQKK010000200.1:0-45005 GCA_052147535.1 Solirubrobacteraceae bacterium | reverse complement strand
GACGCAGATGACCCGTCGCGCTGTGTGTGACGGTCGTGTTCAGCCGTCGTCGCGGTCGCGGCGGCGCAGCCGCTCGACGATCTCGGCCTCGTGGCCGTGGTCGGAGGGCTTGTAATAGCGGGTCGCGGCGAGCTCGTCGGGGAGGTAGTCCTGCTGCACCCATCCACGCGGGTCGTCGTGCGGGTAGCGGTACCCGACGCCGTGTCCGATGCGCTGGGCGCTGTTGTAGTGAGCGTCGCGGAGGTGGGGTGGTACGGGGCCGGCGGGCTTGGAGCGGACATCGTCCAGGGCGCTCCAGATAGCGGTGGCGGTGCGGTTGGACTTGGGTGCGGTGGCGAGGTGCACGACGGCTTGGGCGAGGTTGAGCTGCGCTTCGGGCAGGCCGACGTACTCGACTGCGTGCGCAGCGGCGGTCGCGATCAGCAGGCTCGTGGGGTCGGCCATGCCGATGTCCTCGCTAGCCAGGATGACCAGCCGGCGGGCGATGAAGCGGGGATCCTCGCCGGCGACGATCATGCGGGCGAGCCAGTGCAGGCCGGCGTCGGGGTCGCCGCCGCGGATGCTCTTGATCAGGGCGCTGACGACATCGTAGTGGTCGTCGCGCCCCCAGGTCAGCGCGCGGGTGCTCCTGGCTCGCTCGACGTCGTCAAGGCTCACGCGTCGGCGCTTGCCGGCGATCGCCAGCGCAACTTCCAGGGTGGTCAGCAGCGCGCGCCCATCGCCGTCGACGAGCTCGACAATCGCCTCGGCGGCGGGCTCTTCGATGCTGGCGCTCTCGGTCTCCAGGCCACGTTGCAGAAGGACGCGCAGCGCCTCGTGATCGAGCGGCTCGAGGCGGAACAGCGTGGAGCGGCTGAGCAGCGGTCCGTTGAGCTCGAAGAACGGGTTCTCGGTCGTCGCGCCGACGAGCGTCAGGATGCCGTCCTCGACGCTGGGCAGCAGCGCATCCTGCTGGGACTTGCTGAAGCGATGGACCTCGTCGAGCAGCAGCACCGTCGCAGCGCCGGTCTCTCCGAGTCGGCGACGTCCGCGCTGCGCTGCCTCCCGGACATCCTTGACCCCGGCGCTGACGGCGCTGAGGGACTCGAACTCGGCGCCGACGGCGTCTGCGAGCAGCCGCGCGATCGTGGTTTTGCCGCTGCCCGCCGGCCCCCACAGGATCACCGACGTGAGCTTGCGGGCCTCGACGAGCGCGCGCAGCGCGCCCCGTGCTCCGAGCAGGTGATCCTGACCGACGATCTCATCCAGGCTTGACGGACGCAACCGGCTGGCCAGCGGGCCGCGGGATCGCAGGCGCTCCTGGAGGCCGTCCTCGAACAGGCTCATGACCGACTGATCAGGGAAGTTGTCGGTGCGCTGGCGCAGACGTCCCGACGTGCGCCAGCGCGGCGTCGTGGACCAAGCCGTTGCTGGCGATCCCATTGCCGCCGAAGATCGTACCGACCCCTGCAAGGTCGCTGAAGCGTCCGCCGGCCTCCTCGATGATCACCTTGAGCGCCGCCAGATCCCAGATGCTGACGACCGGATCCAGCGCGATCTCGGCGGCGCCCTCCGCGACGAGCATGTACTGCCAGGCGTCGCCGATCCCGCGCGAGCGCCAGCAGGCCCGCGCGAGCGCGATGATCGCGTCCAGCCGGCCGATCTCGTCCCAATCCTCGATCCCGCTCCAGGCGAGCTGGGACTGCGCGAGCGCAGGCACTGCGGAGACGTGAACTTGGCGGCCGTCGGCGAACGCGCCGGCGCCGGCGCTCGCCCACCAGCGGCGCCCGAGGGCGGGCATCGAGACGACCCCCGTCGTGATCTCGCCGTCGACCTGCAGGCCGATCAGCGTCGACCAGGTTGGGACCCCCCGGACGTAGCTCTTGGTCCCGTCGATCGGGTCGATGATCCAGCTGCGCGAGTGGCCGTCCCCGCTTGAACCGAACTCCTCGCCGATCACCGCATCGTCTGGACTGACCACAGCGATCCGTTCGCGCAGCGAAAGCTCAACGGCCCGGTCTGACTCCGTTACAGGCGTCATGTCCGGCTTGATCTCGATCAACAGGTCGCTCGCGCGGTAGCGCTGCATCGTGATCGCATCGGCGATATCGGCCAATTCGAGAGCCAGCGCCAGATCAGCTCCCGCCGTCGCCATCAGCTCTCCTTGGTCCAGTTGATCGAGCGCGGATCGGCGCCTGTGAACATGCCGAGGATGTGCTTCCAGGTGGAGGGCTTCACACCTGGCTCGCGATCGTGCCATGCCGGCGCCGCGCCGTGCGGCTCCGGCGCGCTCGCGGCCGCCGCCCGGTCGAGCTTCAGGTCGACGCCGTGCTCGTGCAGCGATGCGATGTCGTCGGCTGCGATGAAGCAGAGTCGATCCTGACCCTTCATCACGATGCCGTGGAAGATGTCCTCGTGGGGCGCGGCGACGACGTGGTGAAGGCTGCCTACCTCGGTCCCGTCGGAAGCGAACACGGGCACGTGGTGCGAGAGCTCGAGGTAGGAGATCGGTTGGCCCTCATCCACGAGCGGCATGCTATCCGGTCGTTACTCTTCCCGAGGAAGTGATGTCAGACCTGCAACTCCAGACCACCGACGTGCTCGGGGCGCTGATTCGCTTCAACACCGTCAACCCTCCTGGGAACGAACGCCCGGCGATCGAATACCTGGCGACTTACGCTGCCGAAGCCGGGTTCGAGACGGAGATCCTCGGTCGCACGAGCGACCGAGCCAACCTGATCGCGACGCTCGACAGCGGTGTGGACGGGCCGACGCTGGTGTACCTCGGACATCTCGACACGGTCCTCGCGGAACCGTCGGACTGGCGCCAGGATCCATGGTCGGGTGAGGTCATCGACGGCTTCCTGTGGGGTCGTGGGGCACTCGACATGAAGTCGCAGGTCGCGGCCGAGGTGGTTGCCGGGGCGGCCCTGTCCCGTGCCGGTTGGCGACCGGCGCGCGGCAGGCTGAAGCTCGTGTTCGTCGCCGACGAGGAAACCGGCGGCGAGCTCGGCGCGCAATGGCTGACGCGCCACCATCCCTGCAAGGTTCGCTGCGATCTGCTGATCAACGAGGGCGCCGGGGCCATGTTCGAGTACGGCGGCGCGCGCCGCTACGGGGTCTGCTGTGCCGAGAAGGGGATCTTCCGTTTCACGCTCACGGCGCGCGGCGTCGCTGGTCATGCATCGCTGCCACGCGGGTCAGACAACGCGCTCGTCAAGCTCGGGCCGGTGCTTACGCAGCTGGCAACCGCCCGGTCCGCCTATGACGTGACCGAGGCCCCGGCGGCGCTGCTGGCCGCGCTCGGCGAGGATCCCGCACAGCCGCTGGCGGCGATCACGCGGATCGCCGCGACTGCGCCGACGCTGGCGGCGATGATCGAGGCGATGCTCGGGGTGACGCTGGCACCGACGAAGATCCACGCCTCCGACAAGGTCAACGTGATCCCGGCCCGCGCCGAGTTGAAGGTCGACTGCCGCGTGCCCCCAGGGCTTGGCGAGGAGCTGGCCCGCACCCGGATCGAGGAGGCTCTGGGCGATCATCTGGGAGCGCTCGAGCTTGCGTTCACCGAGACGATCGTCGGCAACGGATCGCCGATCGACACGCCGCTGATGGCGGCGATCGAGCGGTGGATCGCGCAAGCCGACCCGGGGGCGAGCGCCGTACCTGTGATCCTCCCGGGCTTCTCGGACTCGCGCTGGTTTCGCGACGCATTCCCGGAGTGCGTCGCATACGGCTTCTTCCCGCAGCGCCATCAGTCGCTGCTCGAGGGGGCGCCGCTCGTGCACGGCGCCGACGAGCGGATCGACGTGCGCGACCTCGGCTTCGCGGCCGGCTGCTACGCCGATCTCACGCGCGAGCTGCTGGGCTGAGGACGCTTGCGCGCGAAAGCGACGCCTGTCGTCTGCGTAAGGAAACGCTAGACAGACCCTAGACAGACGCCAGGTCAGCGAGGCGCTGCACCTCGTCCTCGCTGTTCCAAGCACCGACGGAAGCGCGTAGCAGGCGGCCGATCGGGATGCTCCGGACCTGAAAGCCCAAAGCGGCCAGCCGCTTGACGTCTGCTGCGGCGTCGGCCACCGTCCAAGCGACCAGCGTGGAGCGGCCGCGTGGTGCGACCTGCAGGCCACGCTCGCGCAGCAGCGTCGCGAGTTGCTCCGCGAGCGTGGCCGCGCGCGCATGCACCCAGGCCCAGCCGGCGGCTTGCAGCACCTCGAGTGAAGCGAGCGCCCAGGCATTGCGGATGCCTGACGGGAAGCCGTGATCGAGCCGCTTGACGCCGGCTGCGAGACCCGACTGCAGCGCGTTGTCGTGGTCGGCGAGCGTCCCGAACGATGGCCATGGTGGCTCGAGCTGATCGAGGCGATCGGCGCGCACGTACAGGCACCCGCTGCCCTCCGGTCCGCACAGCCACTTCTGACCTGAGGCGGCATAGAAGTCGCAGCCAAGCGCCTTCACATCCACCGCAATCGCGCCCAACGCCTGCGCGGCATCGAGCAGAAACGGCACCCCTGTGCTGCGCAGCGCGTCGGTGTCGATCACGCTGCCGTTCACCCAGGAGACGTGCGAGCAGGCCACGAGGCGGGTCGCCGGCCCTACCTCCCCGGCGATCTCAGCGAACGGCACGACCCGGATCGACACGCCGGACCGTTCGCGCGCAAGACGCAGCGGGCCGAGCAACCCGGGATGCTCCTGATCGGTGGTCAGGATCTCATCGCCGGCTTTCAGGCGCAGCCCGCCGAGCACCGTGTTGAGGCCGTCGGTAGTCGAACCGGTGAGCGCCAAGTCAGCGGGCTCGGCCCCCAGCACGGCCGCGTAGCCCGCACGGGCGCGTTCGGCTAGCGACAGCACCTCATTGAAGTACTCGCGGCCGATCCGGCCGGCCGTCGCGTCACGATCGACGCGGGCATGAACTGCCTGCCTGGCGGCCTCGGGCACCGGGCCTTCGGTGCCGGCGTTCAGGTAGGCGCTGCGCGCCAGGACCGGGAACTGCGCTCGGAAGCTGGCTGGATCGGTCATCAGCAGGCGATCATAGATCTAGCCGACCTTGATTCAGCCGACCTTGATTCCCTGCTTGCGACACTGCGCGCTGAGAACCTCCGCCGCCGCACCGCTGTAGCCACCCGGAGTCCCGATCGCTGCGCACATCGCTCGAGCATCAGAGCCACACCCTGATAGGACCTGGCCTCCCAGCGATGACTGGAACGTGACGTTGATGCAGCCCTTGCGTGGCTGCGTCGTGCCGCTTGTGAAGGCGAACAGTGTGAGCGCCACGAGCACCGCCACAACCGCGCCGACGGCTCCGACCGTCCGCCGCTCGCGACCGGTCAAGCGCCGCTGGTTCGACACGGCCTCGGCATGACCAGGAGGCAGGATCAGCACGCCACGAGTCTAGTAAGGCTGCTCGCGTCAGCTCGCGGAAGCTTGGCATCGTCATTGCTGAGACCGCTCTCGCGACTTTGAGCGTCCGTCATCGGAGCCACCCCATCTGCTCGAGCTCGGTCTCGATGTCGTACCTCGCCACGGACCTCACCACGCGCGTGGAGAGTCCCAATGTCGGGACCTGGACGTCGGCGGATGGACGCTCGTCCTCGAGCCCTGCGAGCGCGGCCTCCAGGGCGGCTCGCATCCGAACCGGCCCGATCTCCCCGCTATCACGACCACAGGCGTCCAGAGCCCGCTTCACCATCTCGTCGGTGATCCTCATGCTGCCTGGTCCCTTCTGCGCTCGCTTGTCTAAGCCAGCGCCTTGCTTGCCAAGAATCGACGGCTGCGGAGGCCCCGTTGCTCCGAGGGCATCCCCTCCGCAGTCAGCCTGTCAATCGTAGAACCGCGGCGACGTGTCGCATATCTTCGCGGAAGCGCTAAGCAACCGTGCGTTCCGGCCGATTACTCGGACATGGCCGCACTTTCGCTCAACGCACAACAACTCGACGAAGTCGTCGCCGCCTATGTCGAGTGGCACAAGCACGCCGAACGCGTTCAGGGCGCCTACAGCACCTGGTCGGGATCAGCGCGCAACGAAAAGTCACGCAGGTACGCGGCATACCTTGAGGAACTCGACCGCGAGCAGCGAGCCTGCGAGGCATACGCTGCGACCGTCGCTCGCGCATCTGCCGTCTCCGGCAGGTTCGAGGGGACGCCGGCGGCGCTCCGGCGCCCGTTCGGCTACTGAGCCGTTCATCCGCGACATAGGCGAACATATGTTCGCCTATGTATGTCGAGCTCCACTGCCACTCGGCCTTCTCGTTCCTCGACGGCGTCTCGCTTCCCGACGATCTCGTCGCCGCCGCGCTGAGCGCCGGCTATGAAGCGCTCGCGCTGACCGACCACAACTCCCTGTCAGGCTCGATGGAGTTCGCCGTGAGTGCTCGGGCGCTCGGGCTGCGCGCGCTTCACGGCGCCGAGATCGACCTCGATGACGGACGCCATCTGACTCTGCTGGTCGAAAACCAAAGGGGCTGGTCGAACCTCTGTCGCTTGCTGACGCGCGCCCACGCCCGCACGCGCGATCAGCCCGGGGCCCCTTCGCAGGCACAGGTCGCCCTCGGCCATGTCCTGGGCCATGCCGAGGGTCTCGTCTGCCTCAGTGGCTGCGCTCTGCGCGGCGTCCAGGACGAGGTCACGCTGCGACGGCTGCTCGAGGCGTTCGGACCGGACTGCCTGCGAGTCGAGCTGCAGCGACCATTCCTGCGCGACGATCGAGCACGCAACCGGCGGTTGGCCGCGCTCGCGACGGCGCTGGGCGTGCAGTGCGTCGCGACCGGGAACGTGCACGCGCATGCGCATGCACGCGCGCCACTTCAGGACGCGTTCGTGGCGATCCGGCTGCACAGCACGCTGGAAGCCTCTGAGCCTCAGCGTCGCGGGAACTGCAGCCACGTGATCGCGTCGCCGGCGGCGATGGCGGCCCGCTTTCATGAGCACCCGGAGGCCGTCGCCGAGACCGCGAAGCTGGCCGCTCGATTGCAGTTCGACCTGTGCAGCGATCTCGGATACCGCTACCCGGGCTCCGAGACCGCTGATGCGATGGCCCAGCTGGCCGGACTCTGCAGCGCGCAACTGCATGACCGTTACGCGCGCGAGGCGCGCGAGACGCGCGAGCTGGCCGCGGGCCGGCTGCAGGAAGAGCTGCGGATCATCGAGAAGCTGCAGCTCGCCGGCTTCTTCCTGCTGCACCACGACATGCTCGAGCTCGCTCGCGAGGTCGCCGCCGAGGTACGCGGAGGCGGCGGAGGCGGCTCGCCGCGGGGGCTGCTGCCACCCGGCCGCGGTCGCGGCTCGAGCGTCTCCTCGATCGTCTGCTACCTGACGGGTCTCTCACACGTCGACCCGATCGCCAACGAATTGATGATCGGTCGCTTCCTCAACGAGGAGCTGACTTCGCTGCCCGACATCGACCTCGACTTCCCGCGAGACATCCGCGCGGCCCTGATCCCGCGTGTGCACGAGCGCTATGGGCGAGACCGCTCGGCACTGGTGGCGGCCTTTCCCACATATCGCGCACGCGGCGCGATCAGAGAGCTGGGCAAGGCGCTGGGACTACCCCCCGGAGAGATCGAGCGCCTGGCACGGGGCAGCGAGGGATGGGACTCGCGCAACGTCACCCAGGACATCGAGAGCACCTTCGGCGGCAAACGTCAGGGTGGGCGCTGGCGCTGGCTGGCGCAGCTCGCCGCCGAAGCGCACGGGCTGCCGCGTCACCTCTCCCAGCACTCCGGGGGGATGATCGTCGCGACCCGGCCGCTGATCGACTGCTGCCCGATCGTGCCGGCCGCGATGGAGGGGCGCCAGATCGTGCAGTGGGACAAGGACTCGTGCTCGGACGCCGGCTTCCTGAAGATCGACCTGCTCGGGTTGGGGATGCTGTCAGCGGTCGAGCGGTGCGTCGAGATGATCGCTCGCACCCGCTCCGAGCGAATCGACCTGAGCCGGATCCCATACGACGACCCGGCCACCTACGAGTGCATCCAGAGCGCCGATACGACCGGGGTCTTCCAGATCGAGAGCCGCGCGCAGATGCAGTCACTGCGCCGTACGCGGCCGGAGAACCTCAAGGACATCACGATCCAGGTGGCGATCGTCAGACCGGGACCGATCCAGGGTGGCGCGGTGAACCCCTACATCGAGCGCCGCCAGCGGCTGCGAGTCGACCCCGGCTACCGCATCCCGTACGAGCATCCGTCGCTGGAGGGCCCTCTGCACGAGACGCTCGGAACGATCATCTTCCAGGACCAGGTGCTCGAGGTCGCGATCGCGTTCGCCGGCTTCTCCCCGGGCGAAGCGGAGGGACTGCGGCGGGCGATGAGCCGCAAGCGCTCGGAGGCGGCGATCGAGGCCCATCACAAGCGCTTCGTGGCGGGCGCAAAGCGCCTGCACGGAGTCGATGACGACACCGCCGAACGGGTCTTCGAGAAGATCCGCGGCTTCTCCGGCTTCGGCTTTCCGAAGGCGCACGGCGCCGCGTTCGGGCTGCTCGCCTATCAGTCGACGTGGCTGCGGGTCCACTACGGATCGGAGTTCCTGTGCGCGCTGATGAACGAGCAGCCGATGGGCTTCTACCCTCCGGATGCGCTCGTGCACGAGGCTCAGCGACGCGCGATCGAGGTGCTGGCGCCCGACGTCAACGAGAGCGAGGCGGAGTGCAGCATGGACGCCGGCGCGCGCGTCCGCGTTGGGCTCGGTTACGTCCGCGGAGTGCGCGGCGAGGAGGTCGCCGCGCTCGTGCAGTCGCGTAAGCGCGGCGGCCGCTTCCGCAGCCTCTCTGACCTGGCCTCGCGCGCCGGTGCGCGGTCATCGTCGCTGGAGCTGCTGGCATGGTCGGGAGCGTGCGATTCGCTCGTGGGCCGCAGCACCGGCAGATCAACGCGCCGCCTCGCGCTATGGCAGCTCGGCGTCGCGACCCCCGGGCGAAGCGTGCCCGGCGGCGTCCAGCTCGCCCTCCCGCTCGACCTGCCGGCGCCGCCGCGGTTGCAAGCGCTGTCTGGCTGGGAGTCGATGCTAGCTGACTACGGGACCACCGGCCTGACCGTCGGCGCCCATCCGCTGGCGCTGCTCCGGGGACGCCTGCCGGCGGGGAGCGTCGACAGCCGCGAGCTCGCGCAGCTCCCCCATGGCAAGCGGGTGAGTCTGGGCGGACTCGTGGTCGCGCGCCAGCGGCCGGGGACTGCCGGTGGCGTCGTTTTCGTGCTGCTGGAGGATGAGCACGGCACGATCAACCTGATCGTGACGCCCCAGGTATACGAGCGCCACCGGCTGACGGTGCGGACCGAGCCGCTCCTGCTGGTGGAGGGCAAGCTCGAGCGGTTCGCAGCCGCTGGCGGCGCGATCAACGTGCTCGTGGACAAGGTCGGCACGATCGCCGCGCCCGACCGCCTGGTCGCCCAGATCAAGAGCTTCTCGATTCTCGACGAGCAGGTTCGCGCCGGCCTGACCGAGCAGCAGGCGGCAATCGACGACTTCCACGCGGTCGCGCCAGCGGTGATGAGCTTCGCCGCCGGCAGGCGGCGATGATCGGGAATCGCTTCGCGAATCTCAGCGGACCCAGGGAGCGACCTGTTCGAGGTCGACGCGGTGATGCGCGATCGCCGTGCTCACGATATGGTGCCGTCTGAATGCTCGCCATACTCGTGTTTATCGCTTTCTGGGTGGTCCTCGCCGGGGGACTTTTCCTGGTCGGCCGGCGCGGTAGCAATCGCACTGCGGCCAAGGAGCTCCGCCCGCCCGGCTCGACCCGAGTTGGACGCCTGGCCTTCAACGCCTCGATCGCGATCATCTACGTGGCGTTCATCGCCGTGGTGCCGGCGATCATGCTGATCGGCAACCACGACAACGCAAGCGCCAAGATCGGCAACGTCACGCTGACCTCGGCCGAGAAGCAGGGACGGGTCCTGTTCGGCGCGCACTGCAGCATCTGCCACACGCTGGCCGCCGCCAACGCGGTGGGCAAGGTTGGTCCGAACCTCGACCAGCTGCAGCCTTCCGAGGCGTTGATACTGCACACGCTGGCCAATGGCTGCCTGGCCGATCCCCCATCGGCGACGGCCCCGACGACGTGCCTGGGTGAGGGCACGATGCCGGCGGACGTCGTGGAAGGCAAGCAGGCCCAGCAGGTCGCAGCGTTCGTCGCGGCCGTCGCCGGACACGAGTAGCGCCGCCGTCGCCTTAGGGGGCCCGCGGGCCCTTCATCTGCGGTCCTCCCCGCCACCGCATTTGCACCCAGCCCGCGGTCCGTCCGGGAACGCTGGTAAATTACGTGTACGTAGATGCTGAATTCCCGCCGCGTGAGCTGACAGCTCGCGCGGGGAAGCGGGGGACCCAAGTTCGTTGGGGCTAATCGCGTGTTTGCGCGTAGCGCCGCTCTTTCGGCGCGAGCCCGTCAGCTAACCCCGCAAGCCAAAGAAAGAGGACGGTCTGACTTGCCGCCACACGAGCGCACCGCGCCATACCGATCGCCACGGCTTCGTGACGCAGAAAATAAGACCCGCCCGCGCCGGCGTCCGGTCGAAGATTGGATGGCGGACGCCGGCGCGTCCGCGATCAGGCCATCCCGTAGACGCGCCCGCCCGGCCGACGACTGGACCGCCGAACCACCGAGGCGCCAGCTGCGAGCCGCTGTCGATGACCAGCCCGTTTGCGCTCCTGCCCCGCAGAGCACGGCTGTGTCGGTCGCCGAACGGCGGCCCGCGGACGCCTCCGGAAGCGAGCTTGCAATCGAGCCCGCCGGCAACTCGCCCGCGCGGCGCACGATCACGATCACGGGGCGTGGCGCGGATCGCTCCCGCGCCACTGGCACCTACGACCATCTCAATCGGCGCAGCCTGCCCGCGCGCAGCAGCCGCCACAAGCCCGACCGCATCGCCATGTGGGCGGTGCTGCTCGGCATCGCGCTGGCGGTCGGCGCCGCGACCAGCTCGCACGCAGCCGTGCTGACGGCGCACGTCGCGCTGATGCTCGGCCACTGAGAGCCCGCGGGGAACTCGTGCCCTGAGTTCCTTACGATCTCGAGAGGTGGCGATGAGGGGCCGTTTAACCGGGTCCGTATAAAAGTAGTTGGCAGGTGGAAGCGGAGGCAGGAGGCCGCCGCCACGCTCGACTTGGTCGAGCCGTCGGCGCCTCTTGTGAAACCCCCAGAACACCGCTACACTTATCAACCGTAAGCTAGTCTCCAAAGTATAGGAGTCAGCACCTTTTTCCTGACCGCCGTTACCCGGCAGAGGGCCTTTGGTGGTTCTTATGAAGACTTCGATGAGCAGATTTGACATCCACGACGACCTCACGGCACCCGAGCGCTCGGTTCCCGTCCTGCGCGGGGCGTTGTCTGGAGGCGGCCAGCTGCCGAACTTCCTTGGCGTGCTCGCCGGCTCGCCCGCGGCGCTGCGCGCCTACGCGCGCTTCCGCTCGGAGCTCCGCCACGGCAAGCTGTCGCTCGGCACGCTCGAGCGGATCGCGTTGGCGGTCGCCGAGCACTACGGCTCCGAGCCGGGCATCGTGATGCACTCGCGGGCCGCGCGTGGCGCCGGCCTCGGGCTCGATGAGGTCGCCTCCGCACGCAAGTTCAACTCCAAGGACCCCGGTGAGGCGGCGCTGCTGTGCTACCTACACGCGCTGCTGGTCGATGGACACCCGCCGATGCATCTCCACGAGGAGGCGCGCGAGGCGGGCTGGTCCGACGAGCAGCTGCTGGAGGCGATCGCCACCGTCGCGATCGAGAGCTTCGCGGCAATGGTGAACGTCGCCGGAGAGGTGCCAGTGGATGGCTCCAGCGAAGCATCAAGGACGCTAAAGGCAGCGTAAAGTGCCGCGAGTCCGATTGGCGCTCGCGAGTCCGTCAATGAATCCGCTGTCAGTGCCGGCGCCCGCATGAGCGGCTGCTGCCCGCTTTACCACGAGGCGGTCGAGCTCGTCGGGCGGCGCTGGACCGGCGCGATCCTCCGCGTGCTGATGGACGTCGACGGGCCGATGCGGTTCTCCGAGATCGGCCAGTCGGTGCCCGAGCTATCGGACCGGCTGCTGTCGGAGCGCATGAAGGAGCTCGAATCGCGCGGGATCGTCGAGCGCCGGGTGCTCCCCGGCCCGCCGGTCCGCGTCGAATATCGCCTATCGGTGATGGGCCTTGAGCTCGAGCCGGCGCTGTCCGAGCTGCAGCGCTGGGCCGCCCGCTGGCTGAGCCGTAACGCGACGGCCGCCTGACGGCTGCGCCCGCGTAGGCGCAGCCGAGGGAGGGGGCTGAGAACCCGCATCCGGCTAGCTGCACGAACTCAGCCGCCGGGGCCAGCAAGTAACGTTCCAACGCATGCCCGACGCGCCGCTGACAGCCGAAGAGGTGATCGCGTTGGCGGCCGAGCGCGACATCCGCTTCATCAGGCTGTGGTTCACCGACATCCTCGGCCAGCTGAAGTCCTTCTCGATCAACGCCACCAAGCTCGCCGACGCGTTCGAGACCGGGATGGGCTTCGACGGCTCGTCGGTCACTGGCTTCAACGCGATCGAGGAGACGGACATGATCGCGATGCCCGACCCGAGCACTTTCGCGGTGCTGCCGTGGCGGCCGCAGGAAGCCGGAGTCGCACGCATGTTCTGCGACGTCCTGACACCTGAGGGGACACCTTACGAGGGCGATCCCCGGCACGTGCTGCGGCGGGCCGTGGAGCGTGCCGAGGCGATGGGCTTCGACCACTACTACGTCGGACCGGAGCTCGAATACTTCTACTTCAAGGACTCGAAGTCGACCGAGGTTCTCGACGAGGGGGGCTACTTCGACCTGACGACGCTCGATGCCGGGTCTGACCTGCGGCGCGAGACGGTTCTAGCGCTCGAGCAGCTCGGTATCGCCACCGAGTACACCCACCACGAGGCGGGCCCGAGCCAGCACGAGATCGACATGCGCTACGCGGACGCGATGAAAATGGCCGACGACTGCATGACCTACCGGATCACGGTCAAGGAGTACGCGATGAAGTACGGCTGTCACGCGACCTTCATGCCCAAGCCGATGTTCGACCGCAACGGCTCCGGCATGCATACCCACCAGTCGCTGTTCCGCGGTCAGCGCAATGCCTTCTTCGACGCCGACGATGCCTACTTCCTCTCGGATGTCGCCAAGGCGTTCATCGCCGGCCAGCTGCGCCACGCGCGCGAGATCTGCGCCGTGTTCGCGCAGTGGGTCAACTCCTACAAGCGCCTGGTCCCCGGCTATGAGGCGCCCGTCTATGTCGCTTGGTCGCGCCGCAACCGCTCCGCGCTCGTGCGGATCCCGCTGTATCACCCCGGCAAGGAGCGCGCGACGCGGCTGGAGCTCACCTGCCCTGATCCGGCATGCAACCCCTACCTGACGTTCGCGGTGCTGCTGCAAGCCGGGCTCGAGGGGATCGAGCACGGCTACGAGCTGCCGGACGCGATGGAGAAGAACCTCTACAACCTCTCGGCAGACGAGCGGCGACGGCTCGGGATCGAGCAGCTTCCAGAGAACCTCGGCGAAGCGATCGAGCTGGCCGCCCAGTCGGAGATCGTGCTGCGCACTTTCGGCGAGCACATCTTCAACCGCTACATCGAGATCAAGCGCCGGGAGTGGGACGACTACCGCGTCCAGATCACGCCCTGGGAGCTGAACCGCTACCTACCGGTGCTCTAAGGCAGCTGCGCCCCAACCGCGGCAGCGAGCTACGCCCCGCCCCCGCCCCCGCCCGCGCCTGGCGCCAGCAGCTGCTCCAGCGCCGCGACGTCGGTCACGGGCGCCAGGCAAGCGAAGTGCTCGCAAACATAGGCGGCGGCGCGGCCGTCGACGAGCCCGCGACCGGCCAGCAGCGGGACGCCGCCGCCTGCACCTGGAAGCTCGCCTGCGCCCGCATCCGCGCGTTCGTCCGGGCCCCCCCCGGCGTCCGCCGCGCCCGTACCCTCGCCCGCGGCACCGTTCGGGGCAGGACCGCCGGCGAGCACGATGTGCGGGCGTAGGCGAGCCCGGACGGCGTCGGCCAGCAAGCCGGCGCCACTCGCGTCGTCGCCCACGATCGCGACCTCGCGCACGCTCGCCAGATGGAAATCGCAAGCCCGCAGAAGCGCAGCGAACCCGAGCGGCTGATCGGCAGCAAGCGGCGCCAGCAGGCGCAGCACACCCTCGGCGTGGCGCTCGTAGGCGTCCTCGCCCGAGAGCCGCGCGAGGCGCAGCAGCGCGAACGCGGCGGCGGAGTTGCCGGACGGGATCGGCATGTCGTCAAGGTCCTTACGGCGCGCGACGAACTGCTCACGGTCGGCCGCGGTCGTGAAGAAGCCGCCGCGCTCGGGGTCCGAGAAGCGCGCGATCATCGTGTCCGCCAGCGCCACCGCCTCGCGATACCAGCGCTCCTCGAACGTCGCTTCGTACAGAACGAGCAGCGCATCCAGCAGGAACGCATGATCCTCCAGGTAGGCCTCGACCCGGCCTTGACCGTCCTTCCAGGTGCGTAGCAACTGCCCACGCTCGTCGCGCAGGGAGTGCAGCACGAAGGCCGCGCATGCGCGCGCGGCCTCCAGGTAATCGGTCCGCTGCAGGACCGCACCGGCGTCCGCCAGCGCCGCGATCATCAGCGCGTTCCAGCTCGTTAGCCGCTTGTCGTCGAGCCCCGGCCGGACCCGCGCGGCACGCACGCCGTAGAGCTTGCAGCGGATCTCGGGCAAGCGTGCCGGCTGTGGTCCGCGTCCCTCCAGCACACTGTGGCCGTGCTCGAAGTTCCCTTGCACGCTGACGCCGAAATACGCCACCGCCTCGTCGGCGAGCTCGCGGTCGCCAAGCGCCGCGCGCAGCTCGTCCAGATCCCAGACATAGAAGCGCCCCTCGACGCCCTCAGAGTCGGCGTCGAGCGCGGCGCAGAAGCCACCCTCCTCGCCGCGCATCTCGCGTAGCGCCCAGTCAAGCGTCTCGCAGCAGACGCGCCGTAGGCGCTCCTCGCCGCTGACCTGCCAGCCGTGCAGATATGCCCGTGCGAGCAGCGCGTTGTCGTAGAGCATCTTCTCGAAGTGAGGCACCGTCCAGGTGGCGTCGACGGCATAACGCGCGAAGCCTCCCCCGACCTGGTCGTAGATGCCGCCGGCGGCCATCGCGCGCAGCGCGGCGAGCGCGAGGTCGCGCTCGCCGCGGGCGAGCAGGAACTCGATCGTCGACGCCTGCGGGAACTTCGGCGCGGTGCCCCAGCCGCCGTTCACCGCATCGAAGCGCGCCCGCAGCACTTCGACCGCTTCGCTCAGCAACCCGCCGTCCGGTGGCTGCGCGGCCGGGTCGATGCGTGCCGTCGCGCCGAGCACTCGCGCGATCTGCTCTGCCTGCTGAACGACCTGCGATCGCCGACGTCCCCATGCATCGGCGATCGCCTCCAGCACCATCCGCCAGCTTGGCAGGCCGTGCCGCGCCTGCGGCGGGAAGTACGTGCCGGCGAAGAACGGCGTCTGCTGGGGAGTCAGGAAAGTGTTCAGCGGCCAGCCGCCCTGGCCGGTCATCCGCTGGCACGCCTCCATGCAGATCGCATCGACATCCGGGCGCTCCTCACGATCGACTTTGACGCAGACGAAGTTGTCGTTCATCAGCGCCGCGATCTCGACGTCCTCAAAGCTCTCATGCGCCATCACGTGGCACCAGTGACAGGCGGAGTAGCCGATCGAAACCAGCAGCGGGCGGTCCGTCTCCCGCGCGAGCGCGAGCGCCTCCCGGCCCCAGGGGAACCAGTCGACCGGGTTGTGCATGTGCTGACGCAGGTAGGGCGACGCCTCGTACGCCAACCGATTCGCGCTCGCGGCGTTCCCGTGACTGCCCATGCGCAATAGGCTACGGGCTTCATCGACCTTCAGGAGGAGATCAGTGCCAGCCAACCGTCAGTCCGTGCACGCCCCCGACGCCCCGGCGGCGGTCGGTCCCTATGTGCATGCGGTCCGGTCCGGCGGCCTGCTGTTCTGCTCCGGGCAGATCCCGCTCGATCCGGCGAGCGGCGAACTCCGTGGATCGACCCCCGCAGACCAGGCGGGCCGTTGCCTCGAGAACCTCGCGGCCGTCTGCGCTGCGGCCGGCGCGAGCCTCGCTGACGCTGTGCGCCTGACCGTCTACCTGACGGACATGTCGGCGTTCGGGGCAGTTAACGAGGTGTACGCATCGTTCTTCGAGTCAGACCCGCCAGCGCGAGTCGCGATCGGGGTCGCGGCGCTGCCGCGCGGAGCCCAGGTCGAGATCGACGCGGTCGTGGCGCTGGCGGATTGACGACGACGCGGACGGGCCGAGGGGCCGACGCACGGACAGGCGGACGCACGGACGCGCGGACGTACGGGCGGACGGACGGACGGGCGCGCTGGAACGCGCCTGGGCGACGTGCGAAGATGCGCGCATGCAAGACGGAACGACACGCGCTCGCCTGGACCTCGATACCGACGAGCGCTTCGTGGCGCTCCGGCGTCAGCTCGGCGTCAGCTCTTTCGGGCTCAACCAGATGGTCCTGGCGCCCGGGCAACGCGGGCGGATCCACCGCCATCATCGCCAGGAGGAGGTCTACCTCGTACTCGAAGGTCAGCTGACGCTGATCATCGAAGGTGAGGCGCAGCAACTCGATCAGGGCGAGTTGATTCGAGTCGCGCCGCCAGTTCGCCGCCAGCTCGTGAACCTCGGCCCAGGCAAGCTCGTGCTGATCGCGCTCGGGGGCGAGGGCGAGCACAGCGGCCGCGATGGCGAGGCGTTCGCGTCATGGGACGACAGCGCCGGAGCTCCACCACAGGAGCTGCCACTGCCCGCGGACCTGAGCGTCGAGGAGCGCCGTCGCTAATCGTCGGGAGCTCCGCCACTTCATGGGCTTCTCGGTAATTTCGGCGAGCGAGGCTTTCTGGCGCCCCTCGAATCAGATGGGGGTGCAGAACACCGATCTTGCCAAGCAACTCGGCGCGGAGACCTTCGGCGCGCGCCTGTGGCGTCTGGCGCCAGGGCAGGCATCGACCCGCCACCGCCATTTCCGCCAGCACGAGCTGTACGTTGTGCTCGAGGGTACCGGCAGGATGCGGATCGATCAGCAGCTGCTGACGCTGGCGCCCCTATCCGCGGTGCTGGTCGAGCCCGAAACGGTGCGACAGGTTTTCAACGACACCGGCAGCGAGACGTTGTGGCTCGTGGTCGGCGCGCCCGCAGAGGGCGCTAACACGCTCGAGATGACCCCCGAGAAGCTCGCCGCGCTCTACCCGGACGGGCCGCAGGCGCTGCCGCCCGAGCTCGAGGGCAGCTAGGCGCGCGGCGGCGGGCGGCGCTGGATGCGCTGTTTGACGCCGATCGCGGGTCGCTGTTGACCGCCCCGGTCTGAGCTGGATTTGTGTTTTGCAACAGGTTCTAGGTGCTAGACGTTGTCCAATCACGTAGAACTGGCTAGTGCTGCGCGTTATCGTACATATTCAATGTTTGGAACGCTTACGTTGCCCGGCCGGTACCTGCGCGGTGCCGCCGAGACGCTCACGACCCCGCTGCTGCCGGATGACTACCTCGCTTACCTGAACCCGCTGTGGTCCCGGCGCGAGCCGCGCGGGGTTGTCGATGCGGTCCTGCCGGAGACCGCCGACGCCGCCACGATCTGGCTGCGGACACCCTCGGACTGGCCTGCGCACATTCCGGGACAGTACGTGCGCGTCGGCGTCGACGTCGACGGTGTACGCCACTGGCGTACCTACTCGCTGACCTCGCTGCGCAGCGGCCGGCGTCAGCGCATCGCGATCACCGTCAAAGCGATCCCGGACGGCCTCGTCTCCAACCAGCTCGTCCGCCGGACCAAGGTCGGTGACGTCGTGCGGCTGGGACCGCCGACGGGCGAGTTCACGCTGCCCGACCAGCTCCCGCGCCGCGTCCTGTTCCTAACCGCCGGCAGTGGCATCACTCCGGTCGCCGGGATGCTGCGCGACCTTGCCGCGCGCGACGCGCTGCGCAACGTCATCCACATCCACCTGTCCGCAAACCGGCCGGAGGCGATCTTCGGCGATGAGCTGCGGCGGCTCGCCCGCCGCCAGGGCCCGGAGCGCTACCTCCTGCACGAGCACTTCGACGACAACGACGGCCTGTTCACGGTCGACCGCCTCACCGGGCTCGTCGACGACCTTCCCAAGCGCGACACCTGGGCCTGCGGGCCGACCGGCCTGATGGACGCCCTCACCGAGCACTGGCAGTCCACACTCAACCGGCCCGACCAGCTCAGGATCGAGCAATTCCGGCCCGTCCTCGCAGCGGTCACAGGCGAAGGCGGCAGCGTCCGCTTCACCCGTAGCGGTCGCGAGCTGCAGGCCGACGGCGCCACGCCGATCCTCGTTGCCGGCGAGGAGGCCGGGTTGCTGCTGCCGTGCGGCTGCCGGATGGGGATCTGCAACAGCTGCGCCGGCCGGCTGACCGCGGGCGCTGTGCGCGACCTGCGCACGGGCGAGCTGCAGCTCGCCGAGAACCAGATGATCCGAACCTGCTGCTCGGCCGCCGCCGGCGCCGTCGAGATCGAACTTTGAGGAGTGGAGTACGTAGATGACCGTTAGCCCCATCGAACGTCTGACGCCAGAACAGCTCGACCAGATCTGCACGGAGCTTGACGCAATCCGCGATCAGGTGGTTGCGGATCTCGGCGAGGATGACGCACGCTACATCCGCAACCTCGTCAAGACCCAGCGGACGCTCGAGCTGGGCGGGCGCGCGGCACTGCTGGTGTCGCTGTTCCCGCCTGCCTGGCTGGCTGGAACGGTGGCGCTGTCGGTGGCGAAGATCCTCGAGAACATGGAGATCGGTCACAACGTGATGCACGGCCAGTGGGACTGGATGCGCGACCCCGACATCCACTCCTCCACATGGGAGTGGGACAACGTCTCGCCCGCCGACGGCTGGAAGCACACGCACAACTTCGAGCACCACACGTTCACCAACATCGTTGGCAAGGACCGCGACCTCGGATACGAGATCCTGCGCATCGACCCCAAGCAACCGTGGCACCCGATCTACCTCGCGCAGCCGCTGTACCACTGGCTGATGGCGGCGTTCTTCGAATGGGGCGTGGCGATCCACGACACCGAGTTCGACGAGGCCTGGCACGGGCGCAAGCCGTGGTCGGCTGTCAAGCGCGACGTCCTGCGGCTCGCGGGCAAGGCGCGCAAGCAGATCGTCAAGGACTACATCGTGTGGCCCGCGCTCGCCGGTCCCTCAGCGGTGCCGGCGTTCCTCGGCTCGTTCACAGCCAACATCGCACGCAACGCCTGGGCGCAGGCCGTGATCTTCTGCGGGCACTTCCCCAGCGGTGCGGAGACCTTCGAATACACCGAGGAGCAACTCGCGAACGAGACCCGCGGCGAGTGGTACGTGCGCCAGATGCTCGGCTCGGTGAACATCGACGGCAGCCCGCTGTTACACACCATGACGGGCAACCTCTCCTACCAGATCGAGCACCACCTGTTCCCGGACGTACCCAGCAACCGCTACCACGAGATCGCACCGCGCGTGCGGGAGCTCTGCGAGCGCTACGAGCTGCCGTACACCAGCGGCCCGTTCGTCTCGCAGTATGGCGAGGTGCTGCTGCGGATCGCGCGCTATGCGTTCCCGGGCGGGGGCGCGACTGACCCAGGCGCGGCTACCTCCGAGTCCGAGCCCGAGCCCAAGTCCAAGCCCAAGCCGGCGTCGAGCGCCTCCGGCGCGAAGCGGCTGAACGCCGTTGCGGCCTGAAGCGCCAGCGCTAGCTCGAGCCGCCCGGCGGGATCATCCAGTGCCCGGTCACCGAACGCTTCACGCAGACCGCTGAGTCGGTAGCGCACCGTCTGCGGATGGACATGGAGCGCCTCCGCGGTCGCCGACACGTCCCCGTGCGCGTCCAGCCACGCCCGTAGGGTCGTGATCGCACGCTCTCGCGCGCCCGCTGTCATCTCCCTCAGCGCGCCGAGGCTGCGCTCGATCAGGTCGTCGGTAAGCCGCGGGCTGGCAGCCAGCAGGAGCGTCACCAGGTGATCGTCGGTGCGTGCAAGCGTCTGCTCGCCGAGCCCGCCGGCAACGTGCAGCGGCCAGGCGAGCAGCGCGCGACGCACCGACGCGCCCGCCTGCTCCCAAGCGACGGTCGGCCCGAGCACAGCTCGACGATCGCGCAGGGCGCCACGCGTCTGCGCCGGCCGTCCGGGGCCATCGGGATCGCCGATCAGCACGACCCCGACGGCACCGACCGCCGCGCCGATCGAGCCTGACGGGAGCCTGCGCGCGAGCTGCGCCGGGTCGCTCACACCCACGGCCAGCGCGGCCACCTGGCGCGGCGGCGGCGCGAGGCCGGCCGCCTCCGTACGACGCTCGAGCTCGGCGCGGTCGGGGGGCGTGTCGCTCGCGAGCAGCTCCAGCAGCGCGTGCCGGCGCGCCTGCAGGGCGCCGGCGTGGATCGCCTCCGCTGCGGTGAAGCCCGCTACCGAAGCCGCTGCCCACCGATCGATGTAGGCGAAGATCGCCTCCGCGAGCTTGTACATCGTGGTCGGCTCGATCCCCTCGGCGGCCCCGATCAGCGCCATCTCCCGCCACGCGACCCGCGCTCCCACTCGGTATGCGGATTGCAGCGCGTCGAGCGCGCGCCCGGCACGATGCTCACCCCGCCCCAGTGCCTTGGCCATCGCCGGATCGGGTACGTCCTGCTCGGAACCGATCAGCCCTACGAACTGCTCGAGCGCGACCCGGACGCCGTCGTAGATCAGCGTCCCGAACTCGCCCTCCAGAGGCCGAGCGTACTCCGGGACCTCCGAGCGGACGGCTGCGATCACCTCGTCGACCACGCTCGGCAGGCCGGTCCGCAGCAACTCCTGCAACTCGGTTGGAAGGTCCCCCCAGGGGTAGCGCGGCGCCACGGGCCAGTCGAGCGGGTCGGTGCCGTCCTTGCGGACCTAGCCGCGGCGGCTACGGTACGCGAACGCCTCCTGCAAGAGGGAGGCCACGACGGTGCTGGTATCGTCGGCCTCGGGGTGCCACTGCACCCCGAGCACGTAGGTTCTCGCGGGAGCCTCGATCGCCTCTGGCAGGTCGTCGAGCGTCGAGCGCCCGGTCACCACAAGCCCCTCGCCGACCAGATCGACCCCCTGGTGATGGTGGGACATGGTCAGATGCAGATGCTCGCCGGTGGCGCGAGCCGCCAGCGACCCGGGGTCAAGCGTGACGTCGTGCTCGGAGCCGTCGAAGCTGCCGGGGTGGCGACGGTGCTCGCCGTGACCGACCAGGTCCGGAACGTGCTGCACGAGCGTGCCGCCGCAGGCGACGTTCAGCAGCTGCATACCGCGGCAGATGCCGAGCACCGGCAGATCACGCTTCAGCGCGGCACGCGTGAGCGCGAGCTCGACCGCGTCGCGCGCCGGGACAACCCCGCCCGTCTCCGGATGCGGCGTCTGCCCGTAGCTGGATGGGCCGATGTCGCTGCCGCCGGCCAGCAGCAGACCGTCGATCAGGTCGAGGATCTGGTTCGGGTCCTCGGCCAGCTGCGGATCGGGCGGGATCATGATCGTGAGGCCGCCGGCGCGCTGCACCGCGTTCGTGTAACCAAGCGGCGATAGCGCGGCTGGCGTGTTCCAGACGCCCCAGCGCGCCTGCTCGACCGCGGTCACGATGCCGATCACTGGCCGCCCTGAGCTCATCGGCGCTTAGCCTAGCCTAATCCGACCATGCTGGCCGGGATTGCGGCGCGCGCAGGCTAGGCTCGCGTTTGCGAGCGCCGGCCCCGGCGCCGTCAGCTCCCGAAATGCTCGGTCCGCAGCAGGGCGCGGCGGATCTTGCCGCTGGCGGTCTTCGGCAGCTCAGGTGCGAACTCAACGATCCGCGGGTACTTGTATGGCGCGGTCTGCACCTTGACGTGGTCCTGCAGCTCACGCGCGAGCTCGGGCCCGGCAGCGAAGCCCTCGCGCAACACGACGACTGCGCGCACGACGGCACCGCGCTCCTCATCGGGCGCCGCCACGACCGCCGCCTCGAATACGGCCGGATGCGAAACCAGCGCCGACTCGACCTCGAAGGGGCCGATGCGGTAACCCGCGGAGATGATCACGTCGTCGGCGCGCCCCTCGAAGTAGAGGTACCCGTCTTCGTCACGGTGGACCCGGTCGCCGGTGCGCCACGGGACGTCGAGCGGCGCGCTGCGCCCACCGAGGTAGCCGACGAAGAAGGTCGGGTCCGAGGTGGGGTCGCTGAGGACCAGCTCGTGGTCATCAATCGCCAGCTGCACGCCCGGCAGCGGCAGCCCCATCGAGCCGGGCCGCACCGCCGCCCCGACCGGCATCCCCGTTAGCTGGCCGGTCTCCGTCTGTCCGTAGCCATCACGGATCTCCAGGCCGGTCGTCTCACGGAAGGTGCGCAGCACCTCGGGGTTCAGCGCCTCGCCTGCCGCCACCAGGCCGCGCAGCGCCGGCAATGGCTTGATCTCGGCGCGCTTGGCGATCACGCGGTACTCGGTCGGCGCCATGCAGAGGACGTTGACGCCCTCCTGAGCGAGGATCTCCAGGCGCTCGTGCGGATCGAACCTGCCGTCGTGCAGCAACGCCGCAGCCCCGGTGATCCACGGCGCGATGAACACGTTGCGGGCCGACTTGGACCAGCCACTGGCCGCGGTGCACCAGACCAGCGCACCCGGTCCGCCACCTAGCCAGTACTCGGCTTGCAAGCGCTGCCCGGGCAGGTAGCGCTGCCCGTGCACGATCCCCTTCGCTTCGCCAACGGTGCCACTGGTGAAGGTGATCAGGCACGCGTCGCTGGGCTCGAGCTCAGCCGCGGGGGACGCCTCGCCTGCGAACAGTGACTCGTCGGGGATGCTCAGCACGCGGCAGTCGGGCCTGGCCCGGGTGAGCTCGCCGAGATCGCGCGCGTCGACGAGGATCACTTTCGGCGACGCGGCAGCGAGCCGCAGCTCCAGGTCATGGGCGCGCAGCTGCTCGTTGCACGGCAGCGCGATCGCGCCGATGCGGAAGCAGGCGACCATCGCAAGGACCCACTCCGGCCGGTTGCCGATCAGCGTCATCACGACGTCTCCGCGCTCGACGCCGAGGCGCGTGAGCGTCCCGGCGAGCGCAGCGCTTCGCTGTGAGACCTCCCCGAAGCACCACTCGCGGCGGCTGCCGTCGCGCGCCAGTTCGATCATCGCCAGACGCTGAGGGTCGGCGCCGTCCACAACATCACGTGCGAAGTTCATGACGATAGGATGACGTCACTTGGCCTGGGGAGGCGAGTCACTCACGATTCAAGCGACGGTATGACCACCTCCAGCCCAGCCCGCAACGGACCAGCCGTGGTCACCAACGGCCTCACCAAGCACTACGGCGAGCTGCGCGCCGTTGAGAAGGTGGACATCGAGCTGCCGTCCGGTGTGGTCAGCGGGTTCGTGGGCCCTAACGGCGCGGGCAAGACCACCACGATCCAGATGCTGCTCGGGCTGATCCGTCCGACGGCCGGAACCGCGGAGGTGCTCGGCCACCCGATCACCCACCCAGGCGCCTACCTGCCGCGGGTCGGCGCACTGATCGAGGCGCCGGCGTTCTATCCGACGTTGTCCGGCGTACGCAACCTCGAAGTGCTGACCCGCCTGGGCGGGATCGACCGTCGCCGGATCGCCGAAGTGCTGGAGCTCGTCGGCCTGCGCGAGCGTGGCAAGGACCCTGTCAAGACCTATTCGCTCGGCATGAAGCAACGGCTCGGAGTCGCCGCGGCGCTGCTGCCCGATCCGGAGCTGGCGATCCTCGATGAGCCCACGAACGGGCTCGACCCGGCCGGCATCCGTGAGATGCGGGTGATCATGCGCGACCTCGCCGACAGGGGGATCACCGTGTTCGTCTCGAGCCACCTGCTGGCCGAGATCGAAGCGGTCTGCGACCACCTGGTGATGATCGATCGCGGCGCGACCCTGTTCCAGGGCAGCGTCGGCGAGCTGCTCGACGCCCAGCACTCCGAGCTGCTGGCGACGCCGGAGCACGCCGACGACGCGATCGCGCTCGCCGCGCTGTGCGAGCAGTCGGGTCACCGCAGCGAGCTCACCGGCGACTCGGTCCGCGTGCATGCCGGCGAGGAATGGGCAGCGGAGCTCAACCGCCAGGCGATGGCGGCCGGGATCACACTCAAGGGCCTGCAGTCCACGCGCGCATCGCTCGAGGAGGCGTTCTTCGCGATCACCGGGGCGAAAGCCGCGGGACACAGCTGATGCTCGCGTCGCTTTCCAGCGAATGGGTCAAGCTCCGGCGCCGATCGATGCTGATCTGGGGCCTCGGTGGGATGCTGTTCTTCAGCGCGATTGCGACGTTCTTCACGTTCCAGCGGGCCGTCAAGGTCATCCAGCCTGGCTTCCACGGCCACGGTTTCCGGATCACCGTCGCGGAGCTCTCGCAGGCCAACGGTCTCGTGCACGGCATCGTCGACGTGTCGTCGCTATTCGGGATCGTTGCGCTGGCGCTGTTCGCTGGTGCAACCGCGACCGAATACAGCCTCGGCACGCTGCGCAACCTGCTCGTGCGTCAGCCCGCGAGGAGCAAATTGCTGTGCGGCAAGTTCCTGGCGCTGGCGCTGTTCGTGCTGATCGCACTGATCCTCGCGTTCGCCATCGCTGCGATCATCGCTTTCGCGATCGGCCCCGGAAAGGGCGTTGACACGTCCGCCTGGACATCGAGCAAGGGGTCCAGCGACACCTTCCATGCGCTGTTTCGCGTCTACCTGACGATGCTCGGTTATGGCGTGCTGGGGACCGCGCTCGCGGTGATCCTGCGCTCGCCGGCGGTCGCGATCACGCTCGGGATCGCGTACGCGCTGCCCGGTGAGGCGATCATCGTCAACGCGCTGTGGACGAACGGCGACCGCTGGCTACCGGGTCAGCTGCTGAGCGCAGTTGCCCACGGCGGCACGAGCTCCACGACATACTCGCGCGCGCTGCTTCTGATCCTGATCTACGCCGTGATCGCGGCCGCCGGCACGCTGTATCTCTTCCAACGCCGGGACGCCTGAGATTCTGGAGCGCAGAGACACCTGAGCTGCCCAGAAGCCCAGCGCACATAGGGCCGCGCCGGTATCCTGTTGGGCAAGCCCGCAGGGGCCAGATCGAGGGTCCGGGGCAGTTGCGCCTCGGGTCGTCTCATCTTGCGGGAAAACCGCTGGTAGACGTGTCAGGATGCTGCTCGCGCCCGAACGCGCGTAGGCTTTTGTCGACCTTTCAGCTATTGGAGAGAAGAGGGAATGGCCACACAAGCACCGCAGGAGACTGCTGGCGCCGCCAAGGGCGCGACCAAGTGGGTGTATGACTTCGCGGAAGGCTCGCGGGAGATGCGCGACACGCTCGGTGGCAAGGGCTCCGGGATCGCCGAAATGACCCGCGTGCTGGGCGCCGAGATGGTGCCCGCGGGTTTCACAATAACGACCGAAGCGTGCGTCGCCTACATGCGCGGCGCCAACACGCCGCCGGCGGGCATGGACGAGCAGATCGATGCGGCACTCGAGCGGCTGGAGAAGCTGGCCGGCAAGAAGCTCGGCGACCCGAACGACCCGTTGCTCGTGTCAGTGCGCTCGGGCGCTCGCATCTCGATGCCGGGCATGATGGACACGGTGCTGAACCTCGGGCTCAACGACGCTTCCCGGGCCGGGCTGGCGGCGCGCACGGGCGACGAGCGGTTTGCGTGGGACTGCTACCGGCGCTTCACGCAGATGTTCGGCAACGTCGTGCGCGGCGTTGCCGGAGAGCTGTTCGAGGACGAGATCGCGCGCGTCAAGCGCGCTCGAGGCGTGAAGCTCGACACCGAGCTCGACGCCGACGCCCTGCAGGAGCTGACCGAGGCGTTCAAGAAGCTGTATGACTTCCCGAGCGACCCGCGCGAGCAGCTGGAGCAAGCGGTCCGCGCCGTGTTCGACTCGTGGATGGGCGAGCGGGCGATCGCCTACCGGCGTATCAACAAGCTTCCCGACGACTGGGGCACGGCCGTCAACGTGCAGCAGATGGTGTATGGCAACAAGGGCAAGACCTCCTGCTCAGGAGTGGCTTTCAGTCGCGACGAGGTGACCGGCGAGCCGACGCCGTCGGGTGACTTCCTCGAGAACGCCCAGGGCGAGGACGTCGTCTCCGGGGTGCGCACGCCGACCGACCTGCACGAGCTGGCCGCCTGGAACGCACAGACCGCAAAGGATCTCTACGAGATCCTGCGCAAGCTCGAGGCCCACTACAAGGACATGCAGGACACGGAGTTCACGGTCGAGGAAGGCCGCATGTACATGCTGCAGACGCGTAACGCGAAGCGCCCCGCGCAGGCGGCGGTGCGCTTCGCGGTCGATGCAGCCAACGAAGGGCTGCTGACCAGGGCCGAGGCGATCGCGACGATCGACGCGGACTCGCTGGACGCGCTGCTGCATCCGTCGTTCGACCCGGACGCGAAGTACAACGTGATCGCCACCGGCGTCGCGGCGTCGCCGGGCGCGGCCAAGGGCAAGATCGTGTTCACTGCCCCCGACGCGGTCGCGGCCGCTGCCCGGGGTGAGCAGGTCGTGCTCGTGCGGCCGTTCACGGAGGCCGACGACGTCGCCGGCTTCCACGCGGCGGTGGGGATCCTGACCTCCGAGGGCGGCAAGGCCTCGCACGCGGCGCTGGTCGCCCGCGGCATGGGCCGTCCGGCCGTCACGGGCGCCTCCGGCATCGAGATCAACCTGCGCACCGGAGAGGTACGCGCCGGTGGCCTCTTGCTGCACGGAGGTGACTTCATCGCGATCGACGGCTCGACCGGCCGCGTCACGACCGACGACGTGCCGCTGATCGAGAGCCAGATCGACGCCAACTTCGAGACGGTCTTGAAGTGGTCCGACGAGCTGCGCGACATCGGCGTGCGCGCCAATGCCGACACGCCCGACGACGCCGTACGCGCCGTCGAGTTCGGCGCCCAGGGGATCGGGCTGTGCCGCACCGAGCACATGTTCATGGCCGCCGACCGCCAGCCGAAGATGCGCGCGATGATCATGGCCGACGACCTCGAGGGCCGCAAGGCCGCCCTGGAGGAGCTGTTGCCGCTGCAGCAGAGCGACTTCGAGGGGCTGTTCGAGGCGATGGGCGCCCGCCCGGTCACGATCCGGCTGCTCGACCCGCCGCTGCACGAGTTCCTGCCGTCCGCGATCGATCTGAATGAAGAGATCGTCAAGGCGCGGTATGAGAAGACGGGTCCGAGCGACGACCTCGAGCATCAGCTCGATATCGTGCGCTCGCTCGCCGAGACCAACCCGATGCTCGGCACACGCGGCGTCCGCCTCGGTGTGATCCACCCGGAGATCTACGACATGCAGATCCGGGCGATCCTGCGCGCCGCGAAAGCGGTGCGCGAGCGCAGCGGTGCGGCGCCGTTGCTCGAGATCATGATCCCGCTGGTCGCCTACATCGGCGAGTTCGAGTTCATGCGCGAGCGCGTGCTCGAGCTCGGCGCGGAGGAGGGACTGGACTACCCGAAGGACTACCTGATCGGCACGATGATCGAGCTACCGCGCGCGTGCGTGATCGCCGGTCAGATCGCGCGTACGGCCGATTTCTTCTCGTTCGGTACGAACGACCTCACGCAATGCGGGATCGGCTTCTCGCGTGACGACGTCGAGAAGGGGATCATCCCCGAGTACATCGATAAGAAGATCCTCAACGGCTCCCCGTTCGCGACGATCGACCAGGAGGGCGTCGGCGCATTCGTGGAGCTGGCGGTGGAGCGCGGACGCGCCGCGAAGCCGGACCTCCATCTCGGCGTCTGCGGTGAGCACGGCGGCGACCCGGAGTCGATCCAGTTCTTCCACAAGGTGGGACTCAACTACGTCAGCTGCTCGCCGTTCCGCCTGCCGATCGCACGCGTCGCCGCCGCGCAGGCGACGATCGCAGCGAAGGCCAAGGCCGGCAACTAGCGCGCGTCATCAGAGCGGCGCGGCGGCCCTGACCGCCGCGCCGCTTGCGCGTTCGCCCGGACGGCAGGTAGTACCGCCTGCGGCACAAGCCCGATCAGCGCTGCCCGCCTACGGGCTGAGATGCGTTCGAATCGTGGGCGCCTCGATAGGATGCGCCGATGTCGCGGCTCGCCGAGCAACGCCTGGCGGTCCGCATGGACGCGATCGCGCCGTTCCGGGTCGTCGAGGTGATGGAGCGGGCGTGGCAGGTCCAAGCAACGGGCCGCTCAGTGGTCCAGCTGGTGGCGGGTGAGCCGGACTTCGGCACGCCCGCGCCGGTGGTCGACGCGGCCAGCAAGGCGATCGCCGACGGTCACGTGCACTACACCTCCTCACTTGGCATTTCGCAGCTGCGGGAGGCGATCAGCGAGTACTACGCCACGCGCTTTGGCACGCGCGTGCCGGCCAGCAGGATCGTGGTCACGTCCGGAGGGTCGGCCGCCCTCCTGCTGGCGTTTGGCGCCACCCTCGACGCCGACGATCAGGTTGTCATGACAGATCCTGGCTACCCGTGCAACCGCAATCTGATCCGGCTCTACGGCGCCAAGCCGGTGGGAGCGCGCGTGGGTCCGGCCGACAACTATCAGCTGAGCATCGATTCGGCCGCGCGGATGTGGAGCGACCAGACGCGAGGCGTTCTCGTCGGCACGCCATCCAATCCGACCGGAACCGCCATTCCGGCCGCCGATGTGGCCGACCTTGTTCGGTGGACGGCGAACCGAAGCGCACTGTGCTTCGTCGACGAGGTGTACGGGGAGCTCGTCTACGACACGGCTCCGTCCACCGCGCTGAGCAGTTCCGACGACGTCTTCGTCGTCAACAGCTTCTCCAAGACGTTCGGGATGACCGGCTGGCGGCTGGGCTGGCTGGTATGCCCCGAGTGGGCCGTGGATGCCGTCACCAGACTGGCTCAGAACGTCTATATCTCTCCGCCCGTCCCGGCTCAGTACGGCGCTCTGGCCGCTTTCAGCCCCGAGGTCTGGGCGATCGTGGAAGAGCGGCGGCGCCTCTTCCAGGAGCGGCGCGACTTGCTGGTCGGCGGCCTACGTGAACTCGGCTTCGGCGTGCCAGTAATGCCGCAGGGCGCGTTCTATGTGTACGCCCGTTGTGACCGTTTCGCTTCGGATAGCTCGGAGCTCGTGACCCGGCTGCTCAACGAGGCGGGTGTTGCTGTCGTACCCGGCGATGACTTTGGCGACTTCGAAGCCGAGCGCCACGTGCGCTTCTCTTACGCCGCGTCACTCGAGCAGCTCCACGAGGCGCTTGTGCGCCTCGACACCTTTGCCCGTCGAAGGACCTTGAGATGAAACCGGCCGTTGACCGACATGATGTTGCCGGCGCTGCCCGGTGCGGGCTAACGACTCAGGCGTTGCGCGGTGCGTAGCGGTGATGCAACATCAGCGCGTTGCCATCCGGGTCAGCGAAGAACGCCATGTGGCACACGCCCGTGTCGAAGATGTCTCCCGCGAACTCGACGCCGCGCTGCTCGAGCGTATTTCGGGCTGACTGTACGTCATCGACATGCAGCGCGATCGCATTGGGACTCCGGTGATGCACTAGGCCCATCGACTCGGGGTTGATCACGCTCAGCGTCAAGTTGCCGGTCTCGAATTCGGCAAACCCCCGGTCGGGACGATGAGCGGAGCGGCGCAGACCCAAGGTCTCGCCGTAGAAGTCGACTGCCGCGGCGAGGTCGCGCGTCGGCACCGTCACGAAGTCAACGCCCGAAATCAGCTGTTCATCAGCCGCCATTGGTTCATCTCCTGGTTGCGGGACACTCGCTAGATGGTTTCAGACCGTCGGCCATCGCTCGTTCTGGCCTAAAGTGTGCGCGGTGACCGACTACCAGCCGCTGCGTGAGCAGGATCTGGATCCCGATCCGGTGCGACAGTTCTCCGTCTGGTTCGCGGAGGCGACCGGCGCCGGCGTTCGCGCGCCCGAAGCGGCCGCGGTGGCGACCGCGAGTGTCGACGGCGCGCCGTCGGTGCGCATGGTGCTGGTCAAGCGGGCCGACGCGCACGGGTTCGTGTTCTTCTCCAACTACGAGAGCCGCAAGGGCGCCGAGCTCGCGAGCAACCCTCGCGCCGCGCTGCTGTTCTACTGGGAGCCGCTAGGACGGCAGGTGCGAGTCGAGGGGCGCGTGCAGCGCACGACCCTCGAGGAGTCGCGCAGGTATGCGCGCAGCCGGCCGCGCGCAAGCCAGCTCAGCGCGCTCGCCTCGCCCCAGAGCCGCGCGATCGAGGACCGCGCGTTCCTTGAGCAGCGCGTCGCAGACCTCGCAGCGGCGCACGAGGGCGCCGAGCTGCCGATCGACGATCACTGGGGCGGATTCCGCCTGATCCCGGAGGCCGTGGAGTTCTGGCAGCAGCGCGAGGACCGCCTGCACGACCGCCTGCGCTACACGCCGTCTGGCGCCGATAGCTGGCAATTGCTGCGCCTCGCGCCGTAGCGCGAGGAGCGCGAGGAGCGCGCGTGGATCGCAACCGCCACCAACCGATGATCGCCGCGCCGGAGCACGCTCGCGTGTTCGAACTGCCGATGCGCCCCGGGCTCGCGGACTGCGCGCCGTCGGGTCGGCTGCGGCTCGATGCACTCGCGCGCTGGCTGCAGGACGTCGCTTACGGCGATGTCGACGATGCCGGCCTCGCGGAGCTCGCCGTATGGGTGCTGCGCAGGACCCGGATCCACGTTCAGCGTTTCCCGCGGTTCGGCGAGCACGTCACGGTGCGTACCTTTTGCAGCGGCATCGGTCCTATGTGGGCCGAGCGGAGGACCACGATCGCCCGGGCTGGTGAGGTGTCCGGCGACATCGAGGCGGTCGCGCTCTGGGTCCATCTCGATCCGATCAGCTGGCGTCCGGTGCCATTCAAGGATCAGGAGTTCGCGCTCTACGGTGCGACTGGTTCGGGGCGGCGCGTCAACGCACGGCTGCACCATCCGGCAGCGGCTGAGAATGCCTCGCAGACCGCGTGGATGTTCAGAGCGACGGAATGCGACATCGCTGACCACGTCAACAATGCCGCCTACTGGACGCCACTGGAAGAGGAGCTGCTGAGCGGTCCCGAGCCACAGCGGATCGATGTCGAGATCGAATTCCGGACCCCGTCACAACCAGGCGAGAAGCTGATCCTCACCGGCGGACCGTGGCGCTGGATCACCAGCGTCGACGGCGAGGTCCACGCCTCGCTGCGGCTCGGCTCGCTGCACATGCAGCGGAGCTGACGGTTGCGCACCCGCACCCGCAGCCGCAGCCGCACCAGCACCAGCACCCGCAGACGCAGCCTCCGGCGACGCGAGGCGATCGCTGAACGCACGCGCGACCCGTTGCGCGTGCGCCTTCGCAAGCTCGGCTCGCTCGCCCGCGAACAGCTCATCGACGGTGCCGCACCACAGCCACAGCCAGCGCTCGAAATGCCCGGCTCGCAGCGGCACCTGCGCGTTGAGCGCCGCATGCGGTGCGAACGCCCCGCCCCGGTAGGAGTGGGCGCCGAGCAGGATCGTCTCCCAGAACGACGCGATCCGCGGCACGTGCGCCTCGACATCGAGCCTGGCGACGTCGACGAAAATCCACCCGATGATCGGGTCCGCAAGCGCACGCACATAGAACTCGCGCACGAGCTGCTCGCAGTCCTCACGGCTCTCGATATCACGCATTGGCCAGTGCACCGATATGCACCCTAGCGACCGGTTAAGCTGCGCGCGAGATCCCGTCGTCGTTCAAAGGAGCAAGATGGCGTTTTCGGACAAGTTCAAGAACCTCACCAAGCAGGCCCAGGAAGCCGTGGCCGAGCACAAGGAGAAGATCCACGATGCGGTTGACGCAGTGAGCGTTGCGGCAGACGAGAAGACGCACGGCAAGTACACGGCAAAGATCGCAAAGTACGGACAGAAGGCGACAGAGGCCGTCGAGAAGCTCAGCGGTGAAGCCACTCCGGACGCGGGCGTCAGCGGCGACTCCGGGGCGTCAACATCGCCGAGCGTCGCCGACGCGCCCGCGCCCGCGCCCGCGCCCGCGGCGCCCGCCACGAGCCCGAGCTTCGCCGACGCTCCGGCGCCCCCAACCAGCCCGAGCTTCGCCGACAGCCCTGCGAGCAATGCGCCCTCGAGCGGACCGACATTTGACGAGTGAACGACGCGGCAACTCCACGGGAGACAGAACAAATGCCTGAACTGAACGACGAGGAGTCGGTGCTCGAAGGCCTGCGAGCGATCAGCGGGCTCTGGTGGCTGACCGCCGGCATCGGCCTGCTGAGCATCCTCGCCGGGATCATCGTGCTGATCAAGCCTGGCGGCAGCCTGAAGGCGATCGCGGCGATCACCGGGGTGTTCATCCTGATCGACGGGATCGTCGCCTTGCTCGCGGCGTTCAGCCACAGCACTGCGAGCCGCGGCCTGGCGGGGCTGATCGGGGTGCTCAACCTGGTTGTCGGTGTGTTCCTGATCCGCGACCCGGTTCGCGGAGTGGTCGTGATTGCGCTGTTCGTTGGGATCTGGCTGATCGCAACCGGAGCGCTGCGGCTCGTGCTCGCGTTCGATGCCCGGGGCGAGCGGTCCTGGAGGCTGCTGGTCGCGGCAGTCGAGCTGATCGCGGGGATTGCGATCGTGATCTGGCCGAAGGTGGGCCTCGCGACGCTCGCGCTGCTGATCGGCATCTCGCTGATCGTCAACGGCATCTCGGTTACGGCGCTGGGTTTCGCCCTGCGCTCGATCCGGGATCAGTAGCCCCTATCGGCAGGCGCCACTCAGATCGGTTCCCACGAATCGGTGTCCCACGGCACCTGCCAGCCGCCGCATTCAGCGACCAGGGCGTCCGCCTCTGGCGGTCCCCAGCTGCCTCGTCCGTAGCGGTGCACCGTCGGCGGGGTGTCGAGCAGCGGCTGGAATATGCGCCAGGTCTCCTCCACGCCGTCCTGGCGGGTGAACCGCGAGCTATCGCCGGCGAGCGCGTCCAGGAGCAGGACCTCGTATGGCGTGGGTCCTTCACCGCCCTCCTTGGCGAACTGCATGTCAAGCGTGATCGGCTGCGGCCCGCCCTTGTCGGCGCGATGCGCCTCCCAGACGAGCCGGACGCCGGCGCCCGGATCGAGCTTGATCACCAACTGGTTCGGGAACGGACGGCGATCGCCACGGTCCATGAACAGCAGCCGCGGCGGGTCCTTGAAGACCACGCGCAGCTCCGTCTGCGTGACCGGCATGCACTTCCCCGCCCTGATGAACCACGGGACTCCCGACCACCGCCACGTGTCGATGTGCAGGCGCAGCGCCCCGAACGTTTCAGTGGTCGAATACGGCGCGACCCCCGCCACGTCCCGATAACCCTCGTATTGCCCGCGAACATAGTTCTCGGGGTCGGCGTCCTCGATCGCGCGGAACAGCGAGTACTTGGCGTCATGGAGCGTCTTCGGGTCGCGGCCGGCCGGCGCCTCCATCGCCGCAAAGGCGACGATCTGCATCAGGTGGTTGATGACGACGTCGCGCAGGGCTCCCACCGGGTCGTAGAAGTGCCCGCGGTCGGACACGTCGAAGTCCTCGGCCATCGTGATCTGTACGCAGGCGATGTGGTCACGGTTCCAGACCGGCTCGATCATCGTGTTGGCAAAGCGCAGATACAGCAGCTCGTCGGTTCCCATCTTCCCGAGGAAGTGGTCGATACGGTACAGCTGGCTCTCGTCGATGTGCTTGTGAATATCAGCTGCGAGCGCCCGCGCCGACGCGAGGTCATGGCCGAAGGGCTTCTCCACGACCACCCTCCCGTTCGCGGTCAGGCCGGCGTCGGACAGATGGCCGATCACCATGCCGAACAGCGACGGCGGAACCTCCAGGTAGAACATTGGTGCATGGGCGTCGCCGACCACGGCCGCCAGGCGCTTGTAGGTGGCGTCGTCCGAGAAGTCTCCCGAGACGTAGGAGAGTCGGCTCGCGAGGCGCCCGAACGTAACCTCATCGATCTGCTCGCCGGTGGCTTCGATCGAGCTTCGCGCGCGCGCCACGAGCGCATCGACCGTCCAATCCTCGATCGCGACCCCAGTCACCGGGCAATTGAGCAATCCGCGCGCCTCGAGCCGGTAGAGGGATCGAAACGTCATCACCTTTGCCAGGTCACCGGTGATTCCGAAGATCACCAGGCGGTCGGCCTGCTGCGCGCCGCCGGCCCCTTTGGCCGCTGCCGCGTTTGCCGCTGTCGGTTGCTCTGCCATGCCGTCCTTTCGTACCGTTTCAGGTTTGCTTCTCGGCGTGACCGCCGAACTCGCCGCGCATCGCTGACAGCACCTTGCCGGTGAACGAGCCCAGGTCGCGGGACTCGAAGCGCTCGGTCAGCGCAGCGCCGATCACAGCCGCTGGAACACCCTCCTCGATCGCGGCGATCACCGTCCAGCGTCCCTCGCCGGAGTCGGACACGCGGCCCTCGAAATCCTCTAGCCCGGGGGAGCGGGCGAGCGCATCCGCGGTGAGATCGACCAGCCATGAGCCGACCACTGAGCCGCGGCGCCAGACCTCCGCGACTTCGGCCACGTCGATCTCGTACTGGTAGTACTGCGGGTCGCGTAGCGGCGTGGTCTCCGCGTCGATCTCCGCCTGGTGCCTGCCGGCGTCGGCGTGCTCGATGATCGACAGCCCTTCGGCAATCGCGGCCATCATCCCGTACTCAACGCCGTTGTGGACCATCTTGACGAAGTGACCGGCGCCGTTGGGGCCGCAATGGAGGTAGCCGTCCGGCGCCGTGCCGTCCGCCCGCGTCCGGCTCGGGGTCGGCTCGACATCACCGACCCCCGGCGCGATCGTCCGCCAGATCGGATCGAGATGACGGACCTGCTGGTCCTCGCCGCCGATCATCAGGCAGTAGCCGCGCTCGAGTCCCCAGACGCCACCGCTGGTTCCGCAGTCCAGGAAATGGATGCCGCGCTCGAGCAACTGCGCGGCGCGCGCGATGTCGTCCCGGTAGTAGGAGTTGCCGCCGTCGATCAGCATGTCGCCGGCCGCCAGCAGGTCCGCGAGCTGATCGACTGTGTCCTGCACGAAGCCGGCCGGGACCATCACCCAGATCGCTCGAGGGGGGTCCAGCTTGGCCACAAACTCCGCCAGCGACGCAGCGCCAGTGGCGCCCTCGCCGGCAAGCGCCGCGACGGACTCCGCCGCGACGTCGTAGACGACACAGCGATGACCGTCTCGCATCAGGCGGCGGACGATGTTCGCGCCCATCCGGCCGAGGCCGATCATGCCGAGTTGCATGGGGTTGTCGGTCGCCATGAAAGTGCTCTCCTCAGGCTCGCTTGAGCTGCCGGTACTTGCGGATCAGCGCGTTGGTCGATGAGTCGTGGTCAAGCTCGGGATCGTCATGGGCCTCGAGCTGCGGGGCGATTCGCTTGGCCATCACTTTGCCGAGCTCAACACCCCACTGGTCGAACGAGTTGATCCCCCAGACCGCGCCTTGCGTGAACACGCTGTGCTCGTACAGGGCCACGAGCGTTCCCAGCCGGTAGGGGCTGAGCACGTCGCTGAGGATCACACTCGATGGGCGGTTGCCTTCCATCACACGATGTGGCGCGACGTCCGCGGGGCTCCCCTCGGCCAGAACTTCCGCCTCGGTCTTGCCGAACGCCAGCGCCTGCGCCTGCGCGAACACGTTGGACGCCAGGAGGTCGTGGTGATCACGCAGCGGGTTCAGCGTCTTGGCGAAGCCGATCAGGTCGACCGGCACCAGCGTCGTGCCCTGGTGCAGCAACTGGTAGAAGCTGTGCTGGCCGTTTGTACCGGGCTCACCCCAGTAAACGGCGCCGGTGTCGGCGCCCACGCGATCACCTGCCAGCGTGACGTGCTTGCCGTTTGACTCCATCGTCAGCTGCTGCAGGTAGGCGGGGAAGCGACTCAGGTACTGCTCGTAAGGCAGCACGGCGAGCGTCTGGGACCCGAAGAAGTCCCGGTACCAGATCGCCAGCAGCCCCATCAGCACCGGCAGGTTCTCGGCAAGCGGCGCGGTCCGGAAATGCTCGTCCATCGCATGGAACCCGGCCAGCATCTCGCGGAAATGCTCGGACCCGACGGCGAGCATCGTCGAGAGCCCGATCGCGCAGTCCATCGAGTAGCGTCCCCCGACCCAGTCCCAGAAGCCGAACATGTTCTCGGTGTGTATCCCGAACGCGCGGACCGCCTCGGCGTTGGTCGAGACCGCCACGAAGTGGCGTCCGATCGCGGACTCGTCGCCGAGCGCTGAGCGGACCCAATCCCGGGCCGAGTGGGCGTTGGTCATCGTCTCGAGCGTCGTGAACGTCTTCGAGGCCACGACGAACAGCGTCTCGGCCGGATCGAGATCGATCGTCGCCTCGACCACGTCTGTCGAGTCGACGTTCGACACGAAGCGGAAGGTCATGTCGCGCCGGGAGAAGTGGCGCAGCGCGTCATACGCCATCACCGGACCAAGGTCCGACCCGCCGATCCCGATGTTCACGACGTTGCGGATCGGCCGCCCGGTGAACCCGGTCCATGCGCCCGAGCGCACCGAGTCGGCGAAGCTCGACATCCGGTCGAGCACGCCGTGCACTTCGACGACGACGTCGACGCCGTCCACCACCAGGCTCGCCTCACGGGGCATCCGCAGCGCGACGTGCAGCACGGAGCGATGCTCCGACGCGTTGATCGGATCGCCGCGGAACATCGCGTCGATTCGCCCCCGCAGATCCGACTGCTCGGCTAGCGCCAGCAGCAGCCGTACGGTCTCGTCGGTGATCCGGTGCTTGGAGTAGTCAAGGTACAGCCCGAGCGTCTGCGCCGTCAGCCGCTCGCCGCGGCCGGGATCCTCAGCGAACAGCTCGCGCAGATGCCGCGACGCCAGCCCCGTGTAGTGATCCTGCAGCCACCGCCAGGCAGGACGATCAACGAGCGGTTCGACCGCTTTGATGCTGTTCACTTACTCCTCACCTCACAGCTGCGGATTGGGTCTCAATGCGCTCGATCAGATCCTTCCAAGCATCGACGAACGATGTCGCACCGTCGCTCTGCAGCTTCGCAGCCAGCGCCCGGACGTCGACGCCCGCCAAGCGGAAGCGGGACAGCACAGCGTCACAGTCCCCGCCGTCGGCGGGCAGCGGCCCGCCGACCTCGCCATGGTCGGCGAACGCCTCGAGCGTACCGTCGGGCATCGTGTTGACGGTGTAGGGGGCGGCCAGACCAGCCACGTACAAGTCGTCGGACGAGCCCGGATCCTTTGTCGACGTGCTGGCCCACAGCAGCCGCTGCAGCCGGGCTCCCTCACCGGCCAGTCGCTGCCAGCGCTCGGAATCCTGGAGCTGGCGGTAAGCACGGTAGGTGTCCTGGCCGACGGCGAGCGCCAGGCGATCGTGCAGGTCCTCGGGCACCTTGCCGGCCACGGCCTTGTCCCAGCGCGACATGAACACCGACGCCACCGACCCGACAGCGGGATTCAGGCCAGACTGCACGCGCCGCTCGACGCCACGCATGAACGCGTCCGCGGCGGCGCGATAGTGGACCGCGTCGAACAGCAGCGTTACGTTCACCGGCACGCCCGCGGCGATGCACTCCTCGACCGCGGGTAGCCCCTCGACCGTGCCGGGGATCTTGATGAACAGGTTCGTGCGGCCCGCCAGGCGGTGCAGGTCCACGGCGGCCGCGACCGTCGCCTCGGTGTCGTGAGCGAGCTCGGGCGAAACCTCGAGCGAGACCCACCCGTCGACACCGTCGGTCCGCTCGTGGACCTCGAGGAACATGTCGGCGGCGCGCTGCAGGTCCTCGATCGCGAGCAGAAAGAACAGCGCCTCACCCGCGTGCCCGTCGTCGGCCGCAGACCGGATCGCATCGTCGTAAAGGCCTGATGCGACCGCGTGGTCGAAGATCGAGGGGTTTGACGTCAGCCCGGTGACGGAGTACTCGTCGATGTAGCGCTGGAGCGTCCCGTCTTCCAGCATCGTGCGGGTGATGTTGTCGAGCCAGATGCTCTGGCCCCGCTCGTGGAGCGTCTGCGTGGGGCGATGCATGTCCTCTCCTGTGTGGATGCCGGTCGCAGCCGGCCTTCAGTCTTTGGTTGCGGCGAGCACGCTGCGCGCGACCTCGGTTACCTTGTCGGGGGTGAAACCGAACTTGCCCTGCAGCTCCCTGAGCGGAGCCGAGGCACCGAACGTGTCCATGCCGACGACGGCGCCGCGGTCGCCGACCCAGCGGCGCCAGCCGAGCTTCGAGGCCTGCTCGATCCCGACACGCGCGGGAACGTCCGGTGGCAGGACGGAGTCGCGGTATTCGGCGGGCTGGCGGTCGAACAGCTCCCAGCACGGCATGCTGACCACGCGCGCGCCGATCCCCTCCGCCGCGAGCTCCTCGCGCGCGCCCACCGCCAGCGCGACTTCCGAACCGGTCGCCAGGAGAATCACGTCGGGCTGTCCGCCGGGGGCCTCCGCCAGCACGTAGGCGCCGCGCGCAACGCCGACAGCGGCACCGAACAGGCCGCGGTCGAAGGTCGGCAGCGCCTGGCGGCTGAGCACGATCGCAGCCGGCTCGTGATGCAGGCGCATCACGACCCGCCAGGTCTCCGCCACCTCGTTTGCGTCGGCGGGCCGAAAAACCAGCAAGCCGGGCATCGCACGCAGGGAAGCGAGCTGCTCCACCGGCTGATGTGTCGGACCGTCCTCACCGACGCCGATCGAGTCGTGCGTGAAGATGTGGATCACGGGGATCTCCATCAGCGCCGAGAGCCGCATCGCCCCGCGTGCGTAGTCCGAGAAGATTAGAAAGCCCGACCAGAACGGGCGCAACTTGGTCACCGCCATGCCGTTCGCAATCGCTGCCGATGTGTGCTCGCGGATCCCGAAATGAAGGTTGCGACCGCCCGGCGTGCCAGGCTGGAGATCGCCGGCGCCGGCAAACGTCAGCGCCGTCTTGGTCGACGGGGACAGGTCCGCCGAGCCGCCTAGCAGCCAGGGAACTCGCTGCGCCACAGCATTCAGCACCCGGCCCGATGACTCCCGCGTGCCCATACCCTTCGGATCAGGGTCGAACGCGGGGATCGCATCCTCCCACCCGTCTGGCAGCTCGCGACGCTGCATGCGTTCGAGCTCGTCTGCCAGCTCCCGGTGCTCGGCGCGATACGCCTCGAACAGCTCCTCCCAGCGCTCGCGAGCCGCCCGGCCGCGCGCCCCGACGCCCTGCGCAAAATGGCGCCGCACCTCCTCCGGGACCCAGAAGTCCCGATCCGCGGGCATCCCCAGAAACTCCTTGGTGGACCGTACGCCTTCGGCACCGAAGGGGTCGCCGTGCGCCTTGGGCGAATCCTCGACCGGAGACCCGTACCCGATGTGACTGTGCGCCAAGATCAGCGTCGGCCGCTCCTTCTCGGCACGGAACGAGTGCAGCGAGCGCTGCACTGCCCCGAGATCGTTGACGTCCGCGACCGTGACGACGTTCCAGCCGTACGCGAGGAACCGCCCCGCGACGTCCTCGGTGAACGCGATCGATGTGTGACCCTCGATCGTCACTCTGTTTGAGTCGTATATCCAGCACAGGCGCGACAGGCGCTGGTGTCCCGCAAGTGAGGCCGCCTCCGAGGCGACCCCCTCCATCATGCAACCGTCGCCCGCCAGGGCGTAGACGTCGTAGTCGAACAGCTCGAACCCGGGCCGGTTGTAGTGTGCCGCGAGCCAGCGCCCGGCCAGCGCGATCCCGACCGAGTTCGCGACGCCCTGGCCCAGCGGGCCAGTCGTCGTCTCCACCCCGGTGGTCCAGCGGTACTCCGGATGCCCCGGACAGTGCGACTCGAGCTGGCGGAAGGATTCGATGTCGGCCATCGTGACGGCCAGATCCCGCTCCACCTCGTAGTGCTCGTCAACCGCGTGTACCTCGGACAGATGCAGCAGCGACCACAGCAGCGCCGAGGCGTGCCCCTCGGAGAGAACGAAGCGATCGCGGTTAGGCCAGGGCGGATCGGTCGGATCGAAGCGCAGCACCTGGTTCCAGAGCGTGTAGGCAACCGGCGCGATCCCCATCGGGGTTCCCGGATGCCCAGACTCGGCCCGCTGGATCATGTCCATGCACAGGCAGCGGATCGTGTTGATCGACAGCTGGTCGAGATCGGTACTGGTGCTCGTCGCGCTCATCGTGCTCCCGCGGTAGGTGGGGTTTCGGCCTGCGCCGGGAGCACGTACCGCTCCACGGCGTGCGCAAACCCATTGTCGGTGTTGGGTCGGCTGACATAGCGCGCCGCGCGCTGAACCTCGCGGTCCGCGTTGCCCATCGCGATGCTCAAGCCCGACCGCGCGAACATCAGGACGTCGTTCGGCATGTCACCGATCGTGCACACCTCGGCGGCCGGGATCCCCAGCATGCGGCAGAGGTGGTCAACCACCTCTCCCTTGTTGGCGTCCGGGTGGGTGACATCTAGGTAGTAGGGCTGTGAGCGAGCCACCGAAGCATGGTGGCCAACCAGTTCACGGGCCTCGTCCGCGACGCGCGCCACCAACGCGCGGTCGTCGCTGACGCCAACGATCTTCGCCAGGGCAGCCTCGCCGCGCGACGCCGCGGCGAGGATCTCCGCGTAGTCGGCAACGACGGTTGGCCGGAAGCCGACGGTGGCGGCCTCCTGCTCGACATGCGGCGCCGCAGGCCGGCCAACCAACCACTCAGCGCCGCGGTAGATCCAGCTGTCGAGGCCGCGGGACTGCAGCAGCTCGAGCACCGGCGCCACGGCCTCGTCGGGGATCATGCGTTGGTCGAGCACGTGCATCGCGTCGTCGACGATCAGCCCGCCGTTGAACGCCGCGATCGGCGTAGTCAGTGCGAGCGGCTCGACCAGCATCGCCATGCCCCGCGGTGGCCGGCCGCTGGTCACGGCGAACGCGATCCCAGCGTCGTACAGCCGTCGCACGGCAAGGATCGCCCTGGGTGTCAGCTCCTTGTCGGGCGTGACCAACGTGCCGTCGACGTCACTGAGCACCAATCGGATCGGGCTGCGCGGCGTCCGACTCGGCGAGGTGGCTCCCATCCCGCCGTTCATTGTCACGGATCGACGGGTCCGGCGCCGCAGACCTCGCGCCGCATCGGCGGCTGACGTTCGTTATCTACGACGCGCCACCGTCTTGCAGGTAGAACCTGAACAGGATCTCCGCCACGCATGGCGGCTTGCGCGAGCCCTCGAGCTCGAAGGTGGCCTCGACCAGGGCCTGGACACCACCGGTGACGGCCCTGACTTCCTTCAACACCGCCCCCAGGCGGATCCTGCCGCCTACCGGAACGGGAGTCGGGAAGCGCACGCGGTTGACTCCGTAGTTGACCACGAAACTCGTGCCCTCGAGCGCAAGGACCTCAAACAACAGCGGTACCGCCAGCGAGAGCGTCAGGTACCCCTGCGCGATCGTCTGCCCGAAGGGCCCGGTCTTCGCCCGCTCCACATCGGTGTGAATCCACTGGTAGTCCTCGGTGGCCTCGGCGAAGCTGTCCACCTCATGCTGCGTGACTTCGTGCCACTGGCTGTAACCCAGGTGTGAACCAGCCTTTGCCTTCAGCTCATCGATGCTCCTCACCGATGTCACGGCATGCGCTTGCATACTAGCTTCGCTCAGTCGCTCAGGTTTGGTCGGTGTCCGCGAACGTCCCGACCTGCTCGTCCTCGGGAAAAGCCTCGGGATCCTCCTGCCCGGTGGCGAAGCTCCCAACCTGGTTGTCCTCCGGATGAGCCTCGGGATCCTCCTGCCCCGTCGCGAAGCTCCCAACCTGCTCGGATGGGTCAGCTGTAGACATGCGTGTTTCCTCCATCGATTGGCGAGTCTTAATCATGATCGGTCTCTGACCGGAGTTGCGCCGACACCGAGCGCGAGGCCGCCTCGCGGATCGACGATCATGAGCTTCATGATTGGGCGCGCGAGGCATCGGGACGGCCGCTTGCCGTCCCGTCCGCTGCTGTTCTCCTCCCTGCACGGGTACCGGCGGTCATCGGTGCCCCCGGACGCGCTCGCCGCTTTGACGCTGCTGGTGATCGCGGTGCCGGAGCAATTGGCGACGTCGCGGCTGGCGGGCATGCCCCCGATCACCGGCTTCTACGCGTTCGTCGCCGGCACGGCGATGTTCGCGCTGCTGGGGTCCAACCCGCAGATGTCGGTGGGCGCCGACTCGACGATCGCCCCGCTGTTCGCCGTGGGTGTGGCCCGCCTGGCGCCGGCCGGGTCACCCCACTACCTCGATTTGGTGGGGATCTTGGCTGTGGCGGTCGGTGTGCTGGTCGCGCTCGTGTGGCTGCTGCGTCTGGGATGGATCGCCGAGTTCCTGTCGGCGCCGATCATCACGGGGTTCCTGGCGGGGGTAGCGGTGATCATCGTCGTGCACCAGATCCCTGCGCTGCTCGGCCTCGCCGGGGCGAGCGGCAGCACCCTGCATCGGATCGCGCTCGCCGCCCGCCACATTCCTCAGGCCAACGCTTGGACGCTGGGGATCGGGGTCGCCGTACTCGCGATCGTCCTCGCAGCCGAGCGCATCGACGGCCGGCTCCCCGGCGCGCTAGTGGCGCTCGTTGCCTCCACGATCCTCGTCGCCGCGTTCGGTCTTCACAGTGAAGGTGTCGCAGTTCTCGGCAAGCTGGCTGACCACGCGCCGCGGCTGGGGCTGAGAGGTCTGTCATGGCCGACGCTCCGTCACCTGGCGCCGGTCGCCGTCGTCGTTGCCCTGGTGGTCGTGACCCAATCCGCTGCCACCACGCGCGCTTTTGCAGCGCAGGGCCGCTATCAGGTAGACGTCGGTCGCGACTTTCTTGGAGTGGGCGCCGGCAGCATCGTGGCCGGCCTGATCGGGGCTTACCCCGTGAACGCCAGCCCGCCCAGGACCGCGGCCGTGGCGGCGGCGTCCGGCCGTACGCAGGCCGCCGGCCTCGGCGCGGCGGCAGCACTCGTGGTGCTGGTGCCAGCTGCGGGGCTGCTCGAGGATGTGCCGCTCGCGACGCTGGCAGGGGTGCTGCTGTTCGTCGCAGCTAGGATCTTTCACGGCCGGGACCTACTGGCGATCGCGCGTTTCGATCGCTTCGAGTTCGGCTTGTCGGTGATCACGCTACTGACCGTCGCGTTCGTCGGCCTGGAACAGGGGATCGCCGCCGCGGTCGGCCTTGCGATCCTCGACCGAACCCGCCTCAGCGCCAGGCCGCAACTGCACGTCCTGGGGCGCATCCCGCAGACCACCAGCTGGGCGCCGGTCGGCGCCGAGCAGGCTGCACAGGTCCCGGGGGTGCTGGTAGTGCTGTTCGCAACACCCCTCTGGTATGCCAACGCGGTCCACTTCGGCGCTCAGCTCCAGGTTGCGCTGACACGCGCCGTCGGCACCCCGAGATTGATCGTCCTCGACACGATCGGGATGACCGACCTCGACTACACCGGCTCCCGGGCGCTCAGCGAAGCGCTCGACTACCTCGACCGCAATCACGTCACGTTCGCAGTCGCCAGAGCGGGAGCCCACGTGCGCCGGAGCTTGGCCAGGAGCGGGCTGCTCCAGCGCATCGGAGAGCACCGGCTGTTCTCCTCGGTCGATGAGGCGGTCACCGCGCTCGGGCGCGACGGCGTCATCACCGAGCTCGGGCGCGACGGCGTCAAGTAGGAGAGACAGATTGCGCGACGTCGCAGCGGCTGCCCGGCGACATCTTTGCCGCGGGGCGGCGGTTCGGGTAGCTTCGTTTTCAACCTTGCGAACCAGAGGAGCGCAAATGTCACAGTCAGATACCTACAAGATCGTCGAGGTCGCCGGAACGTCGCCGGACGGCGTGACCGAGGCCATGCGATCGGGCGTGGCGCGCGCCGCCACGACTCTGCGCAACGTCGACTGGGTGGAGGTGCGCAGCATTCGCGGGCATGTGGTGGGCGATCAGATAGCCCACTTCCAAGTGGAGATGAGGATCGGCTTCAAGCTCGAGGACCAGTGATCACACGCCGGCGCGCTCGGAGGTCGGCGAGCTGCGTGGTTGATTGGTAGTGTGGATCGCATGGCGCGTGTTGTGGTGGCGAATGCTTTCGGTGGACCTGAGGTTCTCTCGGTCGTCGACCAGGACATCGGGGTGCCTGGCGCAGGTGAAGTCCGGATCGCCGTACGTGCGGCTGGAGTCAACCCCGTGGACTGGAAGCTCTACAGCGGCACAATGGGGACTGCTGCCAGGTTGCCGTTCCGTCTCGGGTTCGAAGCCGCGGGCGTGGTAGCCGACGTCGGTGGCGAGGCGGTCGGTCCGGCCGGGCGTGTCAGTGTGGGCGACGAGGTGATCGCGTATCGGATCGACGGCGGCTACGCCGAAGAGGTCGTGGTCGCGGCGTCCGCCGTCGTCCCTAAGCCTGCGACGATGAGCTGGCCGGCGGCCGGCGGGCTGATGCTCGCCGGCGCCACTGCGGTGCACGCGCTCACCGCAACCGCCATCAGCGCCGGCGATACCGTGCTGGTGCACGCCGCGGCCGGCGGGGTCGGGCTGATGGCCGTCCAGGTCGCCCTCGCCCGTGGGGCCCGCGTCATCGGGACCGCGAGCGAGCATAATCACACGTACCTGCGCCAGCTCGGTGCCGAGCCGGTGACCTACGGCGAGGAGCTGGCCGACTTGGTGCGCTCGCTCGCACCAGACGGCGTGGACGCAGCGATCGACTGCGTTGGCACCGACGAAGCGGTCGACGTGTCGCTTGAGCTGGTCGCCAATCGCGACCGGATTGCGTCGATCGCGGCGTTTGCGCGCGGCGCTGAGGTCGGCATCAAGCTGCTCGGCGGCGGACCGGGCGCGGACCCCGGAACCGATGTGCGCAACGCCGCCCGCCTGCAGCTCACCGCGCTGGTCGAGCAGGGAAAGCTCGAGGTCCGGGCCCGCTCGTTCGCGCTCGACGAGGTCGCCGAAGCCCATCGCGCGGGCCAGGCCGGCCACGTAACCGGCAAGCTCGTGCTCGTCCCGCGCGCCTAGCTTGCGCAGCCTGATCGGCGCTGGCGTCGATCAGCTCGCGGTGCAGCACGCGGTGCTAGGCGTCGCACACCATCTGGCTCCTCAGCGAGACAGCCGGCGAGCTGGCGAGCCATGGCCTGCACCCGGTGCGGCATTCCCGATCAACTCTTGGATGGAGGAGACGCCCATGTCCCGAACGCGCTGGGCAAGTGCACGGTTCATCCGCCGCGGCCACCCCGGTCCTCCGTAGAT
>JBKQKK010000199.1:0-11766 GCA_052147535.1 Solirubrobacteraceae bacterium | reverse complement strand
TCACTGACCCGTACCCCGGGCAGCAGCAACAGACCAGAGAATGCAGTCGAGACGCGCACAGGCAAAACCTCCAACTCGGGGACGTCGAACACCCGCGAGCCTACGGTCGAACTCGTGCGCGTCTCCCCAGCCGCCGGCCACACCCCGCAAACAGCGACAGAAACCCCGCTCAGACCCCGAAACCCGAGCCGGTCAGAACCGCCGAGTCACCTACGATCATCCACGGAGCCCCGGATTTCTTGTGTCTGATAGTCCAGATGCCGTCGTTGGCGAAATGAACGAGGACGACGCGAGCGCGGCCGCCGGTTGCCCGGTCGCTCACGGCAAGCTCACCGATCCGTTGCAGGGCGATCCCAACCAGACCTGGTGGCCAGGCCGCTTGAACCTGAAGGTACTGGCTAAGAACCCGGCGGTCGCCAACCCGCTGGGTGAGTCCTTCAACTATGCCGAGGAGTTCAAGACCCTCGATTTGGACGCCGTCAAGCAGGACGTCCTGGAGGTGCAGACGACTTCGCAGGACTGGTGGCCCGCGGATTTCGGCCACTACGGTCCGCTGATGATTCGCATGGCGTGGCACAGCGCCGGCACCTACCGGGTTATCGACGGGCGTGGCGGGGCTGGCACAGGCCAGCAGCGCTTCGCGCCGCTGAACAGCTGGCCTGACAACGTCAGCCTCGATAAGGCCCGTCGCCTGCTGTGGCCGGTCAAATAGAAGTACGGCCGCAAGCTTTCCTGGGCCGACCTGATCGTGCTCGCCGGCAACGTCGCGCTCGAGTCGATGGGCGTCAGCACGTTCGGCTTCGGCGGCGGCCGTGTGGACGCGTGGGAGCCCGACGACGATGTCTACTGGGGCTCTGAGACGACCTGGCTGGGCGACGAGCGCTACAGCGGCGATGGCGACCTCGAGCGGCCACTGGCGGCGGTGCAGATGGGACTGATCTACGTCAACCCGGAGGGCCCGAACGGCAACCCGGACCCGCTCGCCTCGGCGGGCGACATCCGCGAGACGTTTGAGCGGATGGCGATGAACGACGAGGAGACGGTCGCGTTGATCGTCGGCGGTCACAGCTTTGGTAAGACGCATGGCGCCGGTCCGTCCGACGCGGTCGGCCCCGAGCCCGAGGCCGCGCCGATCGAACAGCAAGGCCTCGGCTGGGCGAGCAGCTACGGCACGGGCAAGGGCGCCGACACGATCACCTTAGGCCTCGAGGTCACCTGGACCAAGACCCCGACCCGCTGGAGCAACGACTTCCTCGAGCATCTGTTCGGCTGTGAGTGGGAGCTCGCGCAAAGTCCTGCCGGCGCCCACCAGTGGGTCGCCACGAACGTCGGCGAGGTCATTCCCGACGCCCATGACCCGTCCAAGCGTCGTCGGCCAACGATGCTGACGACCGACCTGGCGCTGCGCTTCGATCCGATTTACGAGCCGATCTGCCGCCGGTTCCTGGACGATCCCGAGGAGCTGCAGGACGCGTTTGCTCGTGCCTGGTTCAAGCTGACACACCGTGACATGGGACCGGTCGTCCGCTACCTCGGCCCGGAGGTTCCCAGCGAAGAGCTGCTATGGCAGGACCCCCTCCCGCTGGCTCCGGCGGAGTTGATCGGCGATGCTGAGATCGCGGAGCTGAAGCAGCAGATCCTGGCCTCCGGCCTCACAGTCCCGCAGCTCGTTTCGACCGCGTGGGCTTCGGCGGCGTCGTTCCGCGGCAGCGACAAGCGCGGCGGCGCCAACGGCGCGCGGATCCGGCTTGAGCCCCAGCGCAACTGGGAGGTGAACAACCCGGCTCAGCTCGCGACCCCGCTCGGCAAGCTCGAGGACATCCAGCGCGCGGTCAACGCCGGCGGCAAGCACGTGTCGTTCGCCGACGTGATCGTGCTCGGGGGCTGCGCCGCGGTCGAGCAGGCTGCCCGGAAGGCGGGCCTCGAGGCCGAAGTGCCGTTCACGCCGGGCCGCGTCGACGCAAGCCAGGAGCAGACCGACGTCGAGTCGTTCTCCTACCTCGAGCCCCGCGCCGACGGGTTCCGCAACTACCTGGCCTCGGGCACCCGGCTCCCAGCCGAACACCTGCTGGTCGACCGGGCCAACCTGCTCAACCTGAGCGCTCCAGAGATGACTGTGCTAGTCGGCGGCCTGCGGGTCCTCGGCGCCAACTACGACGGCTCGTCTCTGGGCGTCCTGACCGATCGGCCGGGCACGTTGACGAACGACTTCTTCGTCAACCTCCTGCACCTCGGCACGACCTGGGCGCCGGCGACCCCGGACTCGACCGCCTTCACCGGCACCGGCCCGAACGGGGAGAGCTGGACTGGAAGCCGCGCGGACCTCGTGTTCGGATCGAACGCCGAGCTGCGCGCCGTCGCAGAGGTGTACGCCAGCGACGACGCGCACGAGAAGTTCGTGCGCGACTTCGTCGCCGCCTGGGACAAGGTGATGACCTGGACCGCTTCGACCTGGCATAGCCGCACCGTGCGCGCGTCGGGGTGGTCTATCCCGACCACCCCGACGTCCGGCGCGGACGGTCCGGTCGCGCCCCAGGCTGCCGCGTGCGGCTCGTCCTCTCCGTATCGAGCCGGTTCTCCACTGTTGGCTTGGTGGGGCGCACGGCCCAGCGGCAACCCTGAGGACGCGTTCCGCTTGCGGTGCTTGCAAGGCTTCAGCAAGCCCTGCGCCGGATGCGGCGGCCTTCCAGCCGAAACCGGCGTCGTCGCTGTTGGCGCCAAGCAACGACGTCCCCGCGACGGTTTCACGATGCTCGAGGCCACACGAATGCGCGGTGTGGGCTCGCTGCTCTGCCGCCGCCAGGCCGTAATTGCTTCGTCGCCGTTGCACTCGTCCGGGCCGGCCCCCAGCGGACCATTGCCTTGGTGGCAAAGCATGTGTACAACGAGCGCGACCTGGACCGCGGATGCGATCGCGGCGATCGGCCGCGCACTGCGGCGTCGCTCAGTAGGCTTCGCGGACAGGGTCGTCAAAGCGGGAAAGGGGCTCAGGGACATGGGAACGGGTCTGAGCCGGGTGCTGTCGCTCAGGCGGACTGCTGTTGTAGCTGCTGTGGTTGTCACGGCGGGACTGGCGGTGGCGTCGCAGTTTGTGCGGCCAGCTCGAGCAGCGACCAGTGCCGCCAGCGAGCCGGCGTGGCTGGCGACGATCAACTACTGGCGTGCCGCGACCGGACTGCCGCCCGTGACCGACAACCGGGCTTGGGATCAGGGACTCCTGAACCACTTCATCTACCTGGCGAAGACGCCGGCGACGTACATGACGGGGCAGTACGCGTCACTGCACACCGAGAACCCGGCGAGCCCCTACTACACCGCGAGCGGTGCCAAGGAAGCGGCGTCAAGTGATCTGGCGCCAGGGGCATCCACCGACCTGGGCGCTCTTGACGAATGGTTGGCGGCACCGTTTCACGCGATCGGGATGCTGCACCCTGACCTGACCCAGGTGGCTTTGGCGGTGGGGGACGGATATGGCGGACTCGACGTGATCAGCGGCCTGAACGGCAATTTTCAGCAGACAGCTCCGATCCTCTATCCAGGGCCCGGCAGCACAACGAGTCTGCTCGACTTCGGCGGCGAACTTCCTGACCCGACCCAGACCTGCGGTTGGCAGGGGGACGAGGTCGGGCTGCCGCTGATCGTGATGCTGGTGAGCACTCCCACGCAGGGCCTGTCGGCAACCCTGACCGGACCGTCACGGGCCTTGGAATCCAGCGCCGCAAAGACGCTCTGCGTGGTGGACCAGTTCACCTACTACAGCACCGACACCGTGTATGGCCCGACCGGACTCGACATCCTGCTGGGCGGCAACGCGGTGCTGTTGATACCTCGCGAGCCGCTCGTCCCCGGTAGCTACGCCGTGTCGGTTAGCCAGCCCGGGCAGGCCGATATCGACTGGTCATTCCAGGCGGCTGGGCCGCCGGGCCCGCCAAGCGTGTCTGCACCCAGTTTCGCCGGCGGCAGCGACGGTCATCCACGGTTGGCGATCACCGCGGTCGCGGGCACGTCGGCGCCGTTGTTGAAGCAGATCAAGCGCGCACTGCCCAGGGGACTCAGCTTCTCGCGCAAGAGCGCGACGCTGATGCGAGACGTCACGGTCAAGGTCGACGGCAAGGCGGTTGGCTTCGGCACGGCCAGTACGGGTGCCGACCTGGTCATCACGCTCGCGAGCCCCGCGACGAGGCTGACGGTTCGCGCTGTCGCTCCGGCAGTGGTTGAAACGCGAACGCTCGAAAGGGAACTGCGCCGCGCGCCTTCGACGTCGCTCTCAATGGGAGTGCGTCTATTCCCGACCTCGGGTGCCTCGACGGTGTTCAGCGAGCCGCTCTGAGCGGATCCTGGTTGCGTGCGACCAGGAAGGGGCGGGGGCCCCGTGGGATGGCACCGGGCACCGTCTTGCGCAGCTCGTCGGATAGTGGGCCCAGGCCGCCAGTTGCCCGGGCTGGACTGGAACCAGCGGCCAAGTACCGGCTGCCAGCTTGGCGGCACTGCGAGGATCTCCGCGCTAGCTGGAGGGCTGGGTCGAGCAGGCGATCGTTCTCGTGATCCGGGTGTTCCCGGGGGCCCGGTTGCAATGGTCCACCCGGAGCCACCCCGGACGAGTGCAACGGCGACAAAGCTCTTGTGGGATCGGGGGTGGGCACGCCGGCCGTTGGCATAGTTGGGCTGGCCTGGCGGCCGGTCGCGGGCGGATGAAAATCGGCTTATACACCCGAAACAGGAGAAGCTTGCGCAGCCGTTATTTTCCTGTCAGGTATCGCAGGGATCCTGCACGCCGTCAGGCGGCCCCGCTATCGGCGAGCAGCAGGCTCCGGCGCTGCTGTCGGCGGACGCGTGCGTTGGCGAAAGAGGGATCGGCGCCGTGGTGCCGTCCGAGACGCCGAGGCGTTGAGCGATCTGGTTGACGGCCCGCTCGCCGTCGCGCGCCCAACTGGCGGGGTAGGCGAATCTTGTGGCGCCAGCGGATCCATTGGACGTGCTCGGCCGCGAACGGCTACAGCGGTGATCACTAAGGCACCGAACGATCGCGTTCGTGGAGGTCCCAAACACCTCGCACGCGATCGGGTTGGCTACTGGACACGTGCCAGCCGACGGCGCCCGCGCCGCAGCCCGGACGAGCGCTTCGCCGCTTCGCCTTACTTGAGCTGACGATCGCCTCGACGCCCCGGGCCAGACGCGCTGAAGGAGTCGAAGGTCACGACGGAACGACACGATCGGTCGGTGACGATGACGCTGCCGAAGGCGGCGCCCCATCTGCCCACTTGGCGCGGTTCGCCTCAGTCTCATTGCGTAACTGCTCGGCGTCCATGTACTTGATCGGTGGATACCTCGTTGCTGGTGGACGGCATGCGCGGACAAATGCCAGCCCAAACTCCGTGAGCCGGACCCCATCGGAGTCGCTCGGGTCACCCATCCCGAGGCCAGACGGTCGAACGAGACGGTGACGCATCAAGTTGTCGACCGATAAAGCCACCTGCGTTTCCGGGATGTCCAATAACGACGCGATCGCCACCTTCAGAACCGCCACCTGTGGATGAAGCTCGGGAGCGATCTGCGCCAATCCGTCAAAGACGTGGTCCAAGATGCGCGCGTCCTGAGGCTCAAGCTCAGCGAGGATGCGAGGGAAGCTACGACGCGTAGAACTTGAGGCTGCGTTTGCCAGCAGAGCAGCAAAGCGATCGGCCATCGCGTCGTCTTCCTCGTCGCCTGCGGCCTCGAGTAACGGCATCAGAACAGAGCGAGGGACCTCGTGTGCCTCCAAGCCGGCTTCCAGCAAGAACTGCTCGGACTTCTGAAGGATCCGCACCCGGGTCTTCCACCGCTGGTAACCAATGACGTCGCCAGCCCATCCGCCCAGTTGCTCGGTAGACGGTCCGAAAAGCTTCCCGAGGAATCCGGCCACCGGAGCAATAAGGGCAGTGATCGCCCCGGAAGCTGCCCCCTCCGCGCCCGCTTTGATGATCTCGGCTGGATCGGCGTCATCCGACACAGGCGGAGTTTACTGAGCAACCGTGTAATCGACGCCAAGATCGCCTTGCGCGCCGCGGGCTACAACATAAGGTTCGTCAGCGGGCAACAGTCGAGGGAGCCGCACTGAGCATCGTTTTCGCCCGGGGGAGTCGGTCCAGGCGCGTGATCGCATCGGCGACTATTGGTACCTCAGCGATACTGCTTAGCGGTCGGCCGTCCTGCGGGTAAGCGACCACTCCGGTTGCCTGGCAGGAGCGAGACCCGGGTGGCCCGCCGACCGCTCGACGCAGGTCCTCGCCGACTACCGCCTTTCGCGAACTCGAGCCTCGCAACGCCGCGGGCGCTTGGGTGACAGCGCAGTCGTGGGATCGGGCCTGCCCCACGGCCGACGTTGCCTAGGTATCCCGGCGATCCTGCACGCCGTCACGAGCGCCCTGGATTCGGCGACGACCGGAGCCGAGACCGCAGCGCGGCGGAAGTGCACCTGGGCGCCGACCGGCCCATCCGAGCGCTAGCTGATACCACGTTCGACAGCAAGCACAATCCGCAAAAGCAGCGGTCTCGGCTCGTCCCTTCAACACCGCCGCTTCGCCGCTTAAGGAGCCACCGTGCGTTGGCCGGGCGTTAGCTGATCAGCCGGCCGGCCAGCTAGCACTCCGAGATTGTCGCGACCGGCAGCGCTTGCCAAGTTCTGAGCAAGCGCTCCGACAAATGCGTCGGCATCGAGCGGATTCGACGTCGTTGTCGTAACGCAATCCGACGATCTGGGCGCGACCGAGACGTCGTCGAGCGCGCGCTCTGACTCGGGGGTGCCGTGCCGGCGGGCGGCATAGGCGCACGTGCCGCCAGGATGGGTACAGGCGGCCCCCTGCGCTCAGCGCCGAACGGGACGAGCCCGACGCCGATCGTGGATCGTGAATGCAGGCGCCCGTCGTCGACTCCGGCCCCGAAAATCGCCAAAACCAGGGCCCGGCCGCGCGATCGCCCGGGCGCTCATTGCCTATGCAAACACACGACCGTCAACTCCGGCCATCGTCTCCGCCGGCCTCCTGCGGTCCCCAAGCGGAGTGATGCTGTTCCGTTGATAGGAGAAGCCCGGCCGCCGGTGTAAAAGCAGAGGTCCGGCACTGGCGGAGACGGACTTTCGCTCCAGATCACACCGAGTCTCGATAGTGGTCCGCCGCGCGAGTTATATTGGTTCTAGGTGACGGAGGACGTGTTGGCGTGGACGCTGATCTCAGCCCAACGCCCACCGGCCCGGTCCTTCATCTATTTCATGAATCTTCGGTGGCAAAGAGGGTCCAGCGGCCGCCCCAGTTGGAGCCCTTGACGTGACCGTTTCCAGACCCAAACAGTGGTCCCGCCGCGCGAGGCGATGGCTCTGCCGAGCCATGGCGGGTACGTCCTCGAGAGGAATTGGGATCTTGGCATCAAGGACGGGATCTGCCTGCGGAGCACTGCGGCCGCGAATCCGCGACTCCTAATGTCATATGTGTTACTCGTCCCAGGACTCGGGGCCAGCGATTGAGAAGGACGAGATGTGGCCGTTCTGAACGTCGGCGGCGAGGACGGCGATCTCCCCCCACGGTGGGAGGGATTTGATCAGCGTCCAGCGCGTGCCCTCGGCTGTCGCGTTTGGGTAGACGCTTCTTAGCGCTGAGAGGGATGAGCCGATGGAGAGGCCTGTATCGGTCCGCCATCCGCTGTCGAGGTCAACCGTCAGGGTGCCGGATGCGGTCGCGCAGCTGTCGTCGGTGACGCCGCCATATCCGTGGTAGAAGACGGCGGTGATGTGTTGTTGGGGCCACGTCAGCTGGCAGTCGGGATCGGTCTTGTAGCCGATGTAGCGGGTGGTCGCGGCCGGACCGAAGCGGGCTCGGAATGCGCCGAGGGTTGGCGGCAGGCGAAGGTCGTTGACCGTGATCGTGAAGCCTTGGCTGTCGGATCCGGTCACTGAGATTGTTCCGATGGCCGGCTGAAGGTCATAGAAGCCGTGGTCGCTGCTGGCGCACGGCGATGCGAGCCAATCGTCACCGCGCGGAAAGCCGTGCGTCACGAACTTGAGGCACTGCCCGGCTTGCAATGCGTTCTTGCCTGTTCGCCACACAGCCTTGGCTGCCTGCCTTTCCTGCTGAGTTTCGATCCAGCTTCCGAGCGTGTGGCCGACATCGCACGCAAGACCAGCGGCTAGGGCGTATGCCTTGAGCTCCGGGCTGAGATCCGTGATCGCGCCGACTAACGTCAGCAAACCACCGCACGCGAGGCCGGCGGGGTCCGCATGGGTGACAATTCCCTTCGCTGCACACCCACCGTCGACGTAAAGCGCGTCCGTCTCGAACTGTTCGCCGATCGCCGCCGCGAGCAATGTGCAGAAGACATCGCCTGTTGGGAGGCCGTCGGAGGTCTTGCCGAAGTCGGTGCAGAGCACCTACTCGACACTCAGCTGGCGGTTGAGGTATGTCGTGTTTCCGACCGACCGCTCGTTCGCGTCCGGAAACACGCCTGGCGTGTTGCACAGCACATCCTCCGTGGCCGACGATCCGCGTGCCGATGCACTTAGCGGAGCTGCGGACGCCGCAGCCTGACCGACAACGACTACGAGACTCGCGACCACGAACACAAGAAGAAACCACGCGCCGAGGCCCAAGGGTGGTTGAGCAAGCCCCGTTCGCGTCGATCCCGCGCCTGACACTCGGTCGATCATACCGCCGACCCCCCAAGTGTGGACAGCGATCCCGTTGGCCGTAGGCAAGACGGACCGACACCACGATCGCGCCCTCCCCATCGACTCCCTCGACCGCGGTCTTCTCCAAAGCCAACAACCGCTCCCGACGCACCGACGTCTGCGCTTCGCTTGCGCGTGCGACAAACGCTCCTTTACCTCTCTCCGGGAGGGGTCCGGACAACGGTGTAGGCGGTTGATGATTAGGGTAGCGGGGGATCGTCGCGCAGGTCGCGGCGATCACGGTCTGGTGTGGCTGGGCGAGGTCGCGATCCGCCCGTGGAACTACCGCTCGTGGATCTTCCCCGCGAACAGTGGCCTTCCAGAAGGCCGGCCGGATCCTTGATCTATGCCAGGGCCACTGGGAACGCGGGTTGCTCGACCCCGGCGATTCGTCGTCTGCGCGGATGCGGCGGAGCTGCCGTGCGTGCGAACCTTCTGGCTGTTGCGGCGGACGTCGTGCGGGACGGAGTCAACCCACCCAAAACGCGGAGGAGCCGACAAAGGAACGTGGCCGAACCTCACGCTCTGGCACACCCGGTGCACGCATCGTGGCTCAACCAGGCCCCGTTCTACTTCTCCATGGTGCAACGCACGGTGCTGCACCCCAACAACTTCGTCGACCTCGACCACCTCGAGCATATTCTCTCGGCGTTCGGCCGCCGCTACAGGCAAATCGTCCAGCCGTTTCACTGGAGGTTCATCCGCCACGACCTCCACCGGTCCTTGATCGCCTCAACCAGTCAACGCCGGCTCCAACTGGCCGCCTGAGCAAAACCCGTCACCGCCAAAGACGACCACTGGCAAGGTCGTCAACCGGGAAAAGGTCGCCTGGCTCCTCAGTCGTCGCGGTCGCCGAGGCCGCTGACGCGAGCCGAGCCACGAGACCGTTCTCCCAACGGGTCAGACGCCTCCGGGGAGCGGGTCAATCACTGACGAGGTCAGAAGCTCCAGCCGTCGTCATGACGGAAGGAGCCATCGATTCGGCCAATGTTTCCGAGACGACAGAACGCCTGTGAGCCGCCTAGGCCATGCGAGCATCGCCAACCGTTGACGAGCCACACTGCTCCCCACGCCGAGCTTTGGAAGCTGTACGGACGTTGGACGAACGCGGTGAAAGCGTCGACGATCAGCGATCTGGCCTGGGTGCATCCAGTCGCCCCGGCGTTCACCAGACCTTGGCACTGGAGTGGTAAGCCGGAACGTACACACGACCGCAGGGTTCACCTCCCGCAGCAGCGACATAGCGGGCGCTGAAACTCGCGTTGCCGCGATCGCCGTTTGCGCTCCCGTCGACGATGATCACCGGAGCGCCATGCCCGAACCCCGAATCTGCGCGGGAAGCGAAGACGCCGCTTGGGTCTGCGGTGCCCATCGGATGTCGGTCCGTGTGGGCGATCCGAGCTAAGGGTCTGACGAAGCGTGTCGATAATGCGAAGCGTGAGCGTTTCGGCAGTGGACGGAAGCATGAGCGGCATCGGTGCGGCACAGGCGAATTTCGCGATGAGCTTCCGAAGCGCTGCCGGGATCGGGACCTCTGCCCGTGATCAAACGGTTATCGCCGCGGCCGTCGATTCGGCCAACGAGGCGGTGCACGTGGCCGCCTTGACGCGGACGCTCGGGCTCGAGCGCTCACTCGTGAACATCGTCGCCTGAGCCATCAACTGCTGCCGCTGAAGCGTACGGAGAAACGGTTCGCGGCGGCCCTCTCCCGCACGCCGTGGTGCTCGCTGGCCTCAGCTCGGACAGACCGTTGGGCTATGTGCGTAGGCCGCGCACGATCCTGCCGTCTCCAACCCGGCCACAGCGCAGGACGAGCGTCTGGCACCCTGGAGCGGAACTTCGGCAATGCGCTCAGCGTCCGTTCCATAGTCGACAACGAGATGCGCATCGCCTGAAGGACCACCGAAGTGTCGGTGCCACACGCGAGGAGCGCCGCTAGGTAGAACCTGCGGGCCCCCGGGGACACAAGAGATAGTGCCGGTGCTCGTCCAAAGCACGTGGCGCGCCGATGCGCGGGGCCCCGCAAGTGGCCGAGCCCTGTCGCGTGCGACGCGGCCGTCAGGCAGGGACTGACCCGGCGAACTTGATGATGGCTTCCCGGAGGCGTCGGGTGCCTCGGCGGCGATGAAGTGGCCCGAGTCTGGGACGATCACTAGTTTCGCGCCGTGCACGGCATCTGCGATTAGTCGTCCTTGTGCCGGTCCGCAGATCATGTCCAGCGCGCCGACGAGGACCAGTGTCGGGCATTGGATCTTCGCCAGCAGTGGCCGCGCGTCGATCGTCTGCCATAGGCCGGATTCCCACGCTTTGATCGCAGCGAGATCGCTCTTCATGTCCTGCCGCCACTCCTCGATCATGGCGTGCACGGCGGGGCGGTCCGGGTCGGCGGTGTAGAGCGGCAGCACCGCGGCCATCATCGCGTCGACCTCGCGGCTGTCCGCGGCTGCGAGCACGCGGTCAGTCCACTCGTCCCAGGTCTTGCGAGCCTCGGGATACCACGGCTGCTGCGAATGACGCTCGAGGAACGCCTGCATCTCAGCCGCAGCCTCCTCGCCGACCGCACGCGAAGCGACTGCGATGCAGCAGGTTGTGGCCTCGGGATACAGCGAGGCGTATGTCATCGCGACGATACCGCCGAACGAAGTCCCCATGATTGTTGCGGAACCGAGGCCCAGCGCGTGGCGGACCTCGTTGCAGAAGCGTGCGTGGCCAACGTGTGCCTCGATCTTGCAGTAAGACGGAAACCCCCGGATTACACGACCGCGCCCCGGGCTGGCCGGGGCGCGGGAACGTCCGCCTGAGCAGGGATAATTCGGGTTTGCTGACACTCGACTGCCCGACCTCAGGAGGATCACCCATATGGTGGCGCATGAATCGCTGGTTGACAAGCTAACTGTGACCGCGGACGGCAAGGGCCAGGTCGGGCACGCGGGCAGCGCGTTGTTGGCCGGGGTCGCGGACCGGGTCGGGCTCACGCGGGCGTTGTCGGTGGCGATGGCGAGCACGCGCCAGCGGCGCTCGGCGCACGACCCGGGGGTGGTGCTGCGCGATCTGGCGGTGATGCTCGCCGA
>JBKQKK010000198.1:0-10017 GCA_052147535.1 Solirubrobacteraceae bacterium | reverse complement strand
TTTGCGAATACCAAGGAGGTCTTTGGCGGCTTCTACCTGTTCGAGGCGGAGAGTCTCGATCCGGTGCTCGAGATTGCTGCTCGCTGCCCCGCGGCTCGCCTCGGCGGGGTGGTGGAGGTCCGTCCGTTGGTGCATCTCCACGGCATGGAAGACGCTGGTTGATCGAGCGTGTCTTTCGCGAGCGGTGGGGGCGCGTGCTGGCCAGCATCGTCGGCAACGTCGGCGATTTCGATCTTGCTGAGGAGTCGACCCAGGAGGCGTTCGCGATCGCGCTGAGGCTGCCCGGGACCACCGCGACGATCGTTTCGGTGGCCCAGGTCCCGATCGGCGCGTCGAACGCCCGCTGTAGCCAGCGAGACGCCTGAGCTGGATGTCTCGCACGGGTGTTGCTGCTCGCGTGCTGGACGACCAGCCCGCGTCAAGCGGACATGTGATTGCGGCTGTCACGGACGGAGCGGCGCCATGTTCGAGCACGTTCGCCGGTCGAGGTGTCGATCTCGGTAACGACGATCGCATCATGATCGGCAGACGCGCAGCGAGCGGCCCAAGCCCCGTTGGGGTTGACGACTCCTGCCGGGGGTTGGTGCAGGGCGACCGGGCCGGCGTAGCTCACCCACAGCGAGTTCGCCGCGGCGTGTCCTGCGGCCTCCACCGCAAACACCTCGGGAACTCGGGGTTGCCCGCGGTCGACAGGAGCACGCAGTCCACGTCGTCTCGCTCGTAGCCGGCAAACAGTTCGGGGTACTGCGACTCCATCCCCAGCGCGCAGCCGAAGCGCACGCCGCCAACCTCGAACGTCAGCGACCGCGTCCCCGCCTCATACATGTACAGCGACTTCGCTCTGGAGAGCATGCGCTCGTCGTAGCGCCCGACGATCGCGCCACGGCCGGAGATCGCGAACAACGAGTTCGTCGGCCGGGACCGCCCCGGCGCGAAGTCGATCCCGCCGACCGCGACCCAAAGCTTCAGATCCCGGGCCGCGCGGGCAACGAGGTCGAGCTCAGACCGCACCGCCGCGCGGTCAACCACGCCCCAATCCGCATCGGCAACCACCTCCGGACCACGGCTCGACACGACCCGCTTATGAGGAGCGCACAGCGCTCCCTCCGCGAAGTGCACCAGCGATGCTCCCGCAGCCGCCGCGTCGCGCAGCGCCGAGCGGATCCGTGCCCCGCTCTCCCGCAGCTGGTCACGTGAGCGCGGGTCTGGCCGGAGCACGCACTGCGCGGTCGCGATCAGCACAGGACGCGACACGGTTTGATCCGCGCCCAGCAAGTGCCGGCGTGCAGCGCTATAGGACTCACCGGTCCTCGCGGCCCGTGCCCGGATGCGCCACGATCTGCATCACTGTCGCCGAGGCGAGCAGGAGTGGCCCGCCCTGCTTCCGTGACAGCACGGGGATCTTGCAGTCGGAATGGACAGTCTCGGAATGCGCGGAAACCGAGGCCGGGCCAATGTATCCGGCGGGCGTGCAGCGGAGTGCGTACATCCGTGCAGACGAGTGCGGGACCGGCAGCCGGTGTCGATTTCAGAAGAGGCCTGCACCGACTCATCTTGAGCCGTCGGGTGTGTGCAGACGACTGTTGACCGCTGGGCGGTCAGGAGTCGGGTGCACGAAAGGGGATGTTCTGTCGGCTGATTCGGCCCCCCGTTCGCTTCCGCAAATGCGTGGGAGCAGAAGTGCCCGATTCGGGCTCGGTCAGGTCGGTACGGGCCGCTCTCTCAATCACGCGTCCACAACCAGCCAAGAGCGGGAACGCGTAGGTCGCCGGCGGCGGCGACCTACGCGACCTGCTCCGAGACGCTCGTCGAGTGAGAGTTCAGCGGGATGTCCTGTTCCCGTTGGCTCGGCCTCGTTCTTTTGCCGCCGCGGCTTGCGCCGCATGGCGCGCCTTGACGTAGGCGGCGCGGGCGTTGTGGCGAGCTTCGTGGTCGGCGCGGATTGCGGCTGGGTCGGCGTGTTTTGGGACACCCGGCACGCGGTGCGTGAGGTCGTGCAGGAGCCTCACGATCCAGGGGTAGGGCCGTTCTGACTCGTTGGGATTGTCGATTGCTGGGGGCTCTTCGAGGTTGCGACGAGCAGCCACGTACCGCTCGGCGGTCGACGCTGCACGTTCGCGTGCGGCACGCTTTCCGGCACGATTCCTAGTCACATCTGCTCCGTTCTGACCAGGCCCCACGTCCCCGGTCGCAGATGACATGACCGTGTTTGGACTGATGCACGAGTCGGAGACCCTTGTCCTCGGTGACCGGCACGTGATAGGCGGTGGTTCATCGATCCCTGAGGTCAACGCCTGCTGGCGATGCTCGTCGCCTCGAAGGTCGATGGCAAGATCGCCGGGATCGGAACCGCCGTTCGGTGAGGGGAGCTATGGTGATCGCCTCCACGTTTGCGCCTGATGCGATCTTCGTCACCCTCGAGCCGGATCCCGCTCGCTATGCCCACGCGCGTGATCCGCTAGCCGGAACGCGGGCCGAGATCATCAACGCTCGCTGGCAGGAGGACCTCGAGGCTGCGCTCGTGGTCTGGCGCTAAAGCGCCGACTTTGCCCGCTGGATCTTCGGCGACAGCCTCGGCGATCCGATCGCCGACGAGATCTGGGCGGCCACCAAGGAACGTCTAGCCAGCCGCAACAAGAAGCGCCGCGAGATCGAACGCGCCCTCTCCTTGAGGACGGCGGTCGCTTGCGCCGCGAAGACCCGGCAGCCTGACCCGGTGGATGTTGGCTGGTGCGGTGTCCGACGCCGGCTGCGTGGTTCGCGCGGCCGGCGTCGGGCTTGTTTGTGGCTTGGGTTGGGTGGTGGTCGTTGGTGTTCAGGGGGTGTCGGGTCCCGGGTTGGGGTGATGGACGGAGATGACGTTGCACAGGACGGGTGCTGGTGTTCCGATCTGCGCGAGTTCTCTGAGGTGGGCGCTGGCGTCGGGGTTTTGGCGCATCGCGTTGAACGCCTCGGGGCTTTCCCATTGGGCGTAGTTGACGACTTTGGTGCCGTCGGGGCTGGCGTGGATGTTGGCCGAGATGAACCCCGGGAGGTGACGGATGATGTCGTCGGTTGCCTGCTGCCACAGCGTGATCAGGCGTTTCTGGTCTTCCGGCGCGACGGTGAAGACGTTGATCAGGGTCACCATTGGGGCGTCGGGGTTGATGGTTGTCTGCGACATGGTTGTGCTCCTGTTGTGGTGGTTGTCTGGTGCTGGGGTCAGGCGTTGGCTGGGACGCGTTGCTCGTGGGCGCCGATCGGAGCGCGCGCCGAGGCCGTTGCGGGCAGGGAGCGGGCGGTGATCAGCATGCCGATGAGCGTGGCGGCGGCCGCGATCAGCAGTCCGTGGTCGGCGGCATGTATGAACGCGTGGTGCGCGGCGCTGAGCAACTGGTGGCCGGTGCTGCCGGGTAGGCGCGCGGCGATCTCGGTTGCGGCAGCGACGGATTCGCCGGTGAGCTTGACGAGGTGCTCGCTGAGGTGGGTGCTCGCGGGCGCGAGCCCGGTCTTGTAAGCAGACGCGACGAGGCTGCCGACGACGGCGATCCCGAGGACGCTGCCGAGGTTGCGGGTGGTGTCGTTGATCGCCGAGCCGACGCCGGCCTTGTGTGGTGGGACGGCGCTCATGATCGATTGCGTGGCGGGCGCCATCGCGAGACCGATCCCGAGCGCGATGATCGTCATCGCGAGCACGTAGTGCAGGTAGCCCGAGTTCGCGGTGGCGGTCGTGAACAGGCCGATCCCGCATGTTGCGAGCATCAGGCCGGCTGCGACGGGGAGCCGCGGGCCGGTCTTGGCGGCCACGCGGGCGCCGAGTGGGGATACCACGCCGACCACGAGCGCGGGCGGTAGGGCCCGGAGGCCGGCGGCGAGCGGTGAGTAGCCGAGCACGAACTGGTAGATCTGGGTCAGCAGGAACGTCGCGGATGTGAGCGCGAAGAACAGCGCCGTGATACCGGCGGACGCGCCGCCGAAACGCGGGTTGGCGAACAGCCGCAGCTCGACCATCGGGTCACTCGCGCGGAGTTGCAGGACCGCGAAGGTGGCCAGCAGACAGCCAGCGGCCAGGCCGCTGAGCAGCGTGGTGCTGGAGGTCCAGCCGTTGGCGGACGCTTGGATCAGGCTGTAAGTGAGGGCCGAGAGGCCGGTGATCGACAGGACCGCGCCGGTGAGGTCCAGGCGCGGCGGGTTGGCGGCGCGTGAGGCGGGCACCAGCCTGCGCCCGGCGAGCAGGGCGATCGCGATCACAGGGATGTTGATCAGGAAGATCGCGCTCCAGGAGAAGCGCTCGAGCAGCACGCCGCCGAGGGTCGGGCCGATCGCGATGCCCAGGCCGCTGACCGCGGACCAGATGCCGATCGCCTTCGCGCGCTCGGCCGGGTCGGTAAACACGCCGGTCAGGATCGACAGCGTGGCGGGCATCACGAGCGCAGCGCCGGCGCCCATCACCGCGCGCGCGGCGATCAACTCACCGAGCGTCGCTGACAGCGCCGCGAACACCGAGCCCGCGCCGAAGACCAGCAGGCCGCCGGTCAGCGCCAACCGGCGTCCGTAGCGGTCACCGAGCGCGCCGGCGAAGATCAGCAGGCCGGCGAACACGAGCGTGTACGCGTCGACGATCCATTCCAGGCCGCTCGCGCTGGCGTGCAGATCGCGATCGAGCGTGGGCAGCGCGACGTTGACGATTGTCGTGTCCAGAACGGTCACGAGCAGGCTCAGGCACAGCACGGCAAGGGTCAACCAGCGACGATCGCACGGGGCGGATCGGGGCGTGCTGGATGACTGCAGGGATGCGGTGATGGGGTTCAGTGATGTGGTGGAGGGCATCTGGGGTCTCCCTTGGTGGTCGTTGCCGGAGCAACATATCGCCAACCAATCAGATCGTCAAGTCAGTTCATGATTAGGGGTGCTGACGCTCAGGTCCATCAGCTATAGTTGAGACCGCGATGAGCGCCACAGACGCCAAGCAGCCGGCCACAGATGCCCCGACGCCGGTTGCTCGCGCGGCCCGACCGGTGCCCGCGCAGCTGCGCCGGGAGACGGGCTACCTCCTGCGACTCGCGCACGTGCAGGTGGGCGAGCTGGTGGCCTCAGAGCTGCCCCCCGGCATCCCGCAGCGATACCACCAGGTCCTGCAATCGCTGAGTGACCTCGGCCCACGCTCACAGCACGAGCTCTGCGAACTGCTGCACGTCAATCGCACGACCATGGTCGAGCTGATCGACGCGATGGAGCACGCCAACCTGGTCACGCGCGGCCGCAACCCGTCCGACCGTCGCTCATACGCACTCCAGCTCACCCCCACCGGCCAGCAGATGCTCAAGCGGCTGACCGAGGCGATCGATCGCGCAGACGCGCAGCTCACCGCCGCGCTCAGCGACCGGGAGCGACAACGGATACAGACGCTGCTGGAAGCGATCGCGTCCGCCGGCGAACAGCCACACGAGCTGCCGGCCGGACTCGCGAAGCTGACCGGCGAGCTCCTGTCACTAGCCCATCTCCGCGTCCGCGAACTCACCAACGAGCGCCTCCAGGCGGCCGGACTCGTGACCCCGCTCTACGGGACCCTCACGACCCTCGACGCAAGCGGGCCGGCCTCGCAGCAGGCGATCGCCGAGCGGCTCGGCCTCAGCGGCACCGCCATCCTAAAAACCGTCGACCGCCTCGAAGCCGACGGACTTGTGAAACGGCGCCGCAACCCGACCGACCGCCGCGCCTACGCACTCGAGCTCACCCCCGCAGGACACGCAACGCTCCAGCGAGCACGGGCCGCGATCACCGAGATCAACGGCCACCTCGACACGATCCTCGGCGGCGAGGCCCACCAACACGAGCTGCAACGCCTACTCCACAAACTGCTCGAACCGCGACCTTCATAAAACCGGCGCCACCCCGAAACCCGCGCCACCGACACAGCCGGCGCCAAGCAAGCTCCCAACCAGTCCCGAGTGCTTGACGATCCTGACGTAGCAGACCTCGATCGAGCACGCGCGGCCGTCTCCGCAAAAGCAACCGGCCCCTGGGTGGGAAATGTTGGTCGCCGACGCGCAGCGGGTCAAGGGCCTGGCGCCGTTGGCGTGCAAGACCGACCAAGATCGACTCGCGGGTGCTGGCCAAGTTGTCGTTTCGTGACTTGGTGCCGGCGATCTGGCTGCCCACGCCCGAGCTGCGCGCCGAGCGGGAACGCTCGCGCTGGCGGCTGCACATGGTCAAGCACCGCGCGACGTTGAAGAACCGGGTCCACTCAACGCTGGCCGCGTTCGGGCACCAGTGCCCGGTGTCGGACCTGTTCGGGGTCGCCGGCCGGCGGCTGCTGGCCGAGCTCGAGATCCCCGAGCCGTGGCGCGGTCACGTCGAGGCCAGCTTGGAGCTGATCGACGATCTGGGGAATCGGCTGGATCACCGGCTTTACGATCGCCTCGGAGATCGGCGACATCGCGCGGTTCTCCTCGCCGGTCAAACTGACCGGCTACACCGGGCTATGCCCACCCGTGAGCCAGTCCGGCGAACGGGGCTCCGGCGGAACGGGCAGCGCCCAGTCCCCTTCTCTCGTCGTAAATGGGTCCGGTGTGTCCGGTAGCGCGATCCGAAAATGCATGTCGTCAAGTGACGTGGCCCGGAGTCGAGCACGCGTCCCTTCCGCATCGTGCTTGCCAACCCTAGCCTAGCGGTGCTAGCACCACAGGAGTTCAGCTTTTGGCGCTCGGCACCGCGTAGTGCAGGTGCGTGACGCCGTTCCCCTCGACGATCTCGGGGTTCTCTAGGTCGATCGGGTCCGCGGCGAGATCCGCAAACAGTCGGATCCCGGCTCCCAGGAGCACGGGGACCAGCTTGACCTGGATGCGGTCCACTACCCCGAGGTTGAGGCACTGTTGAATGATGCTGGGGCTGCCGAGCGCTATAACGCCGTCGGCGGCGATCGCCGCAGCTTTGTTTATCGCGTGTTCGATCCCGTCGGTCACAAACGAAACGGTCGAGCCCTCGCGCGGCCAACCGTCTGGAAGCTCATGCGTGACGACGATCACCGGCGCGCCCGTCGGATGCTGACCATCCCAGCCGTTGGCTTGCTCGAAGGTTCTGCGTCCGTAGACGATCACGCGCAGGCCGATCGCGGCGGCCTCGCCGGAGGGCTCGGCCAGTTGCGCGGCGGGCTGCGGCTTGGCGTACCACGCGAATACTCGCTCCACCCCTCCGGCCGGATCGGCCACAAAGCCATCAAGCGATACGGACATGTCAGCCACAACTGTCGACATCCGACATCCTCCTCCTCGTCCTTGGTTTGCACGTCAAACCGCTCGACGCGATGAAACTGATCGCTTCTCCGGTGCGGCTCCAGGCTTCGGCTGCCGTCCGAGCGGCGTGGTCGCGGTCTTGCTAGCAGGCGCTCGCGCCACGGTCCCTCACCTCGTAGTGCTTCATCTCCTCGATCTCAGAGAAGAACGGCTCGACCGCCGCGAGGAACGTCGGGAACGCCGGGCTGGTCCGGAACCCGCGCTCGTGACCTTCAAGAGAGTCCCACTCGATGCGAACCACGAAATGCTCAGGCTCCTCCACGCCTCGGGCGACCTCATAGCGAATGCAATGCGGATCTTCGGCGAGCACCCGGCATGCACGACGGTAAGCGTCCTCGAATCGTTCGGCGTCAGCCTCGGGAACGTCGTAACGAATGTACTCAACTACCACCGCGCCTCCTTCCAGGTCAGGTGCAATACAATACTGTATGGTATTGCTATGGGGGTAGGTGCGTCAAGTCCCAAGGCAGACGACACCGGGCTCGACGACAGCTCGCCGCGTGCAGGGCGGCGCGGTCGCGCTCGCGACCCAGCCATCGACGCCCGGATCCTCGCGGTCGCCCACTACCACCTTTCAACCTTGGGGTACGAGGCGATGTCGCTCGCCGCGGTCGCGGAGGAGGCTCGGACCACCCGCCAAGCTCTCTACCGCCGTTGGCCCAGCAAGGCCAGCCTGGCCACGGCCGCGCTCAAGGCAGCCGAAGACGCGGGACCCGAGGTGTCATCGCAGAATCCCCTGCGCGACCTCGCTGCCGAGTTGGCCGACTTCCAGCGCGGCGTCTCGAGACCCGGCCGGCTCTCCCTCGTCGGCACGATGCTTCAGGACAGCACCGACCCTAGCCTGCGCGCGCGCTACCAGCAGCAGGTGATCGCGCCCCGACGCAAGCGAATCCGCAACATCCTCGAACACGCCCAACGGCTCGGCCTGATCGACCCCGACGCAGACCTCGACGTCGCCGTCACGCTCCCTACCGGATCCTGGTACGCCCGAGCACTCGCCGGCCAGCCCCCACCCTGCAACTGGCCCGAGCGCACCGCCAAGCTCATCTGGCGTGCGGTCGGCGGCACCATCTCCGGCGAGTAACGCGCCCCTCGGGCTGGGCGAGGGCCGAGGGCAGCAGGTAAACCTCGAGCGCTTGTCTCGTGACAGTCTCGAGGTGTGGCCCGTGCGTTGGTTGAGCGCCCCACGATCAGCGATACGTCGAGTCGATCGCCTCCTCGACCTTTGGGATGCCGATCTGAAGGACCACGTTGCGAACCGATCGACGCGGTTTCGTCTGCCGAACCGGGCCTCGCTGACATCGAGCCGATGCTGCAGCAGTCGCTGGTTGCCGGCCCTCGTCCGCCGCGACCACACATAATGAGCTGCTGCCAATGCCACCGGTGAAGCCTGATGCGCTGCCGCTCCCAGCGCTCCTTTCGGCCGCGTTCGTCGCGTTCACCGTCGAGGCCGACAACGCTTTCGAGCAGCAGCTCCCGCACCGGACGACGTCGTTCGACGCCAGCGCCGAGCGCGGTGCGGTGTGGCTGACATCGCTGGCGATGTGGTTCAACTGCGTGCGCGGCCGGAGCGACGGCGGCCCGCAGACGGTCGCCGAGCTCGAACGGCGGGTCCGGACGGTGACGAACCTCGACGGGATGCGCCGCTGGGGCTATATCACCATCGACGGGACCGGGCGCGTGCCGCGGCGGCCAAGCCGCGCCGGCAAGCCGCACGCCAGCCCCGGATCGGTGCTCGCCTTGACCGATCGCGGCCGTGCCGCCGACGCAGTCTGGCGGCCGCTGCCCGGGGCGATCGAGACGCGGTGGCGCGACCGTTTCGGCGCTGCCACGGTCGAGCGGCTTCGGGAGGGGCTGGCGTTGGTCGCGGGACAAATCGAGGCGGCGCTGCCGGACTTCATGCCGATCACTTTGGGCTACGACAAGCCCCCGGAACCGCCTGCCCGTGACCCCGCCGAACGCGCGCAGGACCGCGAGCTGCCGCTCGTTTCGCTGCTCTCGCGGGTGCTCCTGCGCTTCGAGCTCGACTGCGATCATGGGGAGCGGGTGTGGCTGGCGGTGTGGTCCGACCTGATCCGCGTGCTCGATCCGTCGGACGCGGTCGCTGTTCGTGACCTGCCGGCGCTGACCGGCGTGTCGAAGGAGGCGCTCAGCGTGATGACCGGCAGACTGGAGAAGGCCGGTGTGGTCGTCCTCGAGCCGCTACCCGCACCCGCTCGCGGCAACCAGCTGCGGCTCACGCCCGACCGAGGCGTCCGGGCACGTGCCACGGTCCCGCGGCGGATCGAGCGGACGGTACACGCGTGGGAGCAGACCTACGGGCGCACGGCCGTCGCCGAACTGCACGCAGCGCTGCGCGCTGTCGCCGGGGACGGCACCCGGGACGGGTCACCGCTGTTCGCAGGTCTGGAGCCGCCAGCAAACGGATGGCGAGCACGGCTGCCGCCGCCGCGGCTGCTGCCCTGGCATCCGCTCGTCTGGCATCGCGGCGGATACCCCGACGGGAGCTGATCTAGGCTCCGACGCTCGACGTCAAGCGGCCCCACGCGCGGCCGCACCCGCGACGCTCGTCGTCGCAGTAGCCGATCGCCGAGCGGATGGCCGCACGCCTGCGCCGACGGCCGCTGTCGACGAGCGCCGGCCGTCGCAGATGACGTGTTCGATGATTTTCGCGATGAGCCCGGGCTCCGCGAACGGCCGATCGGTCGGTTCTGCGGCGCGGTTGCTCGGCGAGGTCCGGACC
>JBKQKK010000197.1:0-4554 GCA_052147535.1 Solirubrobacteraceae bacterium | reverse complement strand
CGAGGAGATCGTCAAGGAGGTCGTCAAGCTGGTCCGCGACAGCATCGGCGCGGTCGCGGCGTTCAAGACGGCGGTCGTCGTCGACCGCCTGCCGAAGACGCGGTCCGGAAAGATCCTGCGCGCGACGATGCGCAAGATCGCCGACGGCGAGGAGTACAAGACCCCCGCCACGATCGACGATCCCGCGATCCTCGGCGAGATCGGAACCGCCCTGCACACTGTCGGATACGCCCCGACGGCCGAGTAGCACGCCGCCGGCGACTGGCAGGAACGCGCTGCCCGGTCGCTGATCAGCGGACCAGCGGCATCGAGCGGGGCACCGTTTTGCCCGCTCGATGCCGTCCGGGGTCGCTATCTGGCAGCTGCGCAAGCGACTGATCGACCGAAGCGAGCGCATTGTAATCTTACGTACAAGCGGTTTGGGATTCCGATCTCCTGGGTAGGTTAAGCGACGATGCCCCTAGCCAACGTGTCCAAACGCAGGCCGAGCTCCGCGGCGCGCCACGCCACGCCTTCGGTGTCGACCAGCGACCTCTTCCACCGCTGGCAGCGCAACCACGACCAGTGGGCGCGTGAGCAACTCGTTGAACGCTTCCTGCCGCTGGCGCGCAAGTTGGCCCGCCGTTACCGAGGCGCCCACGAGCCGCTCGACGACCTCGTGCAGGTCGCCAGCCTTGGCCTTGTCAAAGCGATCGATCGTTACGACCCCGACCGCGGCATCGCGTTTTCCTCGTTTGCCGTGCCGACGATCCTCGGCGAGCTGAAACGCTACTTCCGCGATGTCGGCTGGTCGGTGCGCGTCCCGCGGGGCACGCAGGAGCTCGCGATCAAGGTCGAGCAGATCCAGCGCAGGCTCACGGCCCAGACCGGCCGCCCCCCAACTTTCAATGAGCTCGCCGAGTACGCCGAGCTCAGCCTCGAAGCCGTGCTCGACGCGCTCGAGGCGGCAGCGGCGCATCACGCCGTCTCGCTCGAGATTCCGCGTGAGGACAGCGAGGGCGAGATCGGGACGCTCGGCGACGCGATCGGGGAGATCGACGCGCGGTTCGAGCTGGTCGACACCGGGACGTCGATCGGCACGGGCGCCAAACAGCTCTCCGAGCGTGAGCGACAGGTGCTGGCGTTGCGGTTCATCGCGGATCGCACGCAAACTCAGATCGCCGCTGAGATCGGCGTCTCACAGATGCAGGTGTCCCGCATCATTCGCAAGTCGCTCGGGCGGCTCGCTGAGCTCGTACACGATGGCGCCGAGCCACCGCTGCGCAACGGGCGGCTGCGCCGCTAGCCCGCGGCTGCACCGATCAAGTCCCGGGCAGGTCCGCGGCGCGCCGCCAGCCCAAGCTGGCGGCGCGCTAACCACATCTGCACAGCACGATCTTGGCGCAGCGCTCCTGAACCGGGTTTACGCTGGCTGGCGCCGGGAAGCGGGACACGGGAACAGCTGAGCGTGATTCAAGATCCTGTGCAATTTCGCCTTGAGCTTCCAAGCCGCCCCGAAAGCGTGACGCTCGTTCGCGCGGCACTGTCCGCGCTCGCGGAGGCGAGCGGGTTGGAAGACGAGCTGATCGACGATCTGAAGACAGCCGTCAGTGAGGCCTGCAATAACGTGGTCCTGCACGCATACCCTGGCGGCAGCGGGCCGTTGATCATGTCGGTCGCCTCGGGCAGCGGTGTGAACGTCACGGTCGAGGACCGCGGCACGGGGATCCGCCAAGTAGCGCCGTCCGATCAGCGGATGGGCGTCGGGCTGGCGGTTATGAGTGCACTCGCTGATCGCGCCGAATTCGAGAGCAGCATTGACGGCGGCACCACGGTGCGGATGTCCTTCAAGCGTCGCCGGACGAACGCCACGACCGTAGCCGAGGAGCCGTGGTGCCGTCCCGAACCACACCAAGTCATGCCGGACACGACGGCACAGACGCAAGCTCGGCGGGACATCGACCTCGTCGGGGACGTCGTCGTGTGGCTGTCGCCGGCGTCCTCATTGGCGCCTGTACTGGGCCGTTTGATCCGAGCTGCGGCTGCCACGTCGCATTTCACGCTCGGGGCGGTCTCCGATCTCCACGCCATCGGCGCAGAGCTTGGCGCCTACGCCGAGCGCAACGGCGACGGCGGGCCGATCGGCTTCTCGATCGACGCCGCGCCGCGGCGACTGCAGCTCACGGGAGGTCCCTTTCTGCCGCCGGAGGGTGCCCGCGCGGAGCACGGGCAAGCGGAGCACGGGCAAGCGGAGCACGGGCAAGCGGCGCCGGAAGCAGTGGCCGGCGAGCGCCGGCTCGCCAGCTTCGCCGCAGAGCTACGCACGCTGCACGGCGCCAAATGGCACCTCTTGCAGATCGAGCTCGTCGACCACAGCCGCGATCTCGTCGATCGAAATCGCGGTCGCGTCGACGACAGTCGCACGCATTAGGATTAGCTCACGCGAGGTCGCAACGCGAGCACGGCGACATCGTCGCCACCAGGCTGCGCCGAGAACGCGGCTAGCTCGGCGTCGAGTCGCTCCAGCATCGCCTGCGGTGAGCTACTGACCATCTTCAACAGCAGGCGATGCAAGCGCTCCACGCCGAAGCGCTCCTGTGGCCCCGCCGTATCGATCACCCCATCGGTGTAGAGCACGAGCATCTCGTGCGGGCCGATCGGAACCTTCTCCTCGTGCCGCCTGGAGTCCTTGAATGCGCCGAGCAGCGGATCGGCGTGCGGCGCCTCGCGCAAGCAACCGTCCTGCGCGACGATCACCGCCGCCGGGTGGCCGGCCGAGCTCATCACAACATGATCCTCGTGCAGGCACATGCAGATCGCGGTTGCCATGGCGCCGCCAGGCTGCTGCGCCAACGCCTCGTCGAGGCGCGCGAGAATCGCCGTCGGCGAAGGCTCGGTACGGGACGCGACCCGCGCTCCGTGGCGCATCAAGGCCGTTACCGAAGCAGCCGTCACCCCCTTTCCGGCGACGTCGCCAAGGATCACGAACCACGTGCCCTCGTGCTCGAACAGCTCGTAGAAGTCACCGCCGACGTCGATCCGTAGCTCCGTCTCAGTCGGCCGGTAGAGCGCAGCCACCTCCCACCCCGGCAGCGCGGGCAGCGGCGCCGGTAACAGCGCCCGCTGCAGCGTCTCTGCGACCGCGGCGAGCTTCGCATGCAGCCGCGAGGTCTCAACAGCAACCGCCGCACGGCGACCGAGCTGCTCGGCGAGCTCCAGATCATCACGGCGCAGACGCCTCCGGGACTTGTCGGTTGCGAGCGTCATCAATCCGATCGTTCTGGCGGACACCCGCATCGGCACGATCAACAGCGAGCGCGGCGCGAGCTCGCGCATCAGACGCAGGTGCTGCTCGTCTCGCGCCGCCGCCGCGAGCTCCGCTTCGCTAACGGTCTCGTACAGAGCCGCCGTTCCCCCGTGCAACGTGCGCAGCGCCGGATGGTCAGGTCCGAGTGCGGCGGGTGGCAGCGAACCGAGCTGCTCTGCGAGCGCCCTCCGATCGGGGTCGTGATGCGTCGCCGCAACGCGCTCGAGCTGCCCCAGATCGTTGAGCAGGTCGACGCTGCAGAAGTCCGCCAGCAGCGGGACCGCGATGCACGCCACGTTCAACAGCGTCTGCTGGTAGGTGAGCGAGGAAGCCAGCAGACGCCCGGACTCGGCCAGCACTCTGGTATGGATCTCGGCGGTCTTGACCGCGGTCACGTCTTCGATCGCGGTCATTGCGCCGAGCAGCTCGCCTCGCTGGTCCTGCAGCGCGGTCGTCTTGAGCAGCGTCCAGCGTAGATCGCCGGTCTCGCGAACTCTTCCGGAGTGTCACCCACTGACACAAGCGTACCTCCACGGCAGCCGGCTCCACACCGGTTGGCCCGTAGCTCACGCAGCCGGAAGCGGCGGCACCGACTCCACGAGCGTGAGCGACTGGAGCACTCCGGTCAGCTCCATCAGACGCTGCGGTTGCGAGCGCAGCTCCGCGTAAAGCTCGAGCACGGAGCTCGAGCGTCCGGTGCTGTTGATCGCGTTGACGATCACCGCCAAGCCGGTCGAGTCCATGAACTCGAGCGCGGAGAGATCGAGCAGCAAGCGCTTGCCGCCCGACAGCTCCCGCATCAGCAGGTCTCTCAACTGATCGGCGCTGGAGAGATCCAGCTCTCCCCTGGCCGCCACGCACACCTGGCCCGAGGGAAGGCTCCAGGCGACGAGGTCGAGCAGCTTCGGCAGCTGATGAGCCGGGCTGAAACCCTTACGATTGGATGGATCCGCGGCAGCGATCGGGACCTCCTCGGGACTCCATCACCTCGCTGAAGATCGGAGTCAAGATCATCATCGCCGTGGCGAATTGTAATTCAACGTGATGCCGAGAGCTCGGCTTCCGCAGCAGGAGGCGGAGCTTCGGGCTCGCGCACGGCTCAGCGTCGCCCGAGCCACCCGCGCGGTACATCACTCACCAATCGCCGGCGCGAGGCGTGCGAGACTTCAAGGAGTCCGTTTGCGCGAGAAGGTCGCGCGTCTCAGCGACGTTGCGCCGGTGCTGCGCGCGCAGCACCGCGCCCAGCTGTCGCCGCTCCGGGCCGGCCG
>JBKQKK010000196.1:0-6891 GCA_052147535.1 Solirubrobacteraceae bacterium | reverse complement strand
TCTTCCTCTGCGACTACCTCGCCGACGAGACGGTCCGCCGCGAGGTCCATGAAGGCCGGCAGATCATCGAGCATTGGAACAGCGGCGTCGATTTCATCTTCTACGGCAAAGACTCCGAGCTGACCGGTGAGGACCGCGAAGACCAAGAGATGACAAGTCTGCGAAATCCAACAGTTAGCGTTAGTCGCCGTCCCGTTAGTCGCTGTGAGATCCTTCCCAGCACTCTGGTCATCCCCGACAGACACGCCCGAAGCGGGTACGTTTCGCTCTACCGGACTGAAATTAACTGCCTTCGTGTATCGGCCTGGCCGGTTCCGCTTTGAGCTACGACCGCTGGGTCCGGGTTGCCGCGTCTTGATCAGTAGCAGCGCGTCCAAGCGCAACCCCACTGACGGTTGCACAGCCGGTCGCGTACGCTGGTTAGATCCATTGGGTCGGTGGTATTTGACGATGAAGGGACCGAGCAGCATGACTCGTTTGCGGAGTTCAGCAGCATGCGCAGTTCTGATCGCGGTCGCGTCGGTTGTCGTGATCGGCAGTCAGGCTTCCGCGGCTCGCACTTCCGCGGGGACTGCGGCGCAGGGCGCGGACGCCCAAGCGATGATCTCAAAGTTGGCCGTTCTGAGGCGCCCGCAGACGCCCACGGACGTGCTCCCGCCCTACGCGCTCATCTCGCGGTCGAGCGATGGCACGATCATCCCGAGCCTGACGCGGCTGGTCGCGACTGTGCCCGGCGCTGAGTTGTTCATCGTCGTCACGACGCCAGCCCCGGGCTCGCCGCCGTTGTGGAGCCCCGAGCTCGGTGATCAGGCGGCGATCGTCGCGGTCACGCCCCAAGGAAGCACAGAGAGTCCCGGCATCCCGGCCGTCGACCTCACGAACGCCGACGAGGTCGTGGCGGTCGGCGTCACCGGACTCCCAGGTCACGCATCTGCGACGGACGCGTATGACGCTGCGATCGTTCCCGACGGCGTCGCAAAGGTCCGCTGGACCTTCGGCGATATCGCCGGTAAGCCAGAACGCGTGGTAAATGCCCCAGCCGCCAACAACGTTGCAGTCGTCCCGTTTGGCTCAGGTCTGCTGCTCCGCGGCACGTGGTACGCGTCCAGCGGAGATGTGATCCCCACGTCGGACGAGCCGGTTCTTCGCGCGATCGCTGCCCGGCAGGCGGTCCTGAGCGCCCGGATCATCCGCTACGACGCCACTCACTCCTACAGCGCGCCACCAGCCCTGCTGGCGGACTTCGCCGTCTTCGCAGTCACCAGCAGAACCGGAGTGAGAACGGCGGCAGGCAACATCATCTCCCACCCACGCCTGTCCACGGTCCCATACGGGATACTCGCCATCACCAGGCCCCGCCAACCCGCCGTCCAAACGGACCCCGAGGACATGCGGCAGGTCACGACTCCCTCAGGCGCTCAGGTGTGGATCACTCCCGCCCGGCAAGGGATGTGCCTCGCCGCACTCCAGCCATCCCGGCTGCCCGACGGCCTCGGCGGCGGTAGTGCGGCCGAGGGTTGCAGCGGCACCGTCGCCGATGCCAAATCCTACGGAGCCGGCTTCGGCAGCTGCTGCGTTGATGGCGTCGGCACGACATACCAGGTCGTACCCAAGTCGCGGACCATCACAATCCGAACCCGTCGCGGTACCCGCAAGACCTTCTATCCCCCCGACGGCGTCTACGTCGGCCAGAGCGGCTGAACGCAACCGTTGACCGGGGCGACGCGGCGAAGCCGAGGCCACTGCTTGGGGTTCCGGCCATCGCCGTTGAAGGTCTTGGAAAGCGTGCTCGCCGGGTCTGTGTGGACGCGTCTGGCGCAATCGATTACCGTGGTTTCATGACGACGAAGGAGCGGCTGCGCCAAGCCATCGAGACGATGACCGAGGATGAGGCAGCAGCGGCGCTTCGGGCGCTAGCTGAGGCGTCCGGTCACCCAGTCGCGTGGGTGCTCGATCACGCGCCACTCGATGACGAGGCGGAGTCCGAGGATGAGCGCCAAGCGGTCGCGGCCGCCCGGGCCGATCGCGAGCGCATCAAGCCGGTCCCGCTCGAGGACGTGCTTAGCGAGTTTGACCGGGCGTGACCGAGGCGCACTGGCGGGTTGTTGTTGACGATCGCGCCCGGAAGGATCTGCGGAGGATTGATCCAACCTGCTCAACAAGCGCCCCTACCTCGACTACCCCACCGCCCTCAAGAAGGGGTGGCCGATCGCGACGGGCGTCATCGAGGGCGCCTGCAGACACCTCGGGAAAGACCGTATGGACATCACCGGCGCCCGCTGGGGACTCCAAGGCGCCGAAGCGATCCTCAAGCTCCGCGCCCTCATCAGCAACGGCGATTTCGACTCCTACTGGGTCTACCACCTCGCCCACGAACGCCACCGCAACCACGACCAACGGTATGTCAACAGCATCATCCCGCGCGAAGCATAACGTCCCTCTCGGCGAGCCGCACCCAAAGAGTTTGGCGCTGGTGTGTGGTGCCGGACCCCGTGCAGCGACGACAAGATGCGTCTCTTGCGCGCGCTGACCTTCGGCTGCTTGTCACGGAGCCGATCGCCGCGCGGAGCACCGAGACCATGCACGCCCCCAACCGCGTCCGCATCCTTGATGAGTGGTTCTCAAGCTGGCTACTTTGCGGCTGGGGACAGCTACCCAAGGAGAGGGGCTGAAGATGCGGTTACCGAGCGCGCTGCTCAGCAGGCGCTCAGGAACGAGCTCCAGAACGGCGGCAGGGTGTCGTACCAGGTGCCGACGTACACGTACCCGAGATGCTGGCTGGCCAACGAGGTGCAGGCGTTCAGGTAGGACGTTGGCGAGGCGTAGGTCGTGTTCGCCGCGTCGTAGATCACCGCCGCGAAGTCGCTCGCGGGGTAGGCGTTCTCCCAGCTCGCCTGCGTCCACGCCGTGTAGGGATAGAGACCGGGATCGTTGTAGGACCCCGCGAACGTGACGACGATGTTTGCATTCTTGACATTGCTGCCGGCAAGCATCCAGCCGGAGCCCGGGTTCGCGCCGAAGTCGAACACCACCTCGTCGTTGGCGCCCTCGTGCTGGTGCACGTATGACGCAAGCGTCTGATAGAAGGCCTTGTTGCTGGTCGTCGTGCCGGGAAGCGTGTCTGACACCTGGTCGAGGAAGATCCCCGCGATCTGGCCCGGGTAGTACAAGTACCAGTCGTTGATGTCCTGTTCGATCGCCGAGATGCTCCGCTGGCCGTAGTTCGTGTACACGTAGCCGAGCACGGACGCCCTGCCGTCCTGCTGGCACTCACTGAACACGTTTGACCATGCCGCCACCGGCCCGGTTCCTGGGCCCGCGCCCGGCTGGGGGTCGGCAATGATGTACGAGCCGCTATGTCCCCCGTAGCTCTGCGAGCACGCGTTCTGCCAGTCGCTCGCGAAGGACGGATCGGTGGGGCTGTCATACAGCGGGATCAGCTCATCGCGGTGCTGCACCTTCGCGGCCTGGGCGAGGACGGTGTAGCTCACCGTGTGGGTCGTGACCTGCCCATCGGTGCTGGTCGCGGTGACCGTGAACGTCTGCGTCCCGGAACTCGCGGTGTTGATCGCAGCATCCTGCGCGACCGTGCCGCTACACCCCCCGGCGCCGGTCACCAACCCCGGCCCGTCGACACCATCGGAGCACGTGTAGCTCGCATCGACGACCTGACCCTGGTTATAGCTGCCGCCGGACGCCGGGGTCGTGATCGACACCAACGGCGCCCCAGCGACCGTGTAGCCGATGCTCGCCGTCCCAGTCTGACCGTCGGTGCTGGTCGCCGTGACCGTGTACGTGTAGGCCCCGACCGTCGCTGTGTCAAGGCTTCCGGTGATCGTCCCGGTCGTGCCGGAATGACCGGTGCTATCAGCACACGAGCCGATCCCTGGCCCGCCGGCGCCCTCGCTGCAGGAGAACGAGGTCGCCACGGACCGACCGACCGCGTAGGTCTGTCCCGCTGCGGGTGAAGAGATCCGCGCCGTCGGCGGCTCAGGGCCGGTTTGGTTCGAGGAAACGGTGTAATTGACGGTCACCTGCGGCGGGAGGCCCGTCGTGTCGGCGCTCAGCACCCCTCCCGGGCCGGCCAGCGAGGATCCGCCGCCACCACCACCGCCACCGGCGGAGTCACCGTCGTTGTCGGGTCCGATGCCGTAGGCGCTCGAGCCGCCGCCACCGCCCCCGTACAGGCCGCCACCGCCGCCTCCGCCTTCCCCGCCGTAGCCGGAACCATTGCTGCCGGCGCCGCCCGGTCCGAGGCTGCCGGCGCCTCCCGCGCCTCCGGGGGCGCAGGCAGGTCCGCCTAGAGCGTCGCCGCAGCCAGCGGCGCCGCTGCTGCCACCGCCGCCGCCCGCGCTGGTGCCTCCCGGCTGACCGCCACCGCCCCCGCCTTCCCCGCCGACGGACGGGGCGGCGCCGCCCGGGTTACCGGCTGCGCCCCCGCCACCGCCCAGACAAAGGGGAGCGAGACAGGCTATGCCCAAGGGGCTTGGTGGGCCCCCGCCGCTTTCGCCGCCGCCGCCGCCGCCGCCAGCGATCAGGACGCGCGGGTCTACCGGAGAGAGGCCAGCCGACGCGGGCGCCGTGCGCACATCCGACGCACCGCCGCCACCGCCAGCCTCGCCGGACGGGCTGTTGCCCGTCCCGCCGCCGTTGTAGCCGCCCGCGCCGCCACTGGTATTCGGTCCGCCGGCGCCACCGACCTCGATGTATAGCGTTTTCCCGGGGGTCACCGACAGCGTGCCCGTTGCGACCGCCCCCGCGCCCCCCGACACGCCTGTCGCCCCCTGGCCGCCCGGCGCTCCGACCGCCGTGATCTGAACGCTGCTCACCCCCGGAGGGATCACGCACGTCTGCTCAGCCTGGATCGACGAGAACGTGACCGTCTGCGGGCCGGGCGTAGCCGGACAACTGGTCGCCGACGCCACCCCGGGAACGATCAATACGCAGCAGACCAGCATCGTGGACCAACACCCGACACGCCACACACGGCGCAGGACTCCCAGCCACCCACAGCGGACGATCGGTGCTGACGACGCGCTAAACCCCATGGCTGCCTCCCCGATGCGCTCGTAGGCCGACGCCGACTCGGCCGAGCTGGACTGTGCCTGCTAATAGCCGGCGACGCGACTCGCGACCACGCGTGGCCGAGACGCACAGCGTGCAAGCACCATAGATGTGCGCCGCGGCGGCAAATACCCGCCGGACGATCCATCTGATGTTCACCTGGTGAACATCAGGGCCGCCGAGATCGGCACCCGCGCCCAATCAGACGGGACCTCCGCCGCGCGCACGTTCTCCTTTGGAACGCCAACAGCCACGCTGCTGGAACGCCAACAGCCACGCTGACCGACACGGCCAAGGCTGCCCGTCCGTCCCGGCGGTGCAGCACTCCGGCGGCGCCGATCTGCGGCACCGTTAGCCACGAACTCCTGAGTAGCAAGCACAAGAGCGGCAGCCTCGCCGGCATCGCCCGGGCTGCCGCTTCAGGCGTCAAGCAGCCACGGCGAGCCCGGCTCGAGACGGCCGCCGCAGTCATGCATCGGTTGCAGCAGAAGCCGGAGTCGCGGTCAGTGTTCTTGAGACTCCTCGTCCTCGGGCTCGTCCTCGTTTGGCCTTCGTTCGGGTCGCGCAGTTCTCGCAGTCGCCCATCGAGTGCCGGGAGCATGAACGAGTAGTCGCCTTGCACGCCGACGTGGCGGCGCATGAACGGGTGCAGCCTGACCACGTCTTGGTCGAGCACGGGGTAGCCGGCGGCACGGCGCCGCTGGAGCGCGGCGTTGATGTAGACGGTGCTCCACAAGACGATGCAGTTGAGCACCAGGCCGAGCGCCCCGAGCTGGTCCTTCATCCCCTCGCGGTAGCGTTGATACAGCTCGCCCTTGGAGCGGTGGAACACCTTGCGGGCGAGCGCGTGGCGGCCTTCCTGGAGGTTGCGCATCCACTTGATGTCGCGCCGGTAGCTGTCGTCATCGATCAGCTGCAGGATGTGGAGGCTCTTGTGGATCCGCCCGTAGTGCTGGATCGCTTCCCCGAGCGGCGTCGGGTTCCCGTCGCGTTGCAACACCCGGGTCACGTCGTAGGCCCTGACCGTGCCGGTGTAGATCGACGCGATCACGCGCAGGATGTCCGGCCAGTGCCGGCCGATCTTCGCGAGGTCAAGCCTGCCGCGGGCGAGCGTGTTCAGCGGCCCGTAGTCGGCGGGACGGTCGGCTCGCCAGGCGCGCTGGTCGGGCATGTCCGCAAGCTCGGGCCGGCACTCGATCCCGAGCGGGTTGCACAGCCCGAACATCAGATCCGAGTAGGCGCTGGTGTCGGAGATCAGGATGTCCGGTCGTTGGCCGTGATCGAGGCTGAACGCGACATCCAGTGCGTGCAACGAGTCGCGGGGCGCGCCTGAGACGACCCGGCCCGCCAGGCCGACAGCCCGGTCGGAGATCATGTTCAGCCAGGTGACGCCGCGGTCGGGACCGAAGTACTTGGCCCAGTGCTCGGGTTCGTGTCAGGAGGCGAAGGCGATCCACCTGCCGTAACTGTCCTCTGACGCTACTTTGCGGCTCCTGACACGGACCCGAGCACTGGGCCGTATCGGGAAGCACCGCGGCGCTCGGCGATCCCAACGCACTACAAGGCATCGTGGATTCCGGCGATGCCTACGTGTTCGGGCCCGGAACGACCACCACCACAACCTCCCTGACGTCTTCGGCGAACCCGTCGATTCCGGGCCAGCAGGTGACCTATGCGGCGATGATCTCGCCGACCCCGGATGGTGGGACGGTCGCGTTCACGGACAACGGCGTGACCGTGTTCGACCTGTGCGTCAAGCTCGGCGCCTCCCCGGACGACCTGGTGCCGTTCGAGAAATATGCTGCCGCCGCCCAGAGCCTGACGCGC
>JBKQKK010000195.1:0-4684 GCA_052147535.1 Solirubrobacteraceae bacterium | reverse complement strand
ACTATCAGTCGGTCGCGTTCATGGCCGCGTGCGAGTACCTGCGGATCAACGTGCAGTCCGCGCGGCCCTACCGTGGCTCTGATAAGGGCTGGATCGAGCGGCTGTTCCGGACGATGCGCGAGCGGCTTCTGGAGTCGTTGCCGGGTTACACAGGGCCGAACGTGCTCGCGCGCGGCAAGGACGTCGAGGCGGACGCCGTGTACTTCACGCACGAGCTCGAGGCGCTCATCGGGCGCTGGATCGCGCTTGATTACCAGTGCCGCCCGCACGACGGGCTGCGCCTGCCGGAGGCGCCGCACTTGACGCTGAGTCCGAACGAAGCCTATGAGGAGGCTGTCGGTCGCGCCGGGTTCCTCTACGTGCCGCGAGATCCTGACCTGCATTTGCGGTTGTTGCCGGTCGAGGCGCGGGTGATCGGCCGTGCTGGTGTCGAGATCGCCGGGTTGACCTACGACTCGCCGGTGCTTGACCCATACCGCCAGCGCCGCTCGCCGCTGCAAGCGTTCGATGGGAAGTGGCCGGTCCGTGTTGACCGTCGCGATCTCGGGCGGGTGTGGTTTCAGGACCCGCGTGATGGCCGCTTTCACGAGCTTCGCTGGCGTCATGCGCGTGCGGTCGCGCGGCCGTTCGGCGCCTCGGCGCTCGGTTATGTGAAGGGCCTGCTGGTCGGGTCGGGGATGCGGCGCCCGAGCGAGGAAGAGATCGCGATCGGGCTGGCGCGGTTGTTGCACGAGCTGTCCGACGAGGATCTGTTCCGTGATCGTCGCGCGCGTCGCGAGGCGGTCCGCCAGGCGGTGATCGCCGAGCAGCGCCGCGTCCCGGCCCGAGCGGCGGAGAAGGCCGCAGCGCCAGCGCGGCCTGAGCCGGACGGGTGGTCTGAGCTTGAGATTCCCGTCTTGGAGCTCGAGCGGTGATCGACCCAACGGCAGAGCGCTGGCGGCGCCTGACGGTCAAGGAGGGCTGGCGACAGTTCGTTGCCGATGAGCCGACTGAGCGCCCGGAGCGCCTGAACGCGGGCGAGTACCGGCGGATGGACGAGCGCTCACGGAAGGCCTATGACGTTCAGCGGCTGCGCCACGCGTACGGGTTCGGGCCGATCCGCTCGCTCTACGCCGATGTTCACCGCACGCTCTCGCGGCTTGTCGAGCTCAACGAGCTCAGAGGGCCTGGGGCGCGTCACGGCGCCGCCTTGGACGGGAACCCCGGGAACGGCAAGTCGACGATCGTCAGCCAGTTCGGCCGCCACTATGAGCGCCGCTGCCGCGAGCGCTACCCACACGAGCTGACCCCAGACGGGCACGAGTACCTGCCGGTGCTCTACGTCAACGTCGACGCGCTGCCGACGATCAAGGGGCTGAACGAGGCGATGCTCACCTTCTACGGCATCGGTCCGCCGCGGCGCGCGAACGCGCGCCAGCTGACGCAGCTGGTGCTCGAGTGCGCGCGGCGCTGCCAGACGTCGTTGATCGTGATCGACGACATCCATCTGCTGGAGCTGCGTCGCGAGGCTGACCGTGACGCGAACAACCATCTCAAGCGGCTCGCGAACGACCTGCAGGCAACGTTCGTCTACGCCGGGGTCGGGCTCTCCCACGGCGGTTTCATGCACGAGGGGCTGCACGGCGCTGACGCAGTGCTCGCGCAGATCAGCCAGCGGTTCAAGCGGCTGCCGGTCGAGCCGCTTCGCCGCTCCAGTGAAAGCCAGCGGGAGCTATGGCTCGGCGTGCTCTCGGTGTTCGAGCGCGAACTGGTGCTGCTCGAGGGCAAGACTGGTGATCTCAGCGCTCACGCGGATTACCTGTGGCGGCGAACGCAAGGTGTGATCGGCTCGCTGACGCAGCTGTTGACGGAGGCTGCCGCGGAAGCGATCGACACCGAATCGGAACGGATCACGCAGAAGCTGCTGGACAGCATCGATATCGGCTACGCCGCTGAGGTCGGCGCCGGCCGCCAACAGCCACAACGCGCGGCGTGAGGACGCTGCCGCTACGGCTCGCCCCGGTCGACGGTGAGAGCCTCGCCGGCTACGTCGCGCGCTACTCGCACACGTTCGGGCTGCAGCCCGGCGACCTCGTGCGAGCCCTCGGACTCGACGACGGTGCTGGCCGCGTCAGGGCGGGACGCTACGGCCTGTCGCTCACGGCCGACCAACTGCACCGCGCGGCGCGCGCGAGCGGAATCTCGACCGACAGGCTCGAGGCGATGCTGCTCTCGCGCTTCAGCGGCCGGGCATTCACGCGCGCCCCGGCGATCGCGCCCGTCGCGCTTGCGCGTGCGGCCCAGGCACACGAGGTGCTGATCTGGGCGTCGCGCTTCTGCCCGCATTGCCTGCGCGAGCATGGCGCGTGGCTGTTGCGCTGGCAGCTTGGTTGGAGCGTCGTTTGCGTGCGCCACAGCGTGGTCCTTGTTCGCTGCTGCCCGAAGTGTGGAAGCGGCCCGCTGATCGGCACGCGGGCGCAATGGTCCCGCGACCAGGCTGGCGAGCTCAGCGACCCGTCAAGCTGCAGCCGGCGCCACGGAAGGGAGCTTTGCCGCGCTTCGCTCACGGCCGCGAGCGCGGTGAGCGTCGCCGGCGACACGGCGCTGCTTGCCGCGCAACAGCGGATCGACGCGCTGCTCGACGGTGACCTACGACCCACCCTCGCCGGGGAGCAGCTCGAGCCACCCGCCTACCTCAGCGACCTACGAACGCTCGCCAAGCTCCTCAACCGCCACGACCACCTTTCAGCAAACCGCTCAGAAGCCCGCAGCGGTCCGCTGGCGAGAGCTTCCGGGAACGGCGCTCGGCTGCTCGACGATCCAGGCGCGCTCGCCGCCGTCCTGCCAGAAGCGCTGAGACTCGCGGACCTTCCCGACCGGGCCACGCTCGCGCAGGCCCTGCGCGAACTTGCCGACCTGGGGTACCGCGCCGACGGCCAGACGCTGCGACCAGGTCCGCTGAACCAGATGTCAGCACCGCTCCGCGACGCGCTGCAAAAGGCCGCGAGCGAGACCGTCTACGCGACCGCGTCAACCCGGATGGGGTTTGACCCGCGCGCCTTTCGGCGCCCCGACGATCTCGACCAGCGGCTTCGAGCCTGGCACGTGCCACAGCTCTTCTGGGCACAGGACTACGCGCGCGAGCTGAACGCACTGTTCGATTTTGATGGCTCCTCCACGTGGCTGGGACGCCGCTTTTGCTCGGTCCTGCTGGCACGCATGCTCAAGCCGCTCGACTGGCGCGCCGCCGTTCGCTACCTCGATCTCCCAGCCCATTTCCTCAACGACGGTTACAACACCATGTTCGTCAAACTCCGCAACGCCAATCGCTTCGAAGAGCTCGCCAGGCGGATCAAGCGGCTCGCGAACGAGCGCGCCCAGCACGATCTGATCGACTACAAGCAACGCCGAGCGACGCTCGCCGACTGGACCGGCATCGATCCGCGAACCTGGCAGCTGCTCCAACCCCACCCACGCCCGCAAACCTGGCGCGCGGACCCGCCAGCGCGCCGCACGCACGCCTCGGTGTGGCTGTGGTGCGAGCTCACCAGCGGCCACGAGCACGCAGCACCCGTCACGCTCCCAACCCGCAAGCTCGCCACCCAAACGCACTTCGCGCGCAAATACCTGGCGCCCCTGCGCGAGCGGCTGCTGCTCCTCGGAGAGCTCCTGCTCAGCACCCCCGCCGACGCCCGCCAGGCGATCACGACCCGACTCGCTGTCGCGCTTCACGAGCGCGGAAGCGTGGCGGAGACCTTCTACCTGGACATCGTCGACCCGCTGACGAAGAGCCGGATCCTCGCCCACACCAGCGCCCACACCGGCGTCGACATCGCCACGATCACGACGGCCCCGCAGGGCTCATACGCCCCTCCAGCGATCAAGCACGCACGCGTTCTCGCCGCCGCGCTGCTGCGAGAGACCGCGCTCGCGTCCTGGGCGGCGGTCGCCTCAACGATCGGCGGCACAGCCCAACGAGCCGCCGACGGCGGCCGCGAATACCACGCCGCGCTAACGCGCAGCCCCGCGCTCGTCGCCGAGCTCAACCAGCTCGTGCGCGCCGTCGAGGACTGGCGCACACCCGTCCCGACCGCTCCGACCACACCCCACCGCGAGCGCATGCACAGCCTCGCCGCATCGATCAGAGCACACACCGCCGAACTCTTCCCCCCGCCCCACGCAAGAAACCTCGCAGCCCGGACCAGCATGGCCGTCTGCCACACGCACACCGACCTCACCTGGGACGAGATCGCCGGCATCCACGACACCCCCGTCGGACTACCCGCGTACTCGCGAACCACCGTCAGCTGCCACCGCCGCACCGACCCCGACTTCGAGCACCGCTACCAACAGCTCCTCGACCAAGCCGACGAACTTCAGCGAGAAGCGGGCTTCGCCAATGCTCGCCTCGACCGCGGCCTGACCAGCAAGCAAACCCCCGAGAACGTCGAACTCGAGGCCACTGGAAAGTCCATGTCACATTCGCAAGTAGCGTGAGCGGCAACAGCCCGGTTCATCAACCAGGTGATGCGCGGCCGGCTCGACGTGCGCGAGATCGAGGACCTCGGCGACGACGTGATCGGCTTCGCCGAGCTCAAAGCGATCGCGTCCGGCGACTCGCTGATCCTCGAGAAAGCCAAGATCGACGCCGAAGCCGAACGGCTGGGCCGCGTGCACCGCGCGTGGCAGCGCGGACACCACGCGC
>JBKQKK010000194.1:0-2592 GCA_052147535.1 Solirubrobacteraceae bacterium | reverse complement strand
CAACGAGCTCCTCAAACGCCTCGACCAACCCCAGCCCGAGCCCCAGGCCGAGCCCGAGCCCGAGCCCCAACTCCAGCTCGCCGCATGAGTCATCAAATCCGTCAACGTACTTGCGAAGACGACCACTTAGTTCTCACCTCGACGCCTACTGAACGTCGCTACAGCCATAGCCGCGATCGCGCAGCCGCAAGCGGGAAAGCGCTCGTGGACCAGCCAATCGGTCGCGGCCGAGGGCGGCGGCGACCGGGTGATCGCGTTCACGCGGGAGCGCTCGCGTGGCGATCGGCCCTCGCGGAGGAATGCACTCATCCGACCGAGTCCCTGCGGTCCATCTTGGCCGATAAGCTGTCGTCGCGTTGCGCGGAGAGAATTGCGCGCGGGACAGGCCGTCGCAATAAGCGAACCGTCGGCGCCGAGGACGAGCGCAGGGGACGTCACTGGGCGCCGCACGGGTTCGCGACCTCGGGCCTCCGGCGTGGTAGGGAGAACGCGGTTCCCTTCGCAACACGGAACGACGGGGATCTGGTATTACCCTGGGCCGTTATCGGGACACTGGTTGAGGTTGTTGATATTTCCGCGCTGCGTGCTAGTTACCTGACCATTTGTTATGCAGATCATCCACCAGACGGCGTGGGTATCAGTCGGATCGTTGGCATCGCCAGTGCCTTTGACGGGATAGTCGTAGCCATTCACGGTGTAGTCGGGGTATGCCGCCGTGGTGCCGGACGGCGCCTTTCCACCAAGGGCCTTAAGCGCGGCCGTTGCGCTCATCCCGATCGAAATCGATCGCCCCTCCGAGTCTGTGATATACGGATCACCAATGTCGTCGCGTCCGAGGCCGACGGTGGTCGGAGCTCTCCGCGTGTGCGGCGACGAGCGCGTAGCACTTGCGGACGACGAGTCACTGCTCGTGCTCGAAACGGTGGCACATGCCGCGATTGCGAGCGGCGCCAGTCCAACCAAGACGAGTCGCCTCACCGCCGAGAGTCTACGGGCCCACGCGCAGGGTGCATAGAGTTAACGCTTAGGCTCGAGGAAGAGTCTCGGGCTTCGTGCGGTAGCTCTTACGTCCACGCCCGGGTCCGAACTCAACGTTGGCTACGACTTAGGATCGTGCGCCCACTCGCGTGCTGCACCTCAGAGGCAGCGGCGAATGGTCGACATAGAATGTGCGCGTGGGCTTGAGGGACTTCTGGGATCGGCCGCCTACCGAGCCGCCCTACGTGCATCGGGACGATCTGCCCTACGTCGCGGCCTACAACCGCATCTGCATCGAGGAACACGCCGGTTGGCGCTACTACCTCCACACGGACCTAATCCCCGAGCCGTTCTTAGGACCCCGGAACGCGAAGCTGGTCATCCTGAACAAGAACCCCAGCCTCGACGAGGCGGACCGCGCGCTCCACAGCCATCCCGGAGCTTACCGGGAGGCGCTCCTTGGCAATCTGCGCTCGCCCAACCAGGGATTTCCGCACTTGCTACCTGGAGCGCCCTTTGAGCACAGCCACTCCGGACGTTGGTGGCGCCGCACGCTCCGGCTCCTTGTCGACGAGACGGGAAGCCCCGCCGCGCTGGCCAGCAGGATCGTGGCGGTCGAGTTTCACGGCTACCACGCGCATAAGTACCGTGCAATACCGGTGACTCTCCCCTCCCAATACTACGGGTTCGAATTGGTCAGGGCTGCGATCGGGCGAGGTGCCGTCGTGGTCGTCATGCGCGGACACAAGGAATGGGATGTGGCCGTGCCAGAGCTTCGCGATCATCCACGCGTCCTACGCGGCAAGAGCCAAAATGCCGCTATCACGCCTGGCAACGTCACCGGTGACTTCGACATGGTGCTTGCGGCCGTGGGATAGTTTGCAGGTCCTTCGGGGCCAACGGTTACGCGCTTGCCCGCTAGGCTGGAGTTGGTCGCGCAGACGGCGGTGCCGCTGCCAAGGCGACGATGCCTGCGCTGCGCATCCTCGGCTTGCGGGCGTCTGTTGGTGGCGACCATTCTCGCGCCAACATGCCATGCGTGTCTCTTGGCGCCGAGCGACGATCTTGCGATCCGCGTCGACGCGGACACTTCGGACGACACGCGTCGACGTCGAGGACGGATGTCTTCGACGCCAACACGCATCACTTGCTGTGTTCCGCCGCTCAGTAAGCATGACGATCGGAAGACAATCGTGGCGTGCATCCTCCGCCGGGTCGGCGCGAGCTCCGCGCTAGGCAACAGTCGGATGAGTGCATTCGTCTGTGAGGGCCGCCTGGCCGTGCGAGCGCTTCCGCGTGAACGCGATCACTCGCCCGCCGCCGCACCCGGCCGCGACCGGTTCAACGAGCGCTTTCCCGCTTGCGGCTGCGCGATCGCGGGCATAGCTGTGGCGACGAAGGAGTCGCCCGCCTCGTCGGGTTGTGCGTAGCGACCGCGTGGCCGAGAGGAACCCGGCTTCCGCGCCTCCTGGGCCCGTCCCGTAAAGGACGGCGGATTCTGGGGATCGGCGCACCACCTGAACATCCGGGCAGGTCTGCGTGGGCTGTCTGGCGAATGAAGGGCCGGAACAATGATGCGGTTTGGGCTCTCTGAGTGTGAGCAGGAGCGTGTGT
>JBKQKK010000193.1:0-5233 GCA_052147535.1 Solirubrobacteraceae bacterium | reverse complement strand
ATGCGCGCCGAGGTCAGAGCTGCGCTCAACCAGCGCGCGCAGCAGAACGTCCTTGGATTGTCGCGACGCCGAGAGGCGACCGTTTCGCTTGTGCGCGTACATCCGCTCGTCGGCGATCCGCAGCGCGTTCTTGATGTCCTGCGCCTCGTTGGGCAGTAGGATCGCTCCGTAGGAGCACCCGATGTTGAACCCATCGCCCTGTTCGCTGAGTTCGTCGGCGGCCTGGACGCTCGCCCGGAACGGGTCGTCGACGGCGTCGATCAGCGCGCAGAACTCATCGCCGCCCATCCGGTAGGCCGTGCCGCGCCCGACCAGATGCGCCGCGAGCTTCCTGCCGAGGCGCTGCAGCAGGGCATCGCCGGCGGGGTGGCCGTAGTTGTCGTTGTAGGCCTTGAAGCCGTCGAGGTCGAACATGATCAGCAGCAGCTCCGTCTCGGCGCTCGCCTTCGGGATCCGCCGTTCGAGCGCTTCGGCGAGCGCCCGCCGGTTACCCAGACCGGTCAAATGGTCGGTCAGCGCCTGGTCCTGGCTGGCGCGAAACAGCAAGGCGTTGTCTCTCCAGGTCAATGCCAAGCGACACATGATCACCAGCAGCGAGCTGGTCGCGAGCACGATCGCGATCACGCCAGCGGGATCGAACTCCGACCACACCAGGACCGCCAACGCTCCGCAGGCGAACGCCAGCGGCAACACTATCCCCCGCACACCGGTCTGCTTAGTGGCCGCGGACGGGGTGGTGTTTGGGAGCCATGCCGCCCAGGCCGCGATCACCGGTGAGCAGTACCAGAGCGGGTTGAACCACTCGTGGTTTGAATACGTGTTGGTCGCTACGGTGACTAGATACATGCTGTCCGCGATCCAGAACACGACGACCGCTGCGGCGAGCAGGCCCCACGTGCGGTCAAGCCTCCAGTCGGCGAGCGCAGTCGCAGCCACGATCAGTCCGATCAGCGCCATGTCGCACAGCGGGTACGCGAGGTTCGTCGCGATCGACAGCGTGCTTCCCGTCGCGTTTGCGAGCACCGGGTGGATCACCACCGCAGCGCAGAGGGCGGCGACCGCCAGGGCGGCGGCGACGGCGTCAGCGATCACCGTCCGTGACACCCCGTGCGTCCGGCGGCGCACCAGCGAAAGGATCCCAGCGAACCACAGCGGGCAGAGCGACAGGTAGCCGGCATCCGCCAATGACGGCACCGGCGGGCTGCTCATCATCGAGAGCTTGAGCTGCCAATAGACGTCACCCGCGGCCCAGCACAACGCACCGACGCCGATCATCAGCCACCCGCGCTCGCGGCTGATTCCACGGTAGATCAGCAGCATTCCACCGAGCGCGAACGGGATGTCGGGCGCGATGCCGGCGAACAGGAACGAGTCCCCAAACGCCGGCAGCAGCGTGCACCCGAGCTCATAGCCGATCGCCCAGGCGCTGAGCGCGGCCAGCAGCACGAGGACCGGCCACGGGACCGCTTTGATGCCGGGCTGAACGACCGGCGGGGCGCGGAGCGCTGCTGAGGACGCCGGCTGGCGCATTTGGGTTTATTGATCGGCGATCGACTCTTGCGGCTTTAGGTTTAGGTCGCCACGAACTCGTCGACGCCGCGCGTGCTCGCGTCGGCGGCGAGCACGCGAATGAGCTGGTGCGCCAGCCCCTGGCCCTGCATCTCGTCGGCTAGCACGACGGCGACCTCCGCCTGCCGGCATGAGGGCAGGCGCACATACTCGGCATGCCCGACGATCTCGCCCTCGAGGTCGCACGCGACGAACCCGACCTTGTCCTCGCCCACCTCAATGAAGGCGAGCATCGCCGCGCGCAGGTTCGCACCGCCGGAGCAGAACCGCAAGTAGACCGATGTCGGCGAAAGACGCCGAAGGAACCGTAGGAGGCCAGCCGCGTCGCGTGGATGCACGGGGCGGACGAACGCGACAGTCCCGTCCCGCAATTCGACGCGCCCGGCGAAGGAACCGGATCTCGGTCCACTGACCATGACACGTGGTCGGTTCCCCGGCCGGATTCCATGAGGAACCGGCTCGCCACCTCGACGCATAGTCACACACCCTAGTCGCCATGCGCGTCGGTGCGCTGCTCTGCGTGAGCGAGGTCCGCCGCAAGCTCGACCATGGTCACCAACCGCCGCTCGCGCCAGGCCACGGCAACTCGCGCTCGTCGCCGGAGTCCGTCGTCGTTTCGCGCCACACCATTATGCCGACCCGGTGGTTATGCCGACCGTGGCGAGGAAGTCTGTGCACGTTGGGATGACCGTCGCATTGACGTCGGCATAATCCGGGCGCCCTGAGGGCGCTGCCGAAGCGCGCAGTGGCAGGTCTGAGAGGGCGATTCCGGCGCTCCATCGCGCTCTCCGTGGACGCTCCGATGGCCGACGTGAGCGGGATCTTCCTGCAGATCGCATGTTCTCGTGTTCTCGTCGTTGGGGCGAGATCGCAGCAAGAACGGACGACCGACGCGCGCGAGCGGTCCCTACTGCCCTGCTGACCTGAGAGCCATGCCCCCCAAGCGCCGCGATTATGCCTCGAGGTCCCACGTCCCAATCACGCGTTGAGCAGAGCAAACAGCTTCGAGCGGAAGGGACATCGGCATAACGAGCGTGTCGGCATAATGATGGTTAAGTTCACCCCCGATTTGGGTGTTCGTGACGTCAGCGACGGGCGTGTTTTTCCGTCCTGCGGGGGCGATATGTATATGTTGCCCGCGTCATGGATGACAACGACGTCAGTGGGCGCGTGGAGCGGTTCGTGGTGCGACGGGTGTTCCTGCCGGAGCGCGCGACGGAGTCGTTCACGGTCATCGGTCCTGACCTGCGGCCGGTCGAGCTGGTCGACAAGTACCTCGCGTGGCTGACTGACTGCGAGCGCTCGCCGAACACGGTCGAGGGATACGCGCACGACCTGCGAGCGTTCTGGACGTTCCTCACGGAGCGCGGCCTCGGCTGGGATCAGGTCGGGGTTGATGGAGCTCGGCGAGTTCGCCGCGTGGGCGCGGCGGCCGGCGCCGAACGTGGTGGTTTTGGCGGAGGAGTCGGCGCGTTTATCTGCGCGGACGGTCAACCGGATGCTGAGCGGCGTGGTCGGCTTCTACGAGTTCCAGGCCAGGCGTGGGTCGACGCTCGCGCTGGATCTGGTCGTCAAGACACGCTCGGGCCGGGGTGGCTATAAGCCGTTTCTGCACGGGATCGCGCGCAGTCGCCCGCGCGGTCGGGCGGTGCGGCTACCCGAGCGCCGGTCGCTGCCGAGCACGCTCTCGCTTGAGCAGGTCGCGGCCGTGATCGATTGCCAGGACCGGCTGCGTGACCGGTTTCTGTTCGCGCTGCTGGCCTCGACCGGGATGCGGATCGGGCAGGCGCTGGGGCTGTGTCACGAGGACGTGGTCGCGTGGGAGCGGCGGATCGTGATCCGCGCGCGGGAGAAAGCGCCGCGGCGGGCGCGGAGCAAGGGCGGCGCCGAGGGTGGCGTCCCGGTCGCGCCTGAGCTGATGCGCCTGTGGTCTGACTACATGCACGAGGAGTACCGCGATCTGGACTGCGACTTCGTGTTCGTGAACCTGTGGGGCGGCCAGCTCGGGGCGGCCGCTCTCGTACTCAAACGTCGACCGGATCGTGGAGCGCACACAGCAGAAGGTCGGGTTTCACTTCACGGCGCACCTGCTGCGGCACACGTACGCGACGCTCGCGTATCGCGATGGTGTTGGGCTTGAGGTGATCGGCGCGCTGTTGACGCACCGCTCGCCGTCCTCGACGCTGGTCTATACGCACCCGACCGCGGAGGATCTCCGCCGCGTGCTGGCCGACCGCGGCGTGCTTGAGAAGGTCGCGGACCTGGTCTGATGGGCGCCGAGCCGCTACGTGTCGTTGAGGGCGGGCACGATCCGCGGGGCTGGGAGGCGCTGTGGCGAAAGGACGTGTGGTGCCAGTCTGAGCTGCCGCACGGCGATCTGGTGTTGAGCTATCGGGGTCAGGAGTTCATCCATTTCGAGCGGATCTCCCAGTGGTGGCTGAAAGAGAGCGCGAAGCGCTGGGCGCGGACGCGGTTGTTGTCGGACACGGCGCCGCGGACGATGAGCAGCTATCTCGTCGGGATCGGGTATCTCAGCGAGTGGCTGGCCGAGCATGCGCCGGAGGTGAGCACGCCCGGCTTGCTGTCGCGCTCGGTGCTTGAGGACTACATGCTGTGGGTCCGACACGAATCGCCGTGGAAGCCGGCGACGCGCAACCAGCGGCTGCTGTCGGTGCGGCTGTTGTTGGAGGAGCAGCGCGAGGACGGGCTGGCGGGGCTCCCGGCCGGAGCGGTGATTCATGGCGCGGAGCTCCCGCGCGTTGGCTACCAGCTACCCAAGACGCTCCCGGGGCGAGGTGTTTGAGCAGTGGATCGACCCGGCGAACCTGGCGGTCCTGGATGAACGTGACCGCACGATCGTGCTGGTGCTGGCGTTCACCGGCTTTCGGGTCTCGAGCGTGGTCACGCTGACGCGCGACTGCGTCGAGGTCGGGTCTGACGGGCACCCGTATCTGCGGTACTTCAACGTCAAGGGCAGCCGCGAGGCGATGCTCCCGATCCCGCCGCTGCTCGCCGAGCAGCTCGGACGCCAGCAGGCGTTTCTGGAGGAGAGCTTCCCCGACACCGAGTGGCTGTTTCCCTCGCGGCTGCGCCGCGGCGCCAAGCGCGGCGTGGTTCACATCAATCCGAGCACGGTCAGCTTGGTGATCGAGCGCTACGTCCGCAGGGCCGAGATCCGCACCGCCGATGGGAAGCTCGCGCTCGCGGTTATGGCTCCTCAACGGGCGGACTCAGCGGCCACCAGCCGTCCCCAGAGCCCACTCCTCCTCACATTTGGACCATCCGGTGCCCTCGGAGAACCACCTGTTTGCGATGGCATGGTTCTGGCTCTCGACCTGAACATCGATGTGGCCAACGCGCATGCTTGCGACCGCGATTCCGCGCACCGTCCTATCGAACGGACGGCCGAGAAACTCAAAATCGGACCACCTATCGTCCACGCTCCACCACCGGATCCAGACGCCGCCATCCTCGGTGAGTATGAGCACCTCTTCATGATCTGGCCAGCCAGACACGGCAGCGATATCGTGGAGGGGTGGCCGCGCAGATTGGTTGATCATGGATCGACGGTTACGCGCCCACGCGGTCGGCGGCTGGTGTACGGTGGCCGGGTGATTGGGCTTCGCGGCATCGCGTGTGGCGAAGGTGCTCCCGGATTTGGCGG
>JBKQKK010000192.1:0-2582 GCA_052147535.1 Solirubrobacteraceae bacterium | reverse complement strand
CCGCCAAATCCGGGAGCACCTTCGCCACACGCGATGCCGCGAAGCCCAATCACCCGGCCACCGTACACCAGCCGCCGACCGCGTGGGCGCGTAACCGTCGATCCATGATCAACCAATCTGCGCGGCCCCTCCACGAAGCCTCCGCGGGCAACACGCTCACCAAGCTCCGCCGATAAGGAAGCTCACTCGCTTGTCGCCCACAACCAGGCCGCGAAACGACGCTCGGAACCACTCAAATCACGAGCTCCGAAGCGCGATCTCGTCGGCTCACCGCTTCATGTTGGTTTCTGATCGGTTCGACGACCGCGCCCATGTCGGTGTGTGCCGATCCTTCGGCTGCAGCTTGCGCGAAGCGCTGCTTCACAGCCGGAACGGCAAGCGCGCTCTGACACGAACGAGCCGTCCCCTGGCGCAGTCCCGTTGCCCCCCTGGTCCATGCAACTGGGTAGCGCCGGGCCGCCATCATCCGCGCCGCCGACGCGGGAAAGCGACGACGTCTGCGCGATTTCGGACGTCGGTCCGCGCCAGATCCAACGACGTCAAATCCGCGCTCGAGGTCGATGCTTTTCTGGGATTGCTTGCTGCTGCGTTGCAAGCACGAGCGTGCTCTTGAGCCGCTTCTCTGGCGACTGGGATCGTCCGGCTTGACCGAACCGACGATCGCCTTGACGCGAAGGCGATCGTCCCGTTCAGCTCGCGCTGACGAGTGCATTCGTGGCATCACACGGGCCGGCCCTCGGCTGACACGCACCTCTGCGCTGCTTGCTCGGGGGCGCTGCGTCAGGCTAATTCCACGCGGAATTGTCACAGCTCCTTCAGCGGCAAAGCGGCAGTCTCGCCGGCCGACTTGAGACGACTGCTTTCGCGATCGTGCTTGCAGCCGAACGGGGTCGCAGCTAGCGGTCGGATAGGCCTGCCGGCGACAAGGATGGCTTCCGCCGCGCTGCCGTCTCAGCCCCGCTCGTCGCCAAATGCTGGGCTGATGAGCCAACGTGCAAGAATGCCCGTTTGCCTAGGTGGGGCGACGGGCGGAGGTTCGCCCAGAACCCTATTCGTAGACTGTTCGCTCTCTTATTCGGCTCAGCCTGACCAGTCCACAGAGGTCCCGAACGAAGGCGGTCCCGCCGAGCGGGGAACTGCGCCCAGTTGACAAACGACTGCCCCTCAGCTTCGCAACAAGCGGAGCGACTCGTTGGTCGACTCGTCGACTGTTCGGGACTTAATGCTCCGCTGGGCGCCGACTTTCCGCCGAGCGGATCGTAATCTCCACGGTCTGTTCGTCAGCCCCCAGCAGATGGACCCTTGCTTCGAGACCCGTCGCCCGTTGTGCCGCGTTCCGCTCGACCCGGAAGCGGTCCGGTGCCGGGTTTACGCCCGAGCGCTTCAGCGTCGCCTCGACGTGTCGGATGAGATCGAGAACCGCAAGTATGAACTCCTCGGTACCCTCTGCGTCCTCGTCTGAGTACCCGTGGACTGGGCCATGCACCCATTCATTGCGTAGCTGCACCCCGGCTTGGTACCGCACCCAGAAGGGTGCTTGGGTGAGGCTATCGCCGGTCATCGCCGTGTAGAGGCCGAGATGATCTTTGCGGCTCAGCTGAAAGTCGCGGACCGCCTTCTTTATCGAGGAAAGGATGGCTCCATGGCCCTGCGCTTCAAATAGGGCGTCCATAGCCTCCTGGAAATAGCCCTCCGCGACCGACTGAGCCAAGACGGCCGCGGGCCCGGCATGCCCCTCTTTCAAGAGGATCGAAGCCTCGTCGAGGCGAAAGAGGACCAGATACCGCCCGTGGCCTCGCGGCGCTCTCTCGGTGGTCACCTCGGCCAAGCGACCGAGCTCAAGCGTCATAAGGTCGAAGCCGAAGATCTGCTCCGCAATGGCGTCATCTGTGAGGTCTATGTCATCGAGATGCGACAACACCCTTCCAGCCAGCGTAGCCTTTGCGCGCGCCGCCTGCGCAAAACCGAATTGACCGCGCCACCCGAATCGCCTACGTGAGCCGTCGTCCCTAGGGCACTCAGAATCGGCAATCGGCAGGTACCGGCAGGCGGCTCGGCGGATTCGAGCGGACGATCGTCTTCGCAGCATTGCGATCATGGCGATCCGCGCCGGCGCACGAGCGCACGCCGTCGAATCCGATCGTGCCGTTGCCGCGGCCGAGGCTGCCGGAATACGCGACTGCAGCTGGACCGTCGAGCACGCGCGCCGCTTGCAAACTGGCGCCTATCGCGACCTTCAGCAAGCGCTTGGTCGACAGCTCCTTCAGCGGCAAAGCGGGCTGTGAGCCGCACGCGCTTGGGGCGCCGCTAGCTCGCCTGGGAAAAGGGAGGCGATCGTCCGATTCGGCCCGCTTCGACCGAAGTGCTTGCAAGAAGTTGGCTAGCACGTCGGCCTGTGGAGGCTCTCCATCCGCGCAACGAGGGCCGTCGAAACCACGAAGCACGGTCCTGCTGGTCGCCGGAAGCAGGGCTCGCGCTGAGGCGTGCACAATCGCCGATCTGCATAGGCAACAGGCGCCGAGCGTGACTACGGTCAGCCGTCTCTCAAGCGGCAGCCAGCTGCGCGACACCCCAGTGCTGGA
>JBKQKK010000191.1:0-4534 GCA_052147535.1 Solirubrobacteraceae bacterium | reverse complement strand
TCGCTGAGACGACGGTCCGTCAGTACGTCCGGGCTCGCAGGCGGGCCATGGGGTTGGCGGTCTCCGAGGTGTTCGTGCCGCAGGTCCATGCGCCTGGGATGGAGGGCGAGGTCGACTGGGGCGCAGTCGGGCTAGCTCGACAGGCCGCAGGGTTTCCAGGAGCGTTCGGAATCCGGCTGAATCGGGACGCGCAGGCGATCGCGTACAAAGCCCTCGCCGAGTTCGACGGCTTCGCGACCCACCAATTCGACAGCCTCCCACTACCGACGCGCGCTGCGACGCTCGGATACTTGTACTCACGGCGGGCGTTTGCCACGCGGGCGGCGAAGAAGCGTGCGCAGGATCAGTCACAAGAAGGAGGCGCGGGGGATGGCTTCGAGCGAGTCCCGGGTCTGCCGGCTCGCTCCGAGGAACTCGACGAGTTCATCGAGCTCTTCTACCCAAAGCCCATCGATCCGCCCACCGAGCACGTGTTCTGGGAGGAGCAGCAGGAGGCCGAGCGAGCACGCTGCAGACTGATCGCCCAGCGCTTGGCGTCAGAGGGCGAGTGGGTCGAGCACGTCGGGCGCTGGGAGACCTGGGCTCAGCAGACAAGCGAACTGTTCAACCAGGGATCGGGGTACGCCCTCGGCGTCGTGCTCACTGAGGTCGCCCGGCTCAAGCCCAGACGGGCGATTGCGATCATCGATCAACTGATCGAGACCGAGTCGCCACTGCGGACGCAATCGGGACGGGCCATCAACTACCTCGTCGCCCAGGGCAAGGCCGGTCCGACCGTCCTGAACAGGTGGTCGCACAGCGACGAGACCACGCGAGCAACGCTCGCCAACGCGATCGCCGAACTCGAAACACCTCACGTCGTCCGCACGTTCCAGCGACTGTCACGGGATGAGAGCGCAATCGTTCGCCGGGGAGCGCTCTCCGGCTTGAGATACGGGAACACCACTACCGATTGGCGCATCTCGATCGGTCTGCGCATTGCACAAGAACTTGCGGACATCAACGCGATAGAGCTGGTCTTGGAGATGGTCGAAGCGGCTGACGTGACGTTGACGTCGGAACTCGCCAGGCAAGCGGCGGACGCACTGCAGGCCACCGCCGGCAGTGAGCGAGTCGACGTTCACGATCTCGAGAGAGCCATTCGCCGACTGGAGCCGGTGACGGGCGACCTCACTCTCCAATGGGTCTGGAGACGAATTGACTGGCTCGAGAACACCAACCAGCGCGGCTGGATGCTCGACGTTCTCCCAGATGTGCTCGCGGACCGCGTCCACGAGCACGCCACTCACGCGGACATGGACGCTGCCCTGCAAAGACTGCAGAGCGTCGACACAACGTTGCTCGCATTCGATGGACTGATCACACTCCTCAACTGGATTGACCCCGGAGCATCGGAGATCACCGACCTGATCGTCCGTCTGCACGACGAGCCGGACGGCGTGCCCCGCGCACGTTCGCTACTCCGTCTGGAGCTCTCCTGGGATGAGTGCCGGAGCCGGGTTGAGGTGCTTGCTGAGCGCCTCGATCCCGAAGTCACCACAACGCTGATCGACAACATGCTTCCCACCACCTGGACGTCGGGCACCTACGGACCCTACGTGGCGGACGCTCTTGATCACGTCATAGCCTGGGCGGACGAAGCCAAGCCCGGACTCTTCTTAGACGCGCTGCGAACATCGATCGCGACGCTTGACAGAACTCTCACTCGCACCCACGCTAACGACAACCGTCAAGACGACGTCACCAGTGTCGTAGGCATGTGAGCGAGAGCAAGCGTCGGCCGCGCACGGTCGTTCGAGTGCTTTCCGGCAAAGCGCTCGCCTGCTCCCTCGCCTCATCAGCGGCGTCTTCGCGTGCGAGTTCACCCCAATCTCGGGTGCGCCGCTGTCGCAGCCCGGACGATCGCCTTCATCCCCTGGGCGCCTCGGGTCGTGTGACCGCTTCGGCGGCTGACTTACCAGGTAGAAACTTGAGTTGTGAGTCGCGGCATTGTCCGCCGAGTCGGCTCGCGTAAGCAGCGACTTTCCAGGTAAGACGTCATAATATGGATTATCGAGCGTGTGCGTCCTGAGCGTGTGTTCGACTTGCCGGTGGGAGTCCGGCCACGGTAATGGCCAAGCAGCCGTGTAGCTGGTGGCCAGCGCGAGGAGAGATCCGAAGCGTTGAAGCGTCATGACAAAGGCCCTTTTGGGGTCGAGCAAGCAAGCGGTCCGTAGCGTGAATCGAATCCTGCAGCGTCGTAAGAATGCCGCCTTTTGGCGGAACGGAGACGGAGCCGAGCCCATTACGCTCTGGGCGAAGGTCATGGACGGGGTGAAGACCTTGGAGTTGCAGCCTCTAGGAACCGTCCGGCGCAAGGGGATCGGAACGTTTGCACAGCCGAGCACGCAGGAGGAGAGATCCGTCTGCGCACCGGCGTCAGGTGGTCGCAGGTTTTGCCTGCCTGCGGCGCCCGGTAAGAGGCGGGGCCGATAAGTGCAGCCCACGAAACGGCCAAGCGCGCAGCGGAAGTCGGCGCAGGTCGTAGTAGCGATGATGGGCACGGACAACATAACCTGCCCTCTAGCGAAGGACCTGTAGCCGGGTGTGCGGTAGGGGTTCCAGCGTCAGCGGGGAGGAGGGACTTCGGTTCCCAACTCGCGGCAGTTCGAGTGAGCTGCGGTCTGGATTTCCTATCGCTTGGGTGGTCTGCCAACGCTCTGGCAAGGCGGAATGCGGATCATCGACTGCCCGGGGGAACGCCGTGTGCGGGAGAACCGCACGCACGGTGTGGGAGGGGGCGGGAGGAAACGCGCTGACGATACCCGGCCCCATGTGGATCGCCGGGTGGCATGTCGGTGGCGCGCCTCTCGCCTACCTTACTAAATATGTTCGTCCCTCCCAGGGTGTAATCGACGTCAACGACTGTTGAGTGAGGGCGAGGCGCGCCGGTGAGAAGAACCCTGTCGAGCTGCCCCGGAAGGCCCGCCGCTCGCCGTCGCGGACGCCGCGGCGGGCCCGTGGGCGTTCGTGGTGGCGCTGGCGAGCTCGTGGACCCCACGGACCCGCGTCCCGCGGTGGAGATCGTCGGCGACCAGCTGCTGGCTACCACTCTCGCGCACAACGAGGCCGGTTTGCGGTCGTTGTGCGGGGTGCTGGTGCAGATGAAGGTCGAGTTGGTTGCGGTCGAGCGCCCGGATGGGGTGTTGGTGGACCGGCTTCTGGACGCGGGACTGCGGGTGCTGGCGCTGCACCCAAACCAGGTCGCCGCCGCGCGTGCGCGGTTCCGCGCCTCGGGCGGGAAGTCTGACCAGTTTGACGCGTTCGTGATTTGCGAGCTGGCGCGTACTGACAGTCATCGCTTCCGGGTGCTTGAGCCTGACAGCGATCAGACCAAGGCGCTCAAGGCGCTGACTCGCGCACGCGAGGATTTCGTGACGGCTCGCGTGGCGCTTGTCAACCAGTTGCGCGTTGAGCTTGAGCGGTTCTGGCCCGGGCCGGTCGGCCTGTTCAGCAGCCTGGACTGCCTGATCTCGCTGGCTTTCCTGCGGCGCTACCCAAGCCCGCTTGACGCGCAGCGCCTCACCGCGGCAAGGCTCTTGGCGTTCCTGCGCAGCCAGCACTACAGCGGCGGCAAGACAGCCGCCGAGCTGCTTGAGAAGCTCACGGCCGCAGCCGCGGGCTGCGCCGGTGAGATCGAGACGCAAGCCGGCCGGGAGATCGTGCTCGCGCTCGTCGCGGCGCTCGAAACGCACGGTAAGCAGGAGAAACAGCTCGACCGGCAGATCGCGGCCGCGGTCCGTGCTCACCCGGACGGCGCGATCTTCCTGTCCCTGTTCAAGGGCGCCGACACTGTTCTGACAGCCGTGATGCTCGCCGAGATCGGCGACTGCCGCGCGCTACCCCACCCGCGAGTCGCTCTCAGGCGACGCCGGCCAGTCGCCCGTCGCGGTCGAGTCCGGCAAGCACAAGGTCGCTCACTTCCGCTGGGCGTGCAACAAGCGCCTACGCGACGCGTTCTGCACGCTTGCTGACAGCACCCGCCACTGGCACCCCTGGGCACAAGCGGTCTACGCCAGAGCGATCGCCAAAGGACACGATCACCAGCGCGCGATCCGCACGCTCGGACGCGCCTGGAGCCGCATCGTGTGGCGCTGCTGGCAGGACGGCGTACCGTACGAGCTCGCACGCCACCGCGCCGCCCAGCAGTACATCACAGTCACGATCCCCAGCCCGGACGGCGACAGCATCGATGTGCCCGCTACCCAGCGGATGGCCGGCGACGCTCTGCGCCCCAGCCTGAATGTTGGCTCTGCCCAGGGCAGCCTGCGCGCAGCGCAACCTTCACCGCCAAAACAGCGCAGCGGGGGCGGGCAGTCAAAGGCGGCCCGTCAGGGCCGAGCGCAGCGAGCCGCGCCAGCGGCAATCCCTTGGTGTGCTGAGTACGGATGTTGAGATCGGAGGTGGAAGTCCTGTCCCGGGGCCCTGACAGAGGGAACCCGACATCGATGTGGCAAGGGCGCGGCCCGGAATTGGCCGGGCGGCTTCAGTGCGG
>JBKQKK010000190.1:0-6010 GCA_052147535.1 Solirubrobacteraceae bacterium | reverse complement strand
CTTCACCACCAAGCCAGTCGGACGCGGCACCGGGCAGGGCCTCGCGATCACGCACACGATCATCGTCGAGCGACACCACGGAACCATCAACCACGAACCCACCCCCGGCGGCGGCACGACCTTCCGCATCCAGCTCCCGCTCAACCACGACGCACCCGACAGCGCACACACCACCATCACCTGACCTGCGCCAACGAGACTCCCAACACGCCCGGCCAGATAGACGAACTCTGGCGGAGGGCGTCAGTTTAACTGTGTAGGCGTCTGGCGCCGCAGCGGGCTGGGTGAGGCGCCCGGATAAGGCATCACTGCGAACGCCGCGTCGCTGTAACTGTTGCGCCGCGCTGAGATCGTCGGCGGGCGGCGCGCGGATCGGCTTGCTCGCGCGCCGCGCAGCGTCAGGTGATCGCTCAGCTCGCGGAGGCGTTGGTCAGGACGGTCGCGGCATGACTCATTCGATCAGCGGCGCGCACGCCGGTTTCCCCGAGTTCGGGGGCGTGTAGGACGGTGGCGGTGAGCTGGACGTGGGCAGCAAGCCGCTCGATCGGGAATGAGCGCGCGGCGAGGACCCGTCCGAGCCACTTCACCTGCTCAACGCAGTCGACAGTGCCGGCGCGGGCGTCCTCGAGCGCCCACGCCAGTAGATACCGGCTGTCGTGCTCACACCAGGCTCCTCCAGCGGGACTGTAACGCTCGAGATCGTCCGGGTAGAGCGCGAAATACTCCTCGCATAGCTGGCGGGCGAGCGGTCCGAGATCCACGGTGGCTCCGTCAGCGAGCTCGAACGTCTCGGGCGGGATCGCGCCGCTCGGCGGTTCGATACGGCTCACCTCGCGACAACATGGTAGGTGTGGAAATGATCCAGGCGCTCGAGGCGGATCGCGTGCCTCAGCGCTGGGCTGATCCGCGCGTGCGAGGCCTTGTGATCATCGCTCTTCATGTAGCGGGTAAACGCCTCGCGGTCCTGCCAGCGGCTGACCATGATCACCTCGCCCGGGTCGCGGTCGGAATGCCAGACCTCGAGGTCGATGAACCCAGCGGCGTTCTCGACAAGACCCGCCCGGTTGTTAAACGCCTCGAGCAGCTCGCTGAGCTGGGGCTCAGCCACCCGTAGGCGGGACATGGAGACGTACATGTGCTCGTTTCCAGTTGGTTAGGGTTCGGTGAACGCGATCTGGTTGCGGCCGTGCTCTTTGGCCTCATACAGGGCCCGATCGGCATCGAGGGTCCAGCGGCGGCGGTCCGCGTGGCCGCAGACGCTGAGTCCGATCGACACGGTAAGCTGGGGGTCCGTGAGGTCGTGTTCGACCTGAACGCGGATCCGCTCCGCGATCTCCGCGGCTACCTCGAGTGGCGTGTCGGCAAGCACGACGACGAACTCGTCGCCGCCAAAGCGCGCAGCGAAATCGGCTGGTCGAAGGGCGCTCGAGATGCAGCGCGCGACACCGATCAGCGCCCGATCGCCGACCCCGTGGCCAAAGCGATCGTTGACCGACTTGAAATGGTCGACATCGATCATCAGCATCGCGGGCGGACGCGTGAGCGGGCCGTCGGTAAGCGTGTGATAGCGGTCATCGAACGCTCGCCGGTTCCAGAGCTCGGTCAACGGATCACGCAGCGCGATCTGTTCGAGCGCGACCGCGCGCCGCGCGTGCCCGCGGGCAGCGTCCGCCGCCGCCGCGGCTGTCTCGGAGAAACGCGCCTCCAACCCGCCGCTCAGCCCGGGCACGCGATCGAGGAACGCACCAAAACCAACGCCACCGCCAGCGAGCTCCGGCACCTCGCCCTGCCTCGGCGCGTCCAGAGCGGTGCTAGCGTAATCAGCCAGCTGCTGGGTATCGGCCGCGTAGAACACGCCGGCGCTGTGTCGTAAGACGATCGGTACGCCTTGGCCACCGACGACGAGCCGTAGCGCCACATCGCGGTCACGCAGCGCCCGCAAACTCCGTATGAGCATGGCCGCGTTCAACGGCATCGTCACGCCGAGCGCGACGATCGCAGGCAGGTGCTCAGCCACCAACGCCAGCAGCGAGCCCTGTGGCACGTCAGCCCCCAGGAACCGCACCTCGAACCCAGACCCCTCGAACACGTCCGCTGCCATCCGCAACCCAAGCGCGTGATACTCGCCATGCACCCCCGCGACCACGACCCTCTCCCCACGGCGCCGGTTCTGGCCAAGCAACCCCGGATACAGACGTGCCAGGACGTGATGGCTGATCGCCGTCGCGAGGTGCTCCTGAGCGACCGTCACAGCGCCGCGCTCCCACAGCTCACCAATCCCCCGCATCGCCGGTGCGATCACCCGCGACTGGATCTCCACCGAAGTCAAACCGTCCCCCACCGCGCGGTCGACGACCAACGCCGCGGCATGCGGGTCCCCGACCCGCAACGCATCAGCAAACGCCCGCGCCGCCGACTCAGCCACCCCATCGCCCGAGCGACGACCCCGCACCCCAGTCGAGCGCTTGAGCACAGTCTCGTCGTCTAGGTCGCGCTGATCACCACCACGAGTCACCCGCGAACCGCCAGCCGGGCTCTCAAGCGCGACGGCGAGCGGGGCTGGACGTCCAAGCAAGTAACCCTGGGCGTAGCCGACGCCGATCCTCCGGAGCGTCTGCAACGTCTCGTGGTCCTCGACGCCCACAGCGATCGTACGCTGATCGAACCCCCGCGCGAGCGCAACGATCGCCTCCACGACATGCCGGCTGGCGTCGCTGGTGCACAGATCACCAACGAAACCGATATCGATCTTCAAATAATCGATCGGTAGGCTCTTGAGGTGGCTGAACGTCCCGAAACCGGTCCCGAAGTCATCCAGCGCGAACTCGCACCCGAGCGCCCGAATCCGCTGGATGAACGTCCACGCGACAGTCTCGCTGGCCATCAGCGCGGTTTCGGTCAGCTCGACCACGATCCGCGCCGGGTCCGCGCGATGCTCGCTGACCGCCGCAACGAAATCATCAGCTAAATCAGGGTCCGCAAGCGAGTCGGCCGACACGTTAAACCCGACGCTGTGTCCAGCGCTCGCCAACCGCGCGGCCTCACCAATCACCCAGCGGTCCAGCTCGCAAATCGCTCCGCTGTAGCGAGCAGCCGCCAAGAACGAGCCGGGCGCGCGGGTCGTGCCGTCACGCTCACGCAACCGCAACAGCAGCTCATGCGCCACGACCGCCGCGGTGCGCAGGTCGATGATCGGTTGCGCGAACAGCTCAAAGCGCTGCTCAACAAGCGCCTCGCGCACCCGCTGAGCCGCTTCGAGCTGCTCAGCATCACCGCGCAGCCGAGGCTTCGCCGACCCCGCGCTCGTCGTATCGGTGATCACGATCACCGAGCCCTTGCCATCCGGCGTCTGTACCGGTGTCAGCACCCACGAGACCGACAGCGCCGCACCATCACGACGCACGAACGTGTCATCCTCGAAACTGACCGCCTCACCCGCCGCCCCATGGCCCACCTGGATCGGGCACTCATCGACCAAGTGAGCCCCGGCATGCACAACCTCATGCAGCGTCCGTCCCCGCACCTCGGCGCTGCTCCAACCCAGCAGCCGCTCAGCAGCCGGATTCATGTAGCTCACACAGCCAGCGTCATCCAACATGCACAGCGCCCGAACGATGCTCTCCATCACCGCGCCACGCCAGCGATCGGCATCACACAGTCCCACGAAAAGCCAAAGGCGGCAACCAAGACCCACGGCCGCATGCGCGAAATCTCAAGGATCGAACGCTATCACCAGTCGGCTAGGTGAAGTAGTGCAAGGAGTGGGTCTCCGAGCCGTTATTGCAGATCGACGGCCGGAAGCGGCCGGGAGAGCAGATAGCCCTGGACGTTGGCGCATCCCGAACTCGCGGAGGGCTTGGAGTTGTTGCTGTGCTCAAGGCGATCCCCTCAGCAGCCGGCGATTCGGCAGTCCCGTCAGCACGTCATGCAACGCGTCATGACGAGCGACGTCCTCGGCTCGATGAAGCGCGATCGCGTCGCGCACGATCGGCGCGACCGCGATCAGAAACGTACGACCGTGCTCAGTGAACGCTCGCGGAACCCTGGTGAGCGCCGGGACGGACTGGCGCGCGGGGACGATCGGACGGTCGATCGGACCGATCGCGGGTGAGAGCTGGCAGCAGTGGGTCGGTCAGGCGCCCGTCGTCTTCGGTGAGCTGCCGCGCAGCCTAGCCTGGCCTGGAGGCGGCTGTTGCGCGAGCACGGGTGCTGGACAGCCTCGGTGTGGTGCTCGTCGACCGCGACGATCGGCCGTTGGGGGAGCTTGCCGTCCATACCCTGTTGGCGGAGCAGCCGGAGTGCTTGTGGGACGAGGCGTTGCCGATCGAGGTGCGGGAGCTGCCGGCGGATCTGGCGGCGCTGGACCAGTGTTTTGCGAGACGCCCGCAATTCTGTCCTCGAAAACCTCGTCGCCGGACATCAAATCGGCCGGACCGACCCGTGCGAGGGCCGCAGACGGGCGTACAGAGCGTCGTCTTTCGAGGCCTGAATTCGCTCGCGCGAATGGAGGCGTTTGACACCAATCTCCTAGAGGGTTCCGCCGGCGGCGATGTCGAGTGCCTTGCTCGAAGGGACTGTGAACAGCACGCTTCCCCTCAGGTCGTGCACCGCGACGCTGACCTTGCCGGTTCGCTCGTTGATGTTGAAGCGCAGATCGCAATCCGCGGCAGCGAGCTGCGCGGAGGACTGGCCGGCGACAGCGATCGCGTCGCGCGCTTCGGGCGGCGGGCTGGAAGGGCTCAGGTCGACGATGACCGCATCCGAGCCAGCATCCTGAGCGGGGCGCGCAGGCGCTGTGCGCCCAACGGCCAGCAGCGGCGTTGCCGCAGAGACCGCTGTTACGTTCAAGCTCATGGCGCGCGTTCCTCCTTGGAAGACGACCGTCTACCCTAGGACGCAGAGTCGTTGTCCCAGTAATCGACCGCGGTGGACGAAGCTTGAGCGCGGCTTGGATCCGCGGGCGTCGACAAACGACCATTTGCCGACATTGAGCTGCCTCACGCCACTCGCGCCGACGCTGGCTGACTCGCTCGCTGCCTCGCTGCGACCGCGCTTCCCCCCACGTGGACAGCGCAACCGAGAGGAAAGCACGCTCGATAAATAGGCGCTATGACGTGTTACTGCAAACCAGCCACTTCGATACTACTAAAGCGTACTTCGGTCAGGTGACGCCGTGTCCATGACCAAGGGGGATGCTGCGTTCCTCCGCGGTACTGCTGGTTTTGGGCTCTGCGCGAAGGAGGTTGGGTCTGTGGCCGTGCGGCTTTTTGCGGTGATGGGTTGTGGTCTTCTGCGATCGTCGGCTGCGGTCTGTGATCGACAGCGCCGCTAAACTGATGGCACGCTGGATGACGCTGGCCATGTCAGCTACATGAATCCGGCTGCAGGGTTGGGGTGCCACCGAGTTGCGTGGGACAAACGCTTCATGAAGTGGTGCATCTCGGCGGGCCTGACGGGTCGGCGCACTCGATCGATGAGTGCCCGATCCATGCCGGCCACAGAGCACGTCAGCCGGTCAGCCTCGAGGACGACACGTTCGTGCGACGTAGCGGCACGACGCTGTCGGTCTCGTGGGTGCTGACACCGGTTCAGACGCTCGATGGCAGCAGCTCGGGGATCGTGATCACCGATAAGACAGGCGCGCAGGATGGCGAAGCAGGAGCTGGGCCCGAAGCGACGGCTGCACCGTGACGTCGATCAGCTCGAACAGGTCCGCGAGGTCTGGCATTCGGACCGCGAGGTGTCATGGCGCGGACCTGTCCGGCTTTGCGGCTTGCCGGGACGGTCGGTGATTGCGATATGCTGCAGTGTCGTTCTCGCGCTGTCGGCTTGGTCGTGGTTGAGCGGGAGCTGGATGCGGAAGGTGGTGCCGCCGCCGGGGGTGGGTTCGTGGTTGATGGTTCCGTGGTGTCGCTCGACGATGATCGTGTGCGTGATCGCGAGGCCCTGCCCGGTGCCGCGTCCGACTGGCTTGGTGGTGAAGAACGGGTCGAAGATCCGGTCGGTGATC
>JBKQKK010000189.1:0-20258 GCA_052147535.1 Solirubrobacteraceae bacterium | reverse complement strand
GACGGACACCACCCCGACAACAACGTCGACGACCCCCACCTCGACGGACACCACCCCGACAACAACGTCGACCACCCCCACCTCGACGGACACCACCCCGACAACAACGTCGACCACCCCCACCTCGACGGACACCACCCCGACAACAACGTCGACAACTCCAACGACAACGTCGACAACGCCCAACAACCTGCTACCCGGCGAGACGGCCGGCGGCGGCCAGGTAGGGATGCTCGTGATCTCGCGCTACGTGACGCCCAGGAGCACTGACGACATCGACCAGGCGAACCACTTCTCGCTGCTCGCGCTGATCGAAGACCTGTTCTCACTGAAGCCGCTCGGCTACGCGGCCAGCGCTACGCCCTTCTCGACCGGCTCCAGCGGACTGTTCGACGCGTACAGCGGCTGAGCGCCTTGACGACCACAGCCCCCGCGCGACGACGACCGAACGGATGATCCGCGGGGCGCGGCGAATGGCCACGCCCCGCGAGACCGTTACGACTTCGAGATCAGGACCAGCGTGACGCGTTTGCTGGAGAAGACGTTCTGGTCGGTCGTGACGATCACCGTCAGCGTGGCCGCGAGCTTGCCGCCGCTTGCCTTCGCGAGCAGCGACCTCACCTTCCCGCTTAGCTTGCCCTTGAGCGTCACGGCCTTGCTGGCCTTGATGTTCAAGGGGCTCGACAGCGCAATCAGCTTCCTGCCCCTGCTACGAACGGTCACCTGCAGCGAGCCGTGGCAGGACTGCCGGCTGTTGCAGAGCAGGCTGATCGCAGCCACGCCCTTCTTGACCGGGATCGCCTTGGATGTCAGCTTCAGGGAGCCGAGCGCCGAGGTCGTGAACTCGAGCTGCAGGCTGTTCAGCTGCTCGGCGTTGTAGTACGAGCCGTCCGCTTCGTACTGCACGCCCAGGATGTACTGGTAAGTGCTCGCCGGGTCAAGCGGCAGGTTGTCGCCCGTACACGTCGCTGCCGGGTAGCAGCCGACCAGCGCGGACACGTCGATCACGCCCGAGCCCGACGGGACGCACTGGTCATCCGCGGACTGGACGTTGTTCTGGGGACCAAGATAGTCCGCGACGGTGTCGTACTCGAACGAGTAGCAAACCTGCGACCCCGTTTGAGTGGTGGTGTCAATCGTGCCTTTCAGCACGGCTGATTCTGGTCCGACCGAGACCGCCGGAGTCGACGTGGGACTCAGCTGAGCCAGCGCCGTCGATGCGGCGAAGCCGCTCAACGCGAGCGCCGAGGCGACAACCAGCGCGAGGCGGGGGATCATTCTCGTCAATTCATCCTCCTTGGTTTTAGGATCTGCATTGCGTCTCTCACGCGCTCGCATGCGCGCGTGCCTCTCGCCAGTGGCCGAGTCAATCTCCGACGCGGGTCGTGACACTTCCGTCCTGCAATCAGCAGGAAGCGGGAAGCGGTGCTGCTGCAGCAAGCGCAGCAGCACCGCCCCAAGACAAACTCGCATGGCTCCACGAGGCGCGCCAAAGCTACCACGGCATGTGTCACCGAACGGGTGCCCGGCGGCGCTTTCGCCCGGTCTCAGCCCGCTTACACTAAATAGTTACAACGCATTAACAATCGGCGGCAAGCCGATCACAACTCGCTAACATCATGCCGCGCAGCGAAACGGCTTATGTGAGCTCGATCGACTCGATCGCCGGTGGGTCCAACGGCCGGTCGCGAGCCCCGGTGGGCAGCTGCTCGATCGCATCCACCGTCTCCATCCCGTCGCTCACGCGGCCGAACACGGTGTGCTTGCCGTCGAGCCACGGGCAGCTAGCGGCGGTCACGATGAAGAACTGGGATCCGTTCGTGTTCGGTCCGGCGTTGGCCATCGCCAGCGCCCCGCGCATGACCTTGTGGCTGTTGAACTCATCCTTGAACGTGTAGCCGGGTCCGCCGGTACCGGTTCCCTGCGGACATCCACTTTGAATCATGAAGTCCCGAATGATGCGATGGAAAATGACCCCGTCGTAGAACTTCTCGTCGGCTAGCTTGCGGAAGTTGGCAACGGTCTCCGGAGCGTCGCCGTCGAACAGCTCGATCTCGATCGTGCCGACGGTCGTTTTCATGTTGGCTGTGCTCATTACCGTGACCTTAGGGCACCAGGGCACCGGCGGGACGAGCTAGCGGCGCGCGATCTCGAGCGCCAGTGGACGCCCGTGGATCGCTCCCCCGGAGGTGAGCTCGACGACGCGCTCGGCGTCCCGCTCCGGTACGTCGAGCAACACGAACCGCTCGAGCACTCGCACGTTGCGCACCGCCTCACCGTCAAGCCCGGTCGCGGCGGTGATCGCGTGAATGATGTCCGACGGCTCGAACCCGTCGGCGCGACCTCCGGCGACGATCAAGCCGCGCAGCGTCAGCTCGCCGTCCAGCGGCGCGTGCGGCTTGGAGTGGCGGCGCGGCTTGGGCTTGACGGCCGTCGCGGCCACCCGCGCGTCCTTCACCCAAGGGGACAGCTTGACGCCCGCGTGCCGCTCGATCGCCTCGACCTCGCGCTGCTGGCGCGGCTCGTACAGGGTGATCGCGCGGCCGCTGCGACCGACCCGACCGGTGCGGCCGATCCGGTGCACGTAGACGTCCGGCGCGGTCGGAACATCGAAGTTGATCACGTGCGAGACGGTCGAGATATCGAGCCCGCGGGCGGCCACGTCGGTCGCCACCAGCAGCGGCGTGCGCCCCTCCTTGAATGAGATCATCACGCCGTCCCGTGCGCCCTGGGTCATGTCGCCGTGCAGCGCCTTGACGTTCATCCCACGATCGCGCAGCGACCGGTAGAGCTGGTCGCAGCGAATCTTCGTGCGCACGAAGATGATCGCCTGCGCGGGCCGCTCGGCCGCCAGCACGTCGGCGAGCATCTCGGCCTTCTCACGCGGCTTGACCTCGACCGAGAACTGCTCGACGCTGTCGACCGTCAGCGTGGCCGTCTGCACCTTGACGGTTACCGGGTCGTACAGGTACTGGGCGGCCAGTCGGCGAATCTCAGACGGCATCGTTGCGGAGAAAAGCGCCGTCTGGCGGCTGCCGGGGGTCAGCGCCAGGATGCGCTCGACGTCCTCGAGAAAGCCCAGGTCGAGCATCTCGTCAGCCTCGTCGAGCACCACGAACCGGCAAGCGTGCAGCATCAGCGAGTGCCGCGAGATCAGGTCTTTGACGCGCCCGACGGTGCCGACGACGACGTGGCCGCCGCCGCGCAACTGAGCCTGCTGAGTGCGAATCGGAGCGCCGCCGAAGACAGCCACGACATCGACTCCCTTACGCGCCCCGTAGGCGCGCAGGGCCTGCGTGACCTGGATGCACAACTCGCGCGTCGGCGTCAACACGAGGCCCTGTACCTCCTGCTCGCCGGGGTCGACATAGCTGAGCATCGGCAGTCCGAACGCCGCAGTCTTGCCGGACCCCGTCTGCGCCTGTCCGATCACGTCGCGCCCGTCCAGCAGCAGCGGAATCGTCTGCTCTTGAATCGGGGTCGGCACCTCGTAGCCGAGGTCAACGAGCGTTTGGAGGATTTCCTTCGGCAGGCCGAGCTCGGCGAAAGTCGTCATCTCGCCAGGACGATAGACGGCGCTGCCTGCTCACGCGTTGTACAGCGGTGCCGGCCCGGTTCTCTCGAGCATTCGTTCGGTACCTAATGATTTGGTACCTTATGGAATCGTCCCCGAGGCCTGCAGGAGCGACCAGCTTGGCAACCGATTCAAATCGCATCGAACGGCACGTCTGGATGATCAGCTCGGTCGTGATCATCGGATCGATGATGTCGATCCTCGACACGACGATCGTCAACGTCGCGCTGGACACGCTCGCGCAGGAGTTTCATACGACGATCAGCCAGATCCAGTGGGTCGTGACGGGCTACATGCTGGCGCTCGCGGCGGTGATTCCGATCACCGGCTGGGCGGCGCGGCGCGTCGGGGCCAAGCGGATCTACCTGGTCTCGCTCGTCCTGTTCACGCTCGGTTCCGCGCTCTGCGGCTTTGCGCAGTCGAGCACCGAGTTGATCCTGTTCCGCGTCCTGCAGGGACTCGGCGGCGGCATGCTGATGCCGATCGGCCAGCTGATGATGGCCCAGGCGGCGGGACCGAAGCGGATGGGCAGGGTGATGAGCCTGGTCGCGATCCCGATGATGCTCGCGCCGATCCTCGGGCCGACCATCGGCGGGCTGATCATCGAGAACCTCTCCTGGCGCTGGATCTTCGAGGTCAACGTCCCGGTCGGCGTGATCGCGGTGATCGCCGCGCTGCGGGTCCTGCCGGCATCCGAGGCGCAGCCGGCCGAGCCGCTCGACGTGATCGGGCTGGGGCTGATGGCGCTTGGGCTGCCGCTGGTCACCTACGGCCTCGCGGAGATCGGCACGCTGGGCACCTTCGCCTCCGCCAAGGTGATCGTTCCCGGCGTGGTCGGCGTCCTCTGCGTGCTGCTGTTCATCCTCCACGCACTGCGCGTCAAGCATCCGCTACTCGACCTCCGGCTGCATCGCAAGCCGACCTTCTCGGCGGCGGCGTTCACGATGTTCTGCCTCGGCGCCGCCCTGTTCGGCGCGATGATCCTGATGCCGCTCTACTGGCAGGAGATCCGCCATTACAGCGTCGTCGAGACCGGCCTGCTGACCGGGCCGCAGGGGATCGGGATGGCGCTGGCGATGCCGTTCGCGGGCAAGTGGGCGGAGCGGTTTGGTGGCGGCCCCGTCGCGCTGTTCGGCGTAATCCTGACGACGCTCGCCTCGATCCCGTTCGCGTTGATCACCGCGCACACCGGGGTGCTCGACCTGGTCGTCGCGATGATCGTGCGCGGCGCAGGCATCGGCTTTGCGTTCATGCCGGCGATGACAGCGGCGTTCGCGGCGCTCGAGCATGACGAGCTGTCCCACGCGACGCCGCAGCTGAACGTCCTGCAACGAGTCGGTGGCTCGATCGGCGTGGCTGTCCTGGCGGTCGTGCTGCAGCGCTCACTGGCGGGCGCGCACACGCTGAACGCGGCCGCAGCTGCGTTCGGCACGGCGTTCTGGTGGTCGGCGGGCCTGACCGCGCTGGCGATCATCCCGTGCGTGATCCTGCTGCGGGCTGAGCGCGCCGCGCGTGCGGTCAAGCCCGACATCTCACAGCTCGACGCAAGCGCGTTCGCCGAGGCGGTCGCGTGAGCGCGAGCGCCGAAACGTCGCCTACGGCCGCCGGGCAGGCGAGCCCGGCGGCCGCGCCCGCGCCGCACGAGTTGCTCGGGCGCTCGTTCAAGCGGGCGATGGCGGCCGTGCGGCGGCTGCGGGGTCGCGAGACGCACAACCCGGGCGGGCTCAGCAACGCACAGTACGGGCTGCTGTTCGGCCTCGCCGGTGATTGCCGGATGTCCGCTCGCGACCTCGCCGACGCAGCCGACCTGACCCCGGCGACGGTCACGCAGATGCTCGACCATCTAGCCGCCACGGGCCTCGTGCAACGCACCCGCTCCGAACAGGACAAGCGTGTCGTGCTGACCGCTTTGACGCCGCGCGGGCAGGCACTGGTCGAGGAGCGCCGGGCGCGGATCGAGCCGCTCTGGCGCGCGGCGTTGAGCCCCTTCAGCAACGCGGAGCTGCTCACCGCGGCGGCCGTGCTCGACCGCCTGGCGGAGCATTTCGACGCGCTCGTCTGATTCCTGATTCCAATCAGTTGCCGCCGGCGGACAGCACCGAATTCGGCTCGTACCCGGCGAAGCTGACGCTGCGCGAGACCGGGACGCGGGTGTCGACGACCACGCAGTAGGTTCGCGCGTCCTCGAAGCTGAACGCGCAGATGCGGTAGAGGCTGCCCGGCTGGATCGCGTAGGTATCCAGGTCGCGCAGCGTGCGGCGGAAGACGGCCGGTGCGTGGCGGCCGATCCAGCTCCGCGCGCGCGCGTCTGCGAGCGCTGCCGCTTCGCGACCGGCGATCAGCGAAGGGCGGTGGATCAGCCCGGCCGCGAGCAGTGACGCGCTGATCACGACGATCACGACGGCGCCACCGTAGTTGCGCGCCACCAAGCGCGGCATGTCCGGACGCCGGCGCCTGATCAGCAGACCGGCCACCGGCGCGAGCACGATGATCCCGATCAGCATCGCCCACATGCCCACCAGCCAGGCACCGACGAGCGACTGCGTATCGCCGGCGGGCGGCAGCGCGTGGCCAACGACCGCGTCGACCACGATCAGCACGACGAACGACGGCCACAGCCACGCGCCGCGCAGCCGCCAGCGCAGGCGCGCCCAACGGGCACGATCCATCCTCGAAGAGTAGACCCGGCGGTCTGCCGATCGGTCGCTGCTCCACGGTGCCGTTCAGTAAGCTCGGGAGCTACCCGATCGAGGAGCCGCACCGGAGATCCCGGTCGCGCTGCTGACAGGTGGTCCAGCCGGAGACCCCGACCTGGCCCGTTGACGAAAGGGAGGGAGACATGAGCACCGAAATGGCCGGTACGGCCGACGCCAGCGTTGGCAGCGCAGTAGACGCAACCGAGCACCTGACGCTCCAGGACCGCATCTGGCTGTTGCGTGCGATGCTGATGATGCGCGGACTCGAGGAGCGCGCCATGAACCTCTACCGGCAGGGCAAGGTTCCCGGCTCCTTGTACGACGGCTACGGCCAGGAGGCGGTCTCGGCCGGGGCAGCGTTCGCGATGGCGCCGGAGGATCGGCTCTGCATCCTGCACCGCGACCTCGCGGCACACATCATCCGCGGCGTCACGCCACCCCGGATCCTTGCGCAATACCTGGGGCGGGCGACCGGCCCGACGGGCGGGCGCGACGGCAACGTCCACTTCGGCGACCAGCGGCTCGGCTGCGTCGGAATGGTTTCGATGCTCCCCGATATGATGCTCGTCGCGACCGGCATGGCGATGGCGTTCAAGTTGCGCGGCGAGCGGCGCTGCGCGCTCACGTGGTTCGGTGACGGCTCGACCTCGCGCGGGGACTTCCACGAAGCGATGAACTGGGCCGGGGTGCAGCGCCTCCCGATCGTGTTCATCCTCGAGAACAACCAATACGCGTACTCGACGCCGCTGGAGAAGCAGTTCGCCGTGGACCCCGTCAGGCGCGCGGATGCATACGGCATCGAGGGAGTGAAAGTCGACGGGAACGACGTCGAGGCGATGTTCGAAGCGACGCGCGCGGCGCGCGTACGGGCGCTCGACGGACAGGGACCGACGATGATCGAAGCGGTGACGATGCGGATGCACGGCCACGCGGCCCATGACGACATGAAGTACGTCCCGCGGGCGATGGTTGAGTACTGGCGCGCGCGCGATCCGATCGACCGCCAGGAGGTGCGGCTGCGCGAGCTGCGCGTTGATGTCGACACGCTCCGCGCGGAGGTGAGCGCCGAGATCGAAGCGGCCGCGCAGCAGGCGATCGCGGCGCCGATGCCGGACCCTGGCACCGCGACCGACGGGGTCTTCTGCGAAACCGAGGCCGAGCCGCTCGGCGACGGGATCGCACCCTGGTCGGGCTTCTTGAATTCGGCCTCAGGCGACGAGACGGTCGCCGTCCGGCCCGACGGCGAGGGCCCGGTCTCGCGCTGATGGCCACGATGACCTACCTGCAAGCGATCTCGAGCGCCCTGCGCGACGAGCTGCGCACGGACGAGCGCGTGCTGCTGATGGGCGAGGACATCGGCACCTTCGGGGGCGCCTTCAAGGTGACCGACGGCTTCATCGACGAGTTCGGGGCCGACCGCGTGATGGACACCCCCCTGGCGGAGTCCGGGATCGTCGGCTGTGCGATCGGCGCCGCTGTCGTCGGGATGCGCCCGGTTTGTGAGATGCAGTTCTCCGACTTCATCTCCTGCGGCTTCGACCAGCTCGTGAACGTGGCCGGCAAGACGCACTACCGGCTCGGGCTGGCGGTGCCGATCACGATCCGGCTGCCGTCAGGTGGTGGCTTCTGCGGCGGCCCGTTCCACTCGCAGAACCCCGAGGCCTGGCTGATGCACGCGCCCGGCATCAAAGTGCTGGCCCCCTCCACAGCGCACGACGCCAAGGGTCTGCTGCACGCCGCGATCCACGATCCGAACCCGGTCTGCTTCATGGAGCACAAGAACCTGTACCGCCGTATCAAGGGCGAGGTTCCCGAGGGCATCTACGAGACGCCGATGACCGCGCGCGTGGCGCGCGAGGGCAGCGACCTGGTGGTGATCGCCTACGGAGCGATGGTGCACGTCGCGCTCGAGGCGACTGACGACCTCGACGGAGCGTCGATCGAGGTGCTCGACCTGCGCTCGCTGGTGCCGCTCGACACCGAGCGGATCCTCGACGCGGTCGCGCGCTGTTCGAAGGCGGTGATCCTCGACGAAGCGAACTCGACCTGTGCCGCCGGCGCGGAGGTCGCAGCGCTGATCGCGCAGCACGGGTTCGAGGACCTCGACGGACCGGTCGTGCGGGTCGCCACGCCGGATGTCCCGATTCCGTTCTCGCCGCCGCTCGAGCATGCGGTGCTGCCGAGCGTCGAGCGCGTGCGGGAGGCGTGCCGTGAGCTCCTCGCCTACTGAGACCTCAGCCCTCGTGGACGTGACGATGCCCCAGATGGGGGTCTCGGTCGTCGAGGGTACGGTCGTCGCCTGGCGCGTGGCGGTTGGTGACTCGATCAGGGCGGACGAGACGATCTGCGAGATCTCGACCGACAAGATCGATACCGAGGTGCCGGCACCCGCAACCGGCCTGGTCGCGGAGATCCTCATCGGAGTCGAGCAGACCGTGACCGTCGGAACCGTGCTGGCGCGGATCGCGACCGGTGACGCCGCCAGGGCCGCCGCCGGGGCCGCCACGGCGGCCGAGCGATCGCCGGAGGTGAACGCTGTCGAGACCAACGGCGGCGTGCCGGGCACGGTGCCACCGCAGGGCACCGTGCCCGCAGCCACGGCTGGTCCTGTCCAGCGCCACTATTCCCCAGTCGTGCAGCGGATCGCGGCCCGGCACGGGATCGACCTTGCGCGCGTCAGCGGCACCGGACGCGACGGGCGCGTGCGCAAGCAGGATGTGCTTGCGTGCGTGGCCTCGCAGAAGTCCTCAGCGACTCCGGTTGCGAGCCACCCCGAGCCTCCACTTCACATTGAGAGTCCTTACCGGCCGGGACCCGAACCGGCGATTGCGGGAGCGTCTGGCGGGCTGTCGCGGATGCGCCGCGAGATCGGCGAGCACATGCAGCGCTCGCTGCACACCGCGGCGACCTGCACGACCTGGATCGAGGTCGACATGGGCCAGGTCGAGTTGGCGCGCGCTCGTCTCGCGCTCACTGCGCTCCCGTTCGTCGCACGCGCCACCGTCCAGGCATTGCGCGAGCACCCTTCCCTGAACGCGTGGCTCGAGGATGATCGATATACGCGGCACGACACCGCCGTGCACCTCGGAATCGCCGTATCGCTGGGCGACGGCGGCCTGCTCGTGCCGGTCGTGCACAACGCGCACGAGCTGTCGGTCGAGGGCCTGGCAGCCAGGATCAGGGATCTCGCGCAGCGGGCGCGCGCCGGCACGCTGACGCCTGACGAGGTTCGCGGTGGCACCTTCACGGTCACCAACCCCGGCCAGTACGGCTCGATCATGGCGACACCGATCATCAACCAGCCGCAGGTCGCGATCCTCGATCTCGAAGCAGTCGTCAAGCGCCCGGTCGTCGTGACCGACGCCCAAGGCAACGACGCGATCGCGATCCGGCCGATGACGATCCTTGGATGCAGCTGGGACCACCGGGCGCTGGACGGCGCGCTGGCTGCGCAGTTCCTGGCAACCGTGCGGCGGCGCCTGCAAATTGCACACTAAGTGACGACCGTTACAAACCTGCGCAAGCAGACGCCGTGGCGCTCTACGATCAACCGATGACAGGAGAACTTTGGGTCTGCGACCTGGGCGCTGTCGATTACAGTTGGGCGGTCGCCCTGCAGGAGCGGATCCAATCGGCGCGCCATGGCGAGCAGATCGAGGACGTCCTGCTGCTGCTCGAGCACCGGCCGGTGTACACGCGGGGCCGCCGCTCAGCGCCAGGCGAGCTGCCGCTCGGCGCCGCATGGTACGCGGCGCGCGGCATCGAGATCGTCGACACCAATCGCGGCGGCAAGATCACCTATCACGGCCCTGGTCAGCTCGTCGGTTACCCGATTGTGCGCGTTTCCGACGCGGTGGCGTACGTGCGCATGCTCGAGCAGGTCCTGGTTGGCGCTTTGGCGGAGCAGGGGCTCGCGGCGCGGGCGCGAGCGCAGGACGGCCCCGCATACACTGGCGTCTGGGTGCAGGAACGCAAGATCGCCTCGATCGGCGTGCACGTCGCGCGCGGGGTGACCACGCACGGCTTCGCGGTGAACGTCGTCAACGATCTGCGGCCGTTCGGCTGGGTTGTCGCGTGCGGCCTGCCCGACGTGGAGATGACCTCGATCATCGAGGAGCAGCGACGCGTCCAGGAGGCGGAGGGGTTGCACGGCGGCGCAGGCGAAGCGCCGGCGGATCTGATGCGTCGCTTTCGCCGCGCCGTGGACCGGCAACTCGCGCAGGCCCTCGCACGCCGCCCACGGCCTGTCAGCCTCGCGCAGTTGGAGGACTACCTCGCTGTCGCGGAGCGCGCGACCGCCGCGAGCAGCACCGTCTCCAGCCGCTCCGGCTCGCTGGTGAGCTGACTAGGGCTCCGACGGCCGCCACTGCGCTGCACAGCGGAGTGAACGTTAGGGGCGCTCGGTACGCTTGAAGAACGATGGTTGCCACTCGGTCACGATCAAACCCCGGTGGGATCGCCGATGTGCTGTCCGTGCTCGGGCCCGAAGTGGAGCCGCTGCGCGGGCGCAAGCCTCCGTGGTTCAAGGTGCCCGCCCCCGGCGGACCTCGCTACCGCGAGCTGCACAAGCGGATCGAGGCGGAGAACCTGCACACCGTATGCCAGGAGGCAGCCTGCCCGAACATCGGCGAGTGCTGGCAGCGCGGTACCGCGACGTTCATGATCCTCGGCGACACGTGCACGCGCCGCTGCGGCTTCTGCAATGTGAAGACTGGCAGGCCGACGTGGAACGACCCGCTTGAGCCCGCACGTGTGGCTCGCAGCGTCGCGCGCCTGGGATTGCGTCATGCCGTCATCACCAGCGTCGACCGCGACGACCTGCCCGACTACGGCGCCGGCGCGTTCGTCCACGTGATCCGCGAGATCCGCCGGCAGGCGCCGAGGTGCAAGGTCGAGGTTCTGACGCCGGACTTCCGCGGCCAGGAGATGCCGCTCGCCAAGGTGATCGCCGAGCGGCCCGACGTGTTCAACCACAACGTGGAGGTGGTGCCGCGTTTGTATCCGGTCGCGCGCCGCGGTTCGACATTCGAGCGCTCTTGCCGCGTCCTGGAAGCCGCCAAGGATTTCGGCGGCGAGCAGGTCATCACCAAGTCCGGCCTGATGGTGGGGCTGGGAGAGTCGTTCGCGGAGATGGTCGACACGCTGGGCACGCTCAGAGCGCACGACGTACAGGTGCTGACCGTCGGTCAGTACCTGCGCCCCACCGCAAAGCACCTCCCGGTCGTACGCTACTGGCGCCCGGATGAGTTCGAAGCGCTGGAGCGATCCGCATACGAGCTCGGCTTCGAGCACGTAGCGGCCGGACCGCTGGTGCGCTCCAGCTACCACGCCGACCAGCACGTGCCCCAGAGCGAGCCTGGCAGCGGCCCCCTCCAAGAAGAGGTCCTAGCACGATGACTCCCCAACCGAAGCGCAGAATTCTGATCATTGCCGCCTTGACCGTGCTCGCGGCGCTGCTGATCGTCGTGCCCGCGGCGTTCGCCTCAGCGGGCGGAGGCTCAGCCGGCTTCGGCGGCGGTGGCGGTGGCGGCGGGGGCGGCGGGGGCGGCGGGGGCTTCGAGCTCCTGATCCTGTTTCGCCTGGTGATCGTGATCGCCCAGATCGGCCACGGATTGGGGTTGTTGTTCCTGATCGGCCTCGCGCTGCTCTACTGGCTCTATCGCCGTGGCATCCCGAAGCTGCAGGCTTTCTGGAGCGCGCGCGAGCAATCCGGGCGGGCGGCACGCAGGAGCAGCAAGAAGCGCGAGCGACGCGTCGAGCTGGCCGCCGCCGAGGCCGCCGACGTCGATCCGATGTTCGACCCCGAGCATGTCCGTACCGCCGCCGGCGCGCTGTTCGTCTCGATCCAGTTCGCGTGGGATGCGGGGGACCGGATCGCGCTGCGAGGCATGATCGCCCCGAGCCTGCTCGAGGAGTGGGAGCGACGGCTCGACGACTTCGATCGAAAGGGCTGGCGTAACCGCGTGCAGCCGATCGGGGAACCAACCGTCGAGTATGTTGGGCTGAAGCGGGGTGGCCCGGCCGACGAGCATCGAGTCGTGGTCAGGATCGAGGCCAAGCTCCGGGACTACGTCGCCGATAACACCGGCAGGCACATCAAGCGCGCCGGTCAGTTCACCGAGAGCGTCCGGATCAGGGAGTTCTGGACGCTCGCCAGGCGCGACGAGCACTGGATCCTGATCTCGATCGAGCAGGGCGCCGAGGGCCGGCACGCGCTCGAGGATCAGATCGTCGCAACGCCTTGGGCCGATGAGCGGGCGCTGCGCGATGAGGCACTCCTCGAGGGTGCGGTCGCCGAAGCGGTCCCGGCGGGTACGCGCGTGAGCGAGGTCGCCGACCTGCACTACGAAGGCGACGCTCACGCGGCGGCGATGGATTTGAGCCTCGCCGACGGTCGCTTCGCACCCGCCGTGCTCGAGGTCGCCGCCCGCCGCGCGGTTGCCGCGTGGGCCGAAGCGGTCGATGGCAGCGACGCGCAACTCAAGGCGATCGCCGACGCGGACGCGCTACGCGAGATGCTGCACCCCGGCGACCCGAGTGAGCGCACGCGGCTCGTCGTCCGCGGCCCGCAGGTTATGCAAATCCGGGTCGCCGCGCTGGACGCCGGCGCCGAACCGCCGACGCTCACGATCGACGTGGACCTGCACGGTCGGCGCTACGTCGAGGACCGGGACACGACCAAGGTCGTGTCGGGCAACCCGGCGCGCGACACATCCTTCACCGAGCGTTGGACGCTCGCGCTGAGTGGCAATGCCGCGCAGCCGTGGCGGATCGTCGCGGTCGGGTCTCCCGCCGCCTCGGCGTCACGGCGGCTGTGAGCTTTGGCTAGCCCGAAGCTCCCGCTAGCTCAAGCCGCAGCATTCAGCAGCGGTGCCCAGGCCCCTGTGGGCGCGGCAAGCGACGCGGACTGCGCAGCCGATGGCGCGGACTGCGCGGCCGATGGCGCGGACTGCGCGGCAATCAGCGCCGTCAGCGCGGCCGCCGGCGCGGGCCGTGCGAACAGATAGCCCTGCGCGAAATCGCAGCCGTGCGTCCGCAGGCTCGACACCTGCGCGCTCGTCTCGACTCCCTCCGCCGTCACGTCAGCGTCGATCGCGCCTGCCAAGCTGAGCACGGCCTTCACCATCGCCTCATCGTCCCCGCCCCGCTCGAGCGCCTGCACGAACGAGCGGTCGAGCTTCAAACCGTCGATCCCCAGATCCCGTAGCGCCGAGAATGACGAATAACCGGCACCAAAGTCGTCCACGATCAGCCTCGTTCCGAGCGCCTTCAGCTCGCGCAGCTCGTGCCGAGCGGTCTCGTCGTCCTCGTGCAGCGCGCGCTCAGTCACCTCCAGCTCGAGCAGCCATGGATCGAGGCCGGTCTCGTGCAGCACTCGCTCCACGAAGCTCGCCAGCCCCGCGTGCTTGAGCTGACTTCCAGCGACGTTCACCGAGACCGGAATCCGCCGGTCGGGGAACAGATCTCGCCAGATCACTGCCTGTCGGCATGCCTGCTCGATTACCCACTCACCGATCCGGTCGAGAAGTCCCGCACGCTCGGCGATCGGAATGAACTCGGCCGGCGTCAGCAACCCCCGGTCAGGATGCTGCCAGCGAACCAGCGCCTCCGCCGCGACCACCCGCTCCGGGCTGAGCTCGACTACCGGCTGATAGAATACGCGCAGCTCTTTCCCTGACACGGCGCGCCGCAGCGCGGCTTCGATTTCGAAGCGCTCCAGCGCCTGTGCTCGCATCGCTTCGTCGAACACCGCGACGCGGCACTTCCCGCCCGCCTTGGCGCTGTACATCGCCGCGTCGGCGTCGCGCAGCACCGCGTGCCCGCTCGTGTGAAGCGGCTCCGTCACCATCACCACGCCGGTGCTAACAGACACGTTGTGCTTGTAGCCGCCGATGCGCACGGGCCTCGCCACGGCATCGGTGATCCGCTGGGCGAGCTCGATCGCGTCCGCGTCGTCCGAGAGGTTCTCGCAGAGGGCAACGAACTCGTCGCCGCCCAGCCTCGCGACGGTATCGCCGGCGCGCACCGCCGCCATCAGCCTCGGCGTTACCTTCTTGAGCAACAGATCGCCGTGATCGTGCCCGCAGGTGTCGTTCACCAACTTGAAATCGTCAAGATCGATGAACACGACTGCGAGCGGCCGGCCCGAGCGACCAGCGCGGGCCAGCGCCTGCTCCAGACGCTCGAGGAAAAGCACGCGGTTCGGCAACCCGGTGAGCGCGTCATGGTGCGCTCGTCGTGCCATTGCCTCAGCGGCGAGCTTTGGTTCGGTGACGTCGCGGAAAGCCGCCGACAGCAGCACCCCGTCTTCGGTCACGAGCGGCGCAAGCGACACCTCGACCGGAAATTCATCGCCGTCGCGGCTCTTAGCCATCAGCTCCAGCTCACTGACGCCGGCCGGCGAACCGCTACCGGGCGACTGCAGCAACGGACGGTACCAAGCGCACGACGCCGCCCGCGGCGTCGGCACGATCTCATCGACCGCGCGTCCGACCATGTCCTCGCCGGCGAAGGCAAACATCGCCTCCGCTTGGAGGTTCGCCAGCACGATCGCGCCGTCCTGGTCGATCACGACCATCGCTGAGGGGGCGCTCATGAACAACGAGCGGAACAGCAGCCCATGCTGGCGGATGCGCCTGACGGGCTTGGCAACCGGACTTTCATCCGGCTGCGAGGGTATGCCTGACAACCGTTTCATCGAGTAACACCAGAATCGGCTGCAGCATCCGACCGCTTTAGCACCGCTAAGGATCCTCCAACAAATGGCCACACGCCGGACACCGCGAGCTGCCCCCACCCCGACGTCAGCTGCGGGCGGTCGCGGGCGGCCGCCGCCGCGCAGTGCGCGGACGCGCAGCTGCGAGCGCCCGCGTCGAAGCTGCTGTAATTTCCCGCAATGTCGTCACTCGGCGAACGTCTCCGCTACCAGTCCGCCGTGCTCGGCGATCATGCCGTGCGAACGCTTCTGTCATCCGCGTTGACCGCCGCGATGGTCCCCGGCGCGCTGGTATTGGACGCTCGCGCCGAGGCGGAGCGTCTCGAGCATTACGCGACGGTCGCTGCGGCTAAGCACGCGAGCATCGTGTTCGAGCCCCCGCCGCCGCATTTCCCGGTCAAGGTCCTCCCCGGACGAGGCCTCAGCGATCAGGGTGGGCGCGTCGAGCTGTTGCGCTTCCAGAGCCCGTACGAGCCGATGCGGGCCGACATGCGGCAGGCTTACCTGAGCCACTCACGCAACAGCACCGCTCGCGCTCAGCACTGGCGCCACAACGACGGTACCCGCCAGACTTTGGTCGTGCTGCACGGCTTCGGTGCGTCCCCCGCCGCGCTGAACTCGGCGTTCTTCTCGTTGCCGTTGTTCTTCGAGTCGGGCTGGGACGTGGTGCTGTTCACGCTGCCGTTTCACGGCGGACGCGCCGGCCGGCGCTCGCCGTTCAACGGCGCCGAGCTGTTCGCTCACGGCCTGAGCCACTTCGCCGAGGCCATGCTTCAGGCGATCTGCGACCTGCGCGTGGTGCTCGATTACCTCGACCGTGTGGGCGCACCGCGTTTCGGCATCACCGGACTCTCGCTTGGCGGTTACGTCTCGGCGCTGCTCGCTGCGGTCGACTCGCGCCTGGACTTCGCGATACCCAACGCCGCCGTAACATCGATCCCGGCGATCATGTCGTCCTGGTTTCCGACGAACCTCGGGGTGCTGATGCTGGAGCTGCTCAAGCGCGTTCCGCGCGAGCTGCTGCAAGCGAGCACCGCGCTGCACTCACCGCTGAACTACGCCCCGCTGCTACCGCGCGAGCGATTGATGGTGATCGGCGGCCGCGGGGACCGACTCGCACCGCCCGAGCACAGCGAGTGGCTGTGGGAGCATTGGGGACGCCCGGCACTGCACTGGTACCCGGGGAGCCACATCGTCCATTTCGAGCAGGCTGGTTACCTGCAAGCTATGCGGGAGCTGATCGATTCGCCGCGCGTGCCAGCCGCGGACCTGGTCTGAACCTGAAGGCGCCGACCAGCGCCACCACGATGCAAGTGAGCGCGCCGAGCCCGAGGCCCGCGCGGGCGCCGAACGCCGCCATCACGACGCCGACGATCGGGCCACCGATCGGCGTGGACCCCTGGAACGCGACGAACCACAGCGACATCACGCGTCCGCGCATGTCGGGGGCCGCGTTCAGCTGGAGCGTCGCGTTACCGGTCGACATGAACGCGATGCTTGCGCCGCCGACGAGCACGAGCGCGAGCATCTCGGTCGGCAGGTCAGGCGCGAGCGTCGCCAGCGTCAGCGCGATCCCGAACGCGAACGCGGCCAGGACCAGCCTCCAGGCCCCGATCTTGCCGCGTGCGGCGACGACCAGGCCGCCTACGACCGCCCCGACCCCCATCGAGGCGGTCATAAAGCCAAAGCCCTTCGGGCCTGCGTTCAGCGCGCGGCTGGCCATGTAGGGCAGCGACACCTGGAACTCGTAGGCCAGGCAGCCGACCGCTGCCATCATCAGCAGCGGCACGGCGAGCTCGGGTGTGCGGCGAATGTACTTGAGCCCTTCGCGTAGCTGACCGCTCGCGCGTGGCGCCGGCGTCACCGGGCGCAACGCAGCGCGGTCCATCGTCGCGAGCGAGATCACGACCGCGACGAAGCTCGCCGCGTTGGCGAGGAAGCAGACGCCATCGCCGACCGTCGCGATCATAATCCCCGCGACCGCGGGCCCGATGATGCGCGCGACGTTGACCAGCACCGAGTTGAGGCTGACCGCGTTGCGCAGGTGATCGGAGCCGACCAGCTCCAGCATGAACGACTGGCGCGAGGGATTCTCGAAGGCATTGTTCAAACCGAGCAGGGCAGCCAACACGCCGATCTCCCAGACCCGCACCGACCCGGTGACGGTCAGGATCCCGAGGATCAGCGCCTGAACCCCCATCGCGCTCTGTAGGGCGATCATCAGCACGCGCTTGTCGGCGCGGTCGGCGATCACGCCGCCGTAGGGCCCGAGCAGCAGCACCGGCAGCGTTTGCAGCGCCACGATCACGCCGAGGGCGGTGGCCGAGTGGGTCAGGGTGAGTACCAGCCAGGACTGCGCGGTCATCTGCATCCAGGTCCCGATCAGCGAGATCGACTGCCCGCTGATGTAGCGCCGGTAGTTGGGGACCTCGAGCGCCGCAAACGTGGTGTGCCCGATCTTGACGATCCTGGCCATCGTTAGCTGATCCTGGTCACGGTCGGCGCTCGGAGAGCTGCTCCGCCAGCGCTTCGAGCACGGTCAGCGCCTGCTCGATCGTCCGCCGGTCGCCGCCGCTCAGTCGACCCAGAGCGGACTGCACCGCCTCGGTGCGCTGCGCGCGCATCCGCTCGGCCAGCGCTCGCCCCGCCGGCGTCGACTCGACCCACGCCGAGCGCCGGTCGCTGGGGTCGCACGAGCGCTTGCACAGGCCTGCGTCGACGAGCTCGGCGACGATCCGCGAGAGCATCGTCGGATTGATCCCTTCCGAGGTGGCCAGCTCCGAGAGCCGAACCGGGCCGTTGCGCTCGATGTTCAGCAACGCGGAGGCACGTGCCGGCGTCATCCCTGCGGAAGCGGCCACGTCGTCGGTCAGCCGCAGCCGTCGCGAGAGCTTGCCGAACACGACGCGCAACCGTTGCGCGGTGTCGTGTTCGTTGGTCGGCGGCGAAGCGGCGGGCGCCATCCAGGTGTCCTCTCGGTCGATAACTTGCTTGCTGGCAAGCATCTTATCAGGGACACATCTTGATGCCAAGCGGCGCGGCGGCGGGCGTTGCCGGCGCGCCTTACTCGAGTTAGGGCTGGGCTCCCGCGGGAGCCCTTACAGCGTCGCCAGCGCCGCGTTGAACGTCTCGCTGGGGCGCATCGCGGCGGCAGCGCGAGCGGAGTCCGGCTGGTAGTAGCCACCGAGATCGACGGCAGCTCCCTGGACCGCGTTCAGCTCAGCGACGATCGTCTGCTCGTCGGCGGCGAGACGCTTCGCGAGCGGTTCGAAGCGCCCCGCCAGCTCGAGATCGTCGGTCTGCGTTGCCAGCTCCGTGGCCCAGTAAAGCGCCACATAGAAATGGCCGCCGCGATTGTCCAGCTCACCGCAGCGGCGCGAGGGCGAGCGGCTGTACTCGAGCACGCTGCCGGTGGCGCGGTCGAGCGTCTCGCCGAGCAGCTTTGCGCGAGCGTCGCCCTCCTTCTCAGCAAGCATTTCGAACGATGCCGCGAGCGCCAGATACTCGCCCAATGAATCCCAGCGAAGGTGGTTCTCAGCCGCGAACTGCTGGACGTGCTTGGGTGCCGAGCCGCCAGCGCCGGTCTCGAACAAACCGCCTCCATCCATCAGCGGGACGATCGAGAGCATCTTCGCGCTGGTGCCGAGCTCGAGGATCGGGAACAGATCCGTCAGGTAGTCGCGCAGCACGTTGCCGGTGACCGAGATCGTGTCCTCGCCGCGGCGGGCACGGTCCAGCGACAGGCGTGCCGCCTCGGCCACCGGCAGGATCTCGATCGTGAGGCCGTCGCTGTCGAGCGTCTCGAGCTCGGCACGGACCTTGCGCAGCAGCTCCCGGTCGTGCGGCCGCGTCTCATCAAGCCAGAACACCGCCGGCGCGCCGGTCGCGCGCGCCCGCGCGACGGCGAGCGCGACCCAGTCGCGGATCGGAGCATCCTTCGCCTGGCACATGCGCCAGATATCGCCGGTCTGCACGTCGTGCTCCATCAGAGTGGTGCCGGAGCCGTCCACGACCCGCACGCGTCCCGGAGCGGCGATCTCGAAGGTCTTGTCGTGCGAGCCGTACTCCTCGGCCTGCTGCGCCATCAGACCGACGTTCGGCGTGGTCCCCATTGTGGCGGGGTCGAACGCACCGTGCTTGCGGCAGTGCTCGATCGTCTCGGCGTACAGCGGCGCGTAGCCGTGATCGGGGATCACGAACTTGGTGTCCTGCTGCTCGCCGGCGGCGTTCCACATCTGGCCCGAGGCCCGGATCGCGGCCGGCATCGAGGCGTCGACGATGATGTCGCTGGGCACGTGCAGGTTGGTGATGCCGCGGTCGGAGTCGACCATCGCGAGCGCCGGGCCGTCCTTGTAGGCGACGTCGACCGCGTCCAGGATCGCGGTGCGCTCCGGCTCGGGCATCTGCTGCACAGCAGCCAGCAGCACCGCCATCCCGTCATTGGCGTTGACGCCCGCTGCCGCGAGCGCGGCGCCATGCTCGGCGAACAGCGCCGGGAAGAAGGTGCGCACCGCATGGCCGAAGATGATCGGGTCCGAGACCTTCATCATCGTCGCCTTCAGGTGAACCGAGTAGAGCACGCCGCGTAGCTTCGCATCGGCGATCTGCTCGGTCAGGAACTGCTCGAGCGCGGCGGCGCGCATCACCGAGGCGTCGATCACCTCGCCCTCGAGCACCGCGAGCGGGGCGCGCAGCGGCGTGAGCGTCCCGTCCGCCGCGACGTGCTCGATCCGCACCGTACCGGCCTGCGCGAGCGTCACCGACTGCTCGGTCGCGCGGAAGTCGCCATCGGCCATCGTCGAGACATGCGAGCGCGAGTCGGGCGACCAGGCGCCCATCGAATGCGGGTGCGAGCGCGCGTACGCCTTCACCGAGGCAGGCGCGCGGCGGTCGGAGTTGCCCTCGCGCAGGACCGGGTTCACGGCGCTGCCGGTGACGCGCGTGTAGCGCTCGCGGATCTCGCGCTCGCGCTCGTCGGCGGGCTCGTCGGGGTACTCGGGAATCGCGTAGCCGTGCTCCTGCAGCTCGGCGATCGCCGCTTTCAGCTGGGGCAGCGAGGCACTGACGTTCGGCAGCTTGATGATGTTCGCGTCGGGCGTCTTGGCGAGCTTGCCGAGCTCGCCGAGCGAATCCGGCACGCGCTGTTCGGCGCTCAGGTAGTCCGGGAACTGCGCCAGGATCCGTCCCGCCAGCGAGATGTCGCGCAGCTCGAGCTCGACGTCGGCGGCCGCAGCAAAGGCCCTGACGATCGGCAGCAGCGACTCGGTCGCCA
>JBKQKK010000188.1:0-2566 GCA_052147535.1 Solirubrobacteraceae bacterium | reverse complement strand
GGGCGCGGAGCTCCCGCTTACGGTCGCCAAGCAACAGCGCCCGCGAGAACAGAAATGCCGCCACCACCTCAAGCACGACAGCCCCTGTGAGCAACAGCTTGGTCGGGGTCTGTCCGACGTGATAGATCTTGACGATCGACAGCATGTAGCCAAAGTTCCCCGAGTCAAGGAACGCCCAATGGATCGCCCCGATGCTGCCAAGCAGATTGACGAGGTTCGTCAGCGCAACCAGCGAGAAGTAGATCGCCCAGAACACAAGCAACAGACGCTTCAACAGGTAGCCAGAGCGGGAAATGCCCCGCTCAGAGTCGAGCCGGAACGATCCGGAACCGTCGCCCGCCAGGGTCGGAGTGCGGTCAGGGAGATGCGAGCGGGAAATGTTCATCGTCGGCTCCTAGACGTTCGTCTGTGCGATGAACAGAGGTTGCGCGACGAGCGGTCGTCCATCGTCAGTAGAGCACTACTGCACTTTGCAGCCACCCGGCTCAGTAGCCGCGCAGGGAACCGAACTCAGAACATGCCCACTGCAACGAGCAGCTTGTCGGACTCGCTAACGCCGCGGTACGCGCCGCGCCCGCCGCTCAGAGATCGTGGCGGTCGCTGACCCCGAGCTTCTGCATCGCTCGGTAGAGGTGCGACTCCACGGTGCGAACGGAGAGCACGAGCCGTTCCGCGATCTGCGCATTCGACAAGCGCTGGCGCGCGAGCGCGACCAGCTGAGCCTCTCGAGAAGTCAGCTCCACTGCGCTTCCGTCAAGCACCGCAATCGCTGGCATGACGCCACCTTGCCCGTCGATGAACAGATCGCGTGCCCGCGCGACAGCGCGGCGCGCCGAATCTTGACGCCCCTCGTCCATGAACGCCGCCGACGCATGCGCGGCAGCCTCGGTTCCGAACCCCCGAGCGCCCAAGTGAGCGAACCCGTCCGCAACCTCCAAGAGCGCACGGCCATCCCCGCGAGCGAGCGCATCAACGTGATCGATGTAGAGGCGCACGAGCGGGGCGTCACACCGTGACCGCATCGCGGCCATCGCCGCGGCGAGGGGGCGCGCAGACGCCCCAACGCGCATTGCCTCGTAGAACATCAGCGCGCGATACAAGGGATCATCCGAGAGTTCGTCCGCAGTGTCGCGCAGGATCCGCTGCGCGGAGATGAGATCTCCCCGGGCTTCAGCCTCCCATGCACGCACACGCGCCACATACGGAACCTGTGTCGGCAGCGGGTCCCTCCCCTGAAGCGCGTCCAGACACCGACGCGCAGTCTCGATCGTGCGGTCCGCGTTCCCCGTCTGACGGGCGACGCTGACCAAGGCCTGTCGAGCGATGACCAGCACGCCGAATGTGTCCTGCTGTTCGTAGTGGAGCTCGGCCTCTGAAAGCCACCGTGTCGCGTCCCTGTAGCGGCCGGCGAGGGAGGCCACCGAGCCCACGACCATCGCCGCCACACCGGCCGCTCCATGGTCACCCAACCGCACCGCCTCGGTCAGCGTATGCGTCATCTCCCGCTCAATCCGCGCCAGGTCGACGCCACTGTGGATCTCGACGACCCCCAGACCGGCGAGCGCCAGCTCGTCGCCGTGCCCCGTCAGCGGCAGCTCTGGGCGCAAGCGGCGCAGCAGCTCGCGCGCATGGAGCACACGTCCGGTGGCGAAGAGGCTCATCGCGTGGCCGACCTCGAGATCGCGTCGCACTCCCGCGTCGAGCCCCTCGTCATACAGCAGGACGGCGGACATCGTCACCGCGCTTCCCTTGCCCCCGACGAGCGAAGACAGGTGGAGACGGATCGGCAATAACCGCCGAACCCACTCCTCGTCAGGCCACCAGTCGAGTGCCCGCGCGAGCAGCGCCTGCGCCTCCTCAGGACGCCTCAGCCCCCAGTACAACGCCGACACGCGCTGCTCGAGATACGCGATTGCGGTGTCCTGGGACTCGATCTTCCCCTCGATCCCGGCGAGCACCGACTCCGCCTCGGCAAAGCGCTTGCGGACCTGATCGCACCGCGCGAGCACCAAGGCCGCGTCGGGGCCGGCGCCCGCCTCCAGCGCTCGCGCGGCGAGTTCGGCGCCGAGCTCCGGATCGCCGCTGAGGTTCGCCGCGCGCGCCGCGTCGAGGAGCAGCGCGTTCGGGATCGCCGCGCCGGCGTCCTGCAACCAGCGCGCCACCCGCAACGAATCGGCCGGCGTGAGCTCCCCGCGCGCCTGAACGCACGCCGCGAGCGCGAGCCGCAGCTCCGATGCGCGGAGCGTCCCGAGTCCAGACCGGACGGTCTCGCCGTACAGCGGGTGTGACAGGCGTACCTCGCGTTCGCGATCGGATCCCTGGATGCTGATCAGGGCGAGGGCCTCCGTGGCCGAGGCCGCCTCGCCGTCCGCTAGTTCGACGAGCTCGCGGCTCCGCAGCGGCTCACCCAGCGCAAGCAGTTCGAGCACGCGAAGCTCTGCGGCTGTCAAGCCGGCCAGGCGAGCGGAGATCGCCTCGATCAGCGATGCGCTCAGTGGCGGGCGCTTCGGCATCCGCCACAGCCCGTTGACCTCTTGAAGGGCTCCGCCGGCGAGCGCGCCAAGGA
>JBKQKK010000187.1:0-17002 GCA_052147535.1 Solirubrobacteraceae bacterium | reverse complement strand
ACTACGGATCCGTCGTCCGTGGAAGGCCGGTCTACCGCAACCCCGCCCGCCTCACTCAACCCGGACCGCGGCAGCACTTGTAGCAAGAGCGAACCGCATCTTCGTAGATTTGACATGAACTGGCGCTAGCGCGGGAGGTTACTGCCGCGGGGTCGCGGCCCGCGCGAGCGATCAGTTAGGAGGCTAAGGCGGGGTCGTGCGCACAGGGTGCGCGTACCGATTACGGTCACCGAGAACCGTAGTCAGCTTCGACGGTGCGCGGAAAAGAACGGATGTCTCGGGCTCGTTCGGGCAGTTAGGCTCGCAGTTCGCTTCGGTGCTGTCAGACCGGTGCGGCTAACCGACGGGGGGCTGATGGTGCGTTTCTTTCGGGTCCGTGTTTGCGTTGCTCGCTTGGGCTTGCCCGTCGCGGTGATGATGGTCTTGGCTGGGTTCGCGAGCCTCCCGGCTGGTGCGAACGCCTCGTTGTCGTGGTCTGCCCCGATTGCGCTGGACACCATCGGCGGCAGCAACCTGATGGGCGTGGCGTGCCCGTCGGCGAGCCAGTGCACGACCGTCGATACCGCCGGGCGGCAGGTAACGTTTGACCCGACCGCGCCGAGCTCCCCGACCGCGACCACGATCGACAACACCCCCTTCCTGATCGGCGTGGCGTGCCCATCGGCGAGCCAGTGCACCGCCGTTGACGGCTTCGGACAGCAGGCGACGTTCAACCCGACCGTGCCGGGCTCCCCGACCGCGACCGCGATCGGCCTCGGCGACGCGTTCACCGGCGTGGCTTGTCCATCAGCGAGCCAGTGCACCGCCGTCGGCGCGAACGGGCTGCAGGTGACGTTTGACCCGACCGCGCCGGGTACCCCGACCCCGACCACGATCGACACCGGTAGCGGCCTGGAAGGCGTGGCGTGTCCGTCGGCGAGCCAGTGCACCGCCGTCGACGGACGCGGGGATGAGGTGACGTTTGACCCGACCGCGCCGGGCACCCCGACCCCGACCACGATCGACACGGGCGGTAACCTGACCGGCGTGGCGTGCCCGTCGGCGAGCCAATGCACCGCCGTCGACGGACGCGGGGATGAGGTGACGTTTGAGCCGACGGCGCCGGGTACCCCGACTCCGACGACGATCGACACCCACGGTTTCCTGACCGGCGTGGCGTGCCCGTCGGCGAGCCAATGCACCGCCGTCGGCGACGGCGGGGATGAAGTGACGTTTGACCCGACCGCGCCGGGCTCCCCGACCGCGACCACGATCGACACCGGGCAGCACCTGAGCGGCGTGGCGTGCCCGTCGGCGAGCCAATGCACCGCCGTCGACGGCGGCGGGGATGAAGTGACGTTCAACCCGGCCGCGCCGGGTTCCCCGACCCCGACCACGATCGACACCGGCGGTAACCTGACCGGCGTGGCGTGTCCGTCGGCGAGCCAGTGCACCGCCGTCGACGAACGCGGGGATGAGGTGACATTTGACCCGACCGCGCCGGGCACCCCGACCCCGACCACGATCCACACCGGGCCCGGTCTGACCGGCGTGGCGTGCCCCTCGACAAGCCAGTGCACCGCCGTCGACGGCGGCGGGGATGAAGTGACGTTCAACCCGACCGCGCCGAGCACCCCGACCCCGACCGCGATCGACGCCGGCAACTTCCTAAACGGAGTGGCTTGTCCGTCGGCGAGCCAATGCACCGCCATCAGCGATGGGGATGAGGTGACGTTTGACCCGACCGCGCCGGGCACCCCAACCCCGACAACGATCGACCCCGATAGCGGCCTGAAGGGCGTGGCCTGCCAGTCGACGCGTCAATGCACCGCCGTCGGCACCGGGGATGAGGTGACGTTCAACCCGGACGCGCCCGGCACGTCGACCCCGACCCCGATTAAGATCGACAACAACAACCCCCTGAACGGCGTGGCGTGCCCGTCGACGAGCCAATGCACCGCCGTCGATTACGCTGGGCGGCAGGTGACGTTTGACCCGACCGCGCCGCGCACTCCGACCCTCGCCATGATCGACACCGGCCGCCACCTGACGGGCGTTGCGTGCCCGTCGGCGAGCCAGTGCGTCGCGGTGGACGACTCCAGTCGCGCGGTCGAGGGCGACCCGGGGAATCCGGGCAGCTGGACGGTCGACGTGCTCGCCGGCGCAAACCCTCTGAACGCCCTAAATGGTGTTGCCTGCAGCTCGGCGGCGCAGTGCGTGACCGTCGATCAGGTAGGCAACGGGTTTGTGGGCAGCGGGTTTGTGGGCAGCGCGCCAAAGCTTGGGGTCAGCGTCAATATCGCGCCGGTCAGCGGGAGGGTGCTAGTCGAGCTGCCGGGTACCAAGAAGTTCGTGCCCCTGAAGAGCGTCAAGAACGTTCCGATCGGCTCGAAAATCGACGCGCGGAACGGCAGCATGCAACTCACGGACGAAACGTCGGGCGGTTTCCAGAGCGCCGTGTTCTCCGGCGGCCTGTTCGCGCCGCAGTGGAGCGGTGCCGGCAAAACGGAGCCGGTGCCGAAGCGCGGTAGGGTGCGCGGCCGCCGCGCCGGCGCGAGTGTGCCAAGCGGCGAACTGACGGCGGTGCTGACGGGCGGCAGCTTCGCGGGTTGCCCGAAACCGCCGCACGCCCAGGCGACCGTTGCAGCAGCGCCAAAGAAGAAATCCAAGAAGATTCGCCAGCTGTGGGCGAACGCGCACGGCTACTTCGCGACGCGGGGGCAGTATGGCTCCGCCACCGTCAGCGGCACCGAGTGGCTCACCCAGGACCAGTGCGACGGCACCTACTTCCACGTGACCCGCGACAGGATCGTGGTGACAATATTCACTCGTCACGACAAGAAGATCACGCTGAAGCAGGGGCAGCACTACCTCGCGCCCGCCCCCGGCTACTGACGCGAGCGCTCGGGGATCACGAGTGATCTGTCCGTGCCTCGGCAGTGCGCCAGGTTTTGAGGATGCATCAGATCCTCTCAGCGGCGGCGACCATCAGCACGAAGAAGATCAGCGGGTTGGAGACGAGGTTCGTGATCAGGGGGTTGCGCACGCTGTGGCCGATGGCCGCGCCGACCGGGGGTCGCAGTCAGCGCAGTCAGCGCCACGGCCGGCACGATCAGCGGCGAGATTTGCGCGACACGCCGTAGCGTCAGGCCGATAGCGCGAGCGCGACGATCAGCCCCGGCAGTGCGATCGCGGTGAACAGCGTCGCGGTCGCCGCCATCGCCCGCCGTGCGTGGAACTGGGCGAGCAAATGAAGTCGTAGGTGTCGGCGACCTTCTGGTTCGCGATCGGGTTCGGGAGCGAGACGAAGCCGATCGGGAAGGAACAGCGCCGGTGTGCCGGTGAGCCGGTGAGCGCCGCCAGTCGCGGCGCGATGCGGGATGTAGAAGCCGTACAGGAGCCGCAATGCCGCGCCTAGCAGCATCTGCAGGACGAGATGAACGGCGATCCAGCTGCGCGCGCTGGCTGGCGCGAACCGCAGCATATGCCGGTAGTTGCGCAGCCAGCGCCCAAATTCGGCGCTGGCTCTCGCGGCGGCGGCCCGCGTGGCCGCCGCCGCGCCGTGGCTGCTCACCGCCGCCTGACCGTCGCGGTTGCGATCACGCCGGCGAGCAGACCCAGGTGCCGAGCACGATCCAGGATGCGCTCACGTCGGCCGGCCGGAGATCCCAAAAGACTCCGCCATGCCGTGCGTTTCCCGGCCCCCGATGACGTGGCTGACCTCGAGGAGGCGTCGTGCGAGGCCGTCCTCGGAGCTTCCGATGCGCTGGCGTGTCGTTGGCTGGGTCACCTGCGAGAAGCCCAGGCAGGCTGGCGTTTGTTTCGCCGCATCGCGAAATCGATGCGCCACGGACGCCGCTTCTGTCCCGCGAGCTTGTGCTTGGCCCACGAGGCGCCCGCGATCTAGGTGAGCAGTACCGCGTCGGCGCGGGCCTCTCCGATCCGGCAGGCACTCCTACGGACGGCGAACCGCACGGCGCACAAATGTATTCGATGCCGATCGCTGGAACGATCCAGTGGATGGACATGCGCCGATCCCTCGGCGGGCGCGATTCCGATCTTCAGCTTCGACGAGCCACGGTATGGCAAGCACTCGGGCATCAACCGACTGGACCTCGATGCCGCGCGGACACCGGCTCTCCGTGTCGGCACTGCACGCGCTGATAGCATGCGCTGCAGGGGGATTGACCATGGGTTCCGAGGTCAATTTGTGTCCGTGGGATCAATGCGAACCAGGCGGGCCGTGAGGTGGGGCAGATGGCAACAGCTGGCCCTAGACGATTCATCCGCATCTTGAAACTGGCGATCGCCGTGGTGCTGGTCCAGATGCCTGTGTCCGCGCTCGCGAGCTCGGTGTCGGGATTGTCCGCGAGCGGGCCGCGCCAATCGAAGTTCGTGAAGCTCCGCAGGGGGGAGATCGTCCGCCTCCGCAGCACGATCGACGCGACGCACGGCGTCGCGAAGCTCGCGGCGGCGATCAGCACGAAAGGCCCTCCGACCGTCGGTGGCTTCCAAGGCGGTACGTTCGGCGTTACCCAAACGAGCGGTATCCAGAAGCATAGGCGGATCGCGCTCATCGTCCTGACTCTCGGCGGGGGAGCGCCGGTTGGCTGCCAAGCGTGGATCGCGCGGCGCAGACCCCACAGGCACAAGCCCGTCAGCCTGTGGGGCAACAGCTCGGGCTATTGCCAGACGCGTGGCCAATACGGTTCGGCAGCCGAGAGCGGAACGAATTGGCTCACGCGTGAGAGCTGTGCCGGATCCTTCTTCCAGGCGCAGGCCGGCTCGGTTACGATCGTCGACTTCGCACACCACGACCGGTTGTTCGTGCTCACCGCCCTGCACTCGTTCCTGGTTCATTCCGGCCGGGGCGGTTGAGACGAGCGGTCGATGCGCGGGCGCGGGTTAGATAGGTACCTCGGATTGATCGCTGGAGTCGCAGTGATCGCGCTAGTGCTGGGACTGGGTGCGGTGCACGCGCTGCGCAGTGTCGATCTCTCCTCCCTCGACGCACGGTTCGCGATTCGAGGACCGGAGAAGCCGAGCAACGTGGTGGTTGTCGGAATCGACCAGACCACCTTCAACGATCTGCGCTCCACTAGCTTCCCGCTGCCCCGGCGGCTGGACGCGCAGGTGATCGCGAACCTTGCGCGCGCGGGCGCTAGGGTGATCGCCGTCGACCTCGAGTTCGACCACCCGAGCGACGTTCCGGACGACAACGCGTTGATTCGCGCCGTCCGCGCCGCGGGCCACGTGGTGCTGTCGACCATCTACGTCGGCGCCGGAGGTTCGACGCCGATCTTCGGCGGCGGCGCCGGACTCCGCTATAGCCGCGGGGTGCCGGGTGAGGCGCAACTGCCGTTCGACGCGGACGGTGTCTTTCGTCGGATGCCTGATCAGGTAGGCGGGCTGCCGGCGTTTGCGATCGCGACGGCGCAGCTCGCGAGCGGTCGCCCGGTTGCATTTCCGGGCGGGCGCAACGCGACGGCACCGATCGATTTCGCCGGTCCCTCGGGGACCGTGACGGAGATTCCGTTCTCGCGCGTCCTCGCTGATCGGTTCGCCCCGACTGCGGTCCACGGAAAGATCGCCGTCATCGGCGCCGTCGCATCCGATCTCGGCGACATTCATGCGACCGCGACGGGTACGGGCATGTCCGGTGCGGAGGTGCAGGCGAACGCGATCGAGACAGCCCTGCGGGGCTTTCCGTTGCGGTTCGCACCGGGATGGCTCGGCGTCGCGCTGGTGATCGCGTTCGGGCTCGCGGCTCCCATGCTCGCGCTGAGACTCCCGGTACTGGCGATCGTCGCGGTGACCGCGCTGGCGATCGTGCTTCTGGCGCTTGCCACACAGCTTGCCTTCAACGGCGGGGTGATTGTCGGCTTCGTCTATCCCGCGCTCGCGGCTGTTCTGGCGGCGGCTGCCACGTTTGCGCTCCAGGGGCGGCGACTCCGCGCGCTCGAGGCCGAGCTGCCGAGTCCGGTGGTCGCCTTCTTCATCTCTCACCGACGGCTCCAGAGTGACCTCGCAGCGAACATGCTGGCGGAGGGATTGACGCGGAGGTTCGGCAGGCGACGCGTATTCATGGACACGCAGACGATCGAAAGCGGCGACGTGTGGCCAAGCCGAATCGACGAGGCACTGGCATCCTGCGGCGCGGTGCTGGTCGTGATCGGTCCCGGCTGGTTGGAGGCCAAAGCTTCCGACGGATCACGCCGTATCGATGATCCTCGGGACTGGGTTCGGCGCGAGATCGAACTTGCGCTTGCGGACAAGTCGGTCACGGTCGTGCCGGTGTTCCACGATGGCGCCGCCATGCCAAGTCGTGATCAACTGCCCGAGTCGCTGGGAGCCCTGACCGACCTCCAGGGGATCGTGCTGACGGGCCGTCATGTCGATCGTTGGATCGACGCTCTGACCAGATCGATTGATGCGACACGTGTGCAGCAGATGAATCGAGCACCGGCCGAGCAGCCGGCACGAAGCTGACGATCGCCGGCTCATCCTTTTCGGATGACGCGCCGAACCCAAGCGCGTATGGTCACGTTTCGATGGGCCCGTCGCTCTGGACCTCGAACCGCTGGTCAGGAGTCCGCTCGTTAAGGAACCTGAAAGACGAGGAGAAACGTCCGGACCCTGCGGTCGAACGTCCACAGGCTCGCAGCACCATTTGCAGTACTGGCACTCCGTGCCGAGCAGCGACGGCCCGTAACGGTGGACGTGACAGGAGGAACCAAGCACCATGCTCAAGTCGTCTCAGGAGCTCAGACGGCACGATGTCCGCGACGATGGTCGCTGGGGCGGCGCTGCCGGTCTTGGCGTTCGCCTGGGGATGAGCGCTTGGCGGGCGCGACGTGGTCGACGGGGACGAAGGGCGTGTCGTCGTTGACCAGCAGCGGCGCGAGCCGGCGGGTGAACTCGTACTGGACGTAGCGGGCGAGCGTGCAGAGGAACACGTGCGCACGGACGCGGTCTTCGAGGAGGTGGTGGATCGGGCGGATCTCCAGCGAAGTCTTGATCTCCCGGAGTGCCTGCTCGTTGACTTTGAGTTGTTTGCCGGCACGCGAGGCGCTGGCGGCGGCGACGCGCGCGGCGGGCTGGTTGGTGCGCAGGATGTAGATACCTTCAAGCAGCGCTTCCTGCTCGACCTGGGTGATGTTGCGCTGGTAGCTGAACGCGCCGCCGGTGATCTCAAGCGTGATGCGCGTGGCATCTTGCGCTTGTTGACAACACGCCCAACGCGCTCGCCGATTACGCCGGCCGCGGCGTTCCGCAGCCGTCCGCGGTCGCCGTGGATCACCGCCTTGACCTTCGCCAGCTCGGCTTCGGTCGCCTCAAGAAGTGCTTTGCGTTTGCGCGCGTGCTCGGCTGCGACGTGCGCGTTGCGGCAGACGATCAGCCGCTTGCCGGAGAACTGCGGGGCGGAGATCTCGACGCAACCCCTGCTCGTCAAACAGCGACAACTGGAAATTCGCTGCGACCGTCAGCGCCGGGATCTGCGTGGCTCTGAGCGAAGTGATGAACCCGACTGCCTGCTCCTTGAGCGCGATGGTGCGAGTTTCGCTGATCATCCCGCGGTCCCCGACGAACACGACGCCGTCGATCCGGAAGCGATCGTAGCCCGGCTCGACCGCCGCGGCGAGCATGTTCGGGTCAGCCGTGTTGCCCTTGTGCACCTGTATCGGGACAGGCCGCCATCGGGTGAGCAACACAACCTGTAGGTGATCTGCAGCTTTCCGCGCTGCCCGTCACACGAGTAGCCGATCTCGCCGAGCTCGTAACAGCACCCTTCCAGGTAGCTCGAGGACAGGTCATACAAAACGAACCCCTCGGCCTTAGAAGGCGGCGCGCGAGCGCGCGCTCGATCCGCTCCTGGCGATCAAGCAGCCAGTCCACCGCGGCCAACAGCTCGGCCTCCTTGACCTCGCCCAACTGAGTTCGTGCGCGAGCGTTGACTGGTGCACGAGTCGGGTGGTTGACAGATTCGAGCACGGCTCCAGCAGTCGCTGGGCGATCATCCCCACACACTGCCCGCCATCACGGCAACGCTCACCGCAGCACCGCAGTTCAGCCCGTTGCAGATCGAGATCACGCAGCATTCCGTGCACCGCCGCGACATGGCCATGCGGCAACGAGCGCACGATCTCGAACGCGTCAGCGGCGCCCGCCAACGGCTCGCCGGCGAGCGAGCGGCGTAGCACCTCCAGCGTCGCTGGCGGCAGGTGCGAGACATTCCCGAGGTTCTCGTGCTTGACCTTGGCATCCTCGCGACACGAGCGGCGGAGCAGCTGGATCGAGGCCGCCGTCTAAACCGCGACGGGCTTGCTGACCGCAGCCGGAGGCAAGCGCCATCGTTCGGTCACGGGGCGTCGACCTTCGCATGGACCCACGAGCGGCCCGTGTCGCTCCTCGCGGCTCCGTGTAGAGCGTTCGGGGCGCAAGAGCGTGGCTCGTGATATGAATCGGGTGGATGGCTTCGTGCTGCAGCCTCGGGGGCGCGGTGCGGCAGCCGACCGTTCTGCTCGGTTCCGCGTGGAAGGCCAGGCCAGGATTGGGCGCAGTCATCGGGAAAGACACACAGGGCTCCGCGACGGACGGCTTTGATCTAATCCCGTTTCGGGTCCGAATCGGCGTCACGGGGCATCGCGTATTGAGTGATGTCCAGAAGCTTGAAGATGCCGTCGAGTCGATTCTGGACCGGATAGCCGGTCGGTTTCCGGCTGACCGCACGCCCTTGCTTTACAGGATCGTTTCGCCACTCGCAGAGGGGGCGGACCGTCTCGTCGCCCGGGCTGTGCTGAAACGGCCAGAAGCCGATCTCGTCGCACCGCTTCCATTCCCTCTGGAGCGATACCTGGACGACTTTAAGACGCCTGAGTCCCAACTGGAGTTTGAGAAACTGTACCGACAGGCGCTGCGTCACCCGGTGGTGAGTCCCGATAGCCAGCTCTCCGACGATGAGCGATACGAACGGGTCGGTCAGGAGGTCGTCGACAACTCGGATCTCGTCATCGCCCTTTGGGACGGGTTGACGGCGAGGGGACTGGGAGGCACGGCATCGATCATCGAGTACGCTCGCGGCGGCTCGCTTGAGACCGGGGCCGTCGTTGTTGCAAGCGGGCTGATGCAGAGGTTGTTGGACGGCTCGGCCGATGCGGGCTGCCAACGAACCCCGGTGTTCGTGGTCCGCACGGACAGTCCGGGGAAGATCGAGGAGTACTTCGACGATTGTGATTGGAACGTGGTGCGACTCGCCTTCGACGAGCTCGATCACTTCAACCACTTCAACCACTTTCAGCTGCCGGAGGGAGCATCGGAAGCGGTTGCAAGAAACCGTGCCCAGCTGCGCGCTCCCGCCAGCAAGCTGCGCAAGAACGCTGACGACTCGGAGCATCTGGACCGGTTGGACAGGATCACCGCAGAGCTAGAGAACTGGGTGGCACCTGCCTTCTGTAGCGCTGACATCGGCGCTACGAGGTTCCGCGACGAGGTACGGCGCGTTGGCAACTTGACGGCATGCGGCGCCGCATTTGCCGTCGTCGTCGCAGCGGCCCGAGTGGTCCTCTGGAACTCGACATGGCTTACCGTGCTAGAGGTCTTGCTGATGCTCACCGTGGTGGCCGGTCGCCAGATGCTGAAGAGGCAGCATGCGCACGAACGCTGGGTGACTTTTCGTGCCCTCGCGGAGATACTGCGGGTGTTGCCTTATCACGCGCTCGCCGACGCAAAGTACCCTGCCGAGATTGGCTTAGCCGAACGCGACTTAGGCTTAGCCGAGGGGTCCGCCGACCTGGCGGAACTTGCCTCGAGTGGCGTTGCCGGAGCCCGAGAGTCTGATGTGTTGCGCCCCCCGATCGTCGAGCAGGAGTGGTACCACAGGGCAGTCCAGGAGCTGTGGCGTTGTCGGCCTGTGATCGAACTCGAGGGTGGTGACCTCGCCTGGCTCCGAACGCTGATCGTCGAGGACTGGATAGACGGGCAGATCAGGTACCCCCAGAAGCGTGGCCGGCAGCACGGGATCAGGCACCGCCTATCTCGCGACTTCATCCTGGGCGCCTTCTTGGGCGCGTTGACGTGCGCGCTACTGCACGTTGGCGATCTCGGCGGTAAAGGCTGGGTGGGTAGGCTCATCGAGTTTGGGGCCATCGCGCTCCCCGCCCTCGGTGGTGCAGCGAGTTACATCGAGATACATCAAGAGCACGGTCGTCATGCGGAACGCTACCGCTGGACCCTCCGCCAGTTGGAGCAGCTCAAGCAGCGTGGCGAGCGGGCCAAACGCGTCGCGGAGCTTCGCCCAGTCGCGCACGACATGCTGGCCATCATGAACGCCGAAAACACCGACTGGGCCGAGGTGATGCGGCTACGCGACCCCGAGCTGTCGGCGTAGCACCTGTTGCTCGCCCTCCGCCGAAGCGTTCTTCTGGCCCAGAGATTTGTACCACTGGTCCCAGCCCACCCGCGCCCCGCCGCGCCACGAAAGTGACTACAGGAGCGGACCCGGTCATCCGCGGCGGCTGCTGCCATGTCGACAGCACAGGCGCCCGCGGTCTCCGGCCGACACGACGGCTTTCTCGCCGCATCGAGCGCCGTCGCCACCGTCCGCGGGCGAGCGTCACCCGATATCCCGACACTCGGCGTGGGTTGATCGACACCGCGACTCGAGTAGGACGCGTGGCCGACCACTGCGAACAGAGTTGGAGGGCGCTTATTGATTAAGTGAATCCAACATAAGCTCGTCGTCGCCAGCGGGTGTGAGTTCCGTGCGGGTAGCTGCCAGGAGGCCCGATAGCAGGCTGGCGGCTTGGTCTGGAAACGGGCCGGGTCGGAACCCAGCGTCGAAGGCCCTTTTGGGGAGCGAATCAGCGGTCCGCAGCATTAAGCGAAGCCTGCCGCGTCGTAAACAGCCCGTCCCCGGGCGGAGAGAGGTGGAGCCGAGCCGCGTGCGTCACGGTGAAGGCCATGGAAGGGGTGAAGACCCTGGAAGCGCAGCCCTGAGGAAGGTCGGTGGCGACCCGGTCAGGCCCTACGTGTTGCTGATGAACAGCCACGACGGGTCCACGGCCGTGATCGCCGCCACCACGCTCGTCAGGGTGGTCTGCATGAATACGCTCAATCCGAATGTCCGGATTGAGTGTGCTATCCGAACCTGCTGGTTATCCGGAATGGTCGGCTGCGATGCCGTGTAGCTGTTGGTGGACTGGCGGTGAGGTCGGCATAACGTGCCGGGTGAACATTCCACATCGGTACGCGATGAGGCTCGCCGAGCGCGTGCGCGGTTCAGGCGTCGAGCAGGTCGAGGAACTGCCGTGGAGTGAGGACGGGCGGGTCGGGGTCGGTGAGATCGAGAAGGTCCCCGTCGCCGGAGACCAGGTAGTCCGCACCGGCGGCGCGCGCCAGCGCGACCAGATAGTCGTCATCGGGATCCCAGGAGACACTGGGCAGCTGCGGAGGGTCCGCGACGATCACGGCGTCGCTGGTGAGTCCGTCGATGAACTCGGTCGCGACGGTGTTGGTGATGAAGCGCCGGAACTTCGGACGGGCGAGCACGTCGGCGAGTTCGTCGAGCAGCGCGGGGCTGGCGATCAGCTCAAAGCGCCCGTCGAGCCACGCTGTGAGGATCTGGCGTGGTGGCCCGGCCGGCGAGATCGCGGCCGATACGAGCACGTTGGGGTCCAGAACGGCGCGCACGCGCCGCGATCAGCGCTTGGCAGCGCGCCGTTCTCGGCGCATCGCGTGCAGCTCGCTGTTGGCGAGTTCCGTTGCCTGATCGCCATCGAGCGTCTCGGAGGCCTCGCGCGCTTGCTGCTCGAGCGCGGCAGCAACGCGCTCGCGGCCACCGACGAGCTTCAGGTAGCGCTCGTAGGAGAGCAAGACCGCCTCGGGACGCCGACGGGCGCCGATCACGACCGGCTCGGCGTCCGCGCCGGCTTGGCGGAAGCGCTCAAGCAGCGCGGGCAGTTGCGCGCGCGCTTCGCGGGTCGCGAGCACGTCGTGCGGTTTCCTTTCCATATCGACAAAGGTAGCACGAAGGTGTACGCATATGCGGTCACATCGAGCGTGCCCAGCGGCGGTATGCCTCGATCCATTCCCACCCGTCCGGGGTCGGGTCAGGCACAGGGAGGTCGAGGATCGGGAGCGTTTGCCGGTGCCCGTCGCGTCTGCAGACCGCGACGATGCGATCATCGGCCGTGGTGTCGATGCGGGCGACGGTGACCGGCACCCCGAGCATCGTCGTCGTGAACGGGAACGCGAGGTGCTCCTCGACCATGGTGAACAGGCCGGTGACCTGTTCGGATTCGTTGTAGCAGTCGACGGTCGCCTGCTGAATCAGCGCATCCAGCCCGGCAGCGCTGATCGAGGATCGCGGTCGACGGGGCATCCTCAGAGCAGGGTCGCCTGGGCAGGCTCGATCGACGGGGTCCACTTGCGGACGGTCGCGTTGGGGTCGGCGCGTGCCCGGCGCAGGGCGGCGTCGGGGCCGTCGAGCTCGCAGAGCACTTCGAGCGCCGCGAGCCGCACACCGGACTGCCCGCCGGTCAGGCCCCGGGCGACCAGGGTCCGGTGCTGAGGCTCGTCGAGCACGTGCGCGGCGTCGAGCACGCCGTGGATGACCGCGTCGCGGTGACGCGCTTCGAACCGTTTCGCGTCGTCGAGCAGCTGCCCGATCCGGGCCGGGTCAGCGGCGAGCACACAGCGTGCCGCACAACGCCGCAACGGCGCCTCGACACGAGGACTGTAGTGCGCGAGCGTGTCCTCGCTGACCCTGTGGATACGACCGGCGCCGTCGTTGAGCTCTATCTCCAGTGCCCGCGGCCGAGCGATTCGGGAGCCTGCTCCAAGATGTGGCCGCGAACGCGCCAGATGTCGACGTTGACGATGTCGCCGACGAGGACTGGGTCGAGGAGCAGCTGATGATCAGCGAGACCGAGCCGGGTCGGATCTGGTTTGAGGAGACATCGGCCCGTTCGAGGTGCCCGAGCGCGCGAGCGATCTCGCCCAGCCCGGGTGGATGGTGTTCATCGTCGCCGCCCGCGTGAAGAAGCGCTGGCATCTACTCGAGGTCGGCACCGTCTACCCCTGACCGAGGAGGTGGCCCTCAGGGTGATTCGAGGAACCGCAGCAACGGATCGGGCGGCCGGTAGCGACCCGGTTTGCTATCGATCGGCTCGGCCTTTGCCAGCGCCTGCTCCTTGAGCTTGAGCTTGAGACCAGCAGCTGAGGTAGGGTGTCGGCGAGGTGCCCTGCGGGTCCTTTCCCGACACCCCCTCCCGAACCCGGCGGGAGCCTTTCGGCTCACCGGGCTCTCCAGTGACGTGGGAAACGCGAGTTGGTGAGATCGAGCTGCAGATCCCCAGGAAGCGGTCAGGGGAGGCGTATTTTCCGTCGTTTTTGGAGCCGCGGCGGCGGTGTGAGCAGGCGATCGTCGCGGTCGTGATGGAGGCTTATGTGAACGGCGTCTCGACCCAGTGAGCACCCGTACCCGGCCGCCTCGCGCATGCCACGCGAGCTGCGTTTCTCGGCCGGCGGCGATCCCGCGCTCGAGCAGACCTTCAAGATGCATTGGCTCTCGCCTGATCTCAGCGAGGGGCAGCGTGCACGGCTGACGGGGCGGGCGGCCCGGCGGCCTGAGCTGGTCGTGATCGAGCCGCAGAAGGAGTTCACGTGCTCGGTCTGTGGCGATGAGCAGACCGGCTGTTGATCATGGAGGATCCCGGCCCTGTGTGCATGGCGTGTGCCGACATGGACCACCTCGTGTTCCTGGCCAGAGGGGACGCCGCGCTCACGCGCCGCGCGCGAGCGGCTAGCGGCCTGTCGGCGATCGTGGTGCGCTTCAGCCGCGCACGCAAGCGCTACGAGCGCCAAGGGATCCTCGTCGAGCCCGGCGCGCTCGAGCGCGCCGAGGCCGAGTGCCTGGCCGATGAGCAGGCCCGAGCCCGCCGCCGCGAGTGCGACACGCTGCGGCGAGCCTTCAGCAGCGCATGGAGGCGGAGATCCTGCGTCTGTTTCCAGGCTGCCCGCGCGAGCGCGGGAGCGCGGGAGCGCGGGAGCGCGGGAGCGCGGGAGCGCGGGAGCGCGGGAGCGCGGGAGCGAGATCGCCCACCACGCCGCGGTACGCGGCAGCGGGCGCGTCGGGCGCAGCGCCGCCGGCCGCGCGCTGCAATCCGAAGCGATCGAGCTCGCGGTCCTCGCCTCCGTGCGCCACCGCGACACCCGCTACGACGAGCTCCTCATGTCGGGCGTCGACCGCGCGAGCGCGCGCACAGCACGTCAGCGACGAGGTCGCGAGCACGCTCCACTCATGGCGCACCGCCCCGCCCTCCGCCCACGCCTTCAGACCGGACCCCAAACAGAGCTAGCGGCCGACGCCTGCGCCATTTCAACGACGCGTAGGATCGGCACGGACCGTCGCTGCCGATCAACCCGCTTGCTCGAGCTCCGCAAGCACGGGCGTGCTCTTCCGCCGCAACTCGCTCCGCCAGGCTCGCCTCAGGGTGACCGGAGCCCGCGATCGCGTTCGCGTGTTATGTGCAGGTGGTTTGTGAACGTGCCGTAGCTGCTGAGGATTGACGTCGTTCACATGTGATCGAGGTCGCCGAGGCGGGATCTGGAATGACGCGCTGAGGATGTACGACATAAACGACCGAAGTCAGTCGGGATCGGCGGGAACGTCAACGGCGCAACGAGGGAAGGAAGCGGTGGCCATAGCTGACACGACGAAGAGCCGGGCGGTGAGCCGCTCTACGCCCGTGTGGCGCCTGACGGGGCCTTCGAGGCCTCCGCCGCGCTGATCGACCTGGCCGATGTCCGGTTTCGGCACGCCGACTTCACCGGGCGGGCTTCGTCAGCGCTCCCGGCGCGGATGCGCTGGTCGAGCTGCTTCACGTCGCTCACGTCGATCACGGACCTCACATAACGCTTCGCCGGGACTCAGTGAGAGGCCACTCGTTCACGTCATTCACACGCCCGCGGCAACCTCACATAACACGCGAACGCGAGCGCCAGCCGTCCGAGATCCTCGGCAGGACCGCGCGAGCGCTTCCCCTGAAAGCGATCGTCCCGGCTTCTAGTCGCTGGCGTCAGCGTCCCGCCTTGCCCGTCGAGGCGTCCCTTCCGTTGATTCTGAGTGCCCGGTGCAACGTCGCGAGATGACGAAAGCGAGCGTCGGCCTCGTCCAGGCTGACGCTCGGGAGCGTTGCATTGCGATCGCGCCGAGCAGCCAGGCCGCACGAGTACTCGCGTCGATTGCGATCGTACGGCGCGAGCTCTCGCGACCGCTACTTCTGGGCGGGAGCACTCGTCGAGCCCGGCCGGGGCGGGCGCTTGCATTCGCGGCGAAGCCAGCGCGAGGCTCGGGGCACCTGTCAAGCGAAAGCAAGCGTGCGCGGCGATGGCGTCGAGATGGCGACGTGGCTGCCGAGCCGCGCCAGGAGCGAGCGCGTCGTCAATCACGCTGCCGCGACTCGTCTTCGCCCGGAGCGGCAGCGTCGACGTCGCCTTGGAGGGCACGGGAGACTCCCGGATGTTCGTGGAAGCAGCAGTGACACGGGTGGCGTCGAGCGTTGGCGAAACTCCTCAATCTCGGGAAGCCTCGGACGGACCGAGCGAGTCGCCCGCATTCATGAGGATGCGCGTCAGCGGCCCCGAACGCCACCGCGGCGCCGGCTCTCACCTTGCCAGCGCGTGAGGTCGCTTTGGCGACATGAAGCGCGAGACGGCAACCTGTCAGGATCGGCAGCAACGCGATCGCGCGAGTGAACTGCGTTTCGCTGCCTGAGGGGGTTGCCTGCTCGACGTCGCGGATGACGATGACGTGGCGGTGGGCGCGGCGCGCGAGTAGTCGGCTGCATCGCTTGGTCTCTCCGCGTGACGGGGTGAGAGCTGGGCGCGGCTCACTTCGCGCGACTGACCCGTCAGGCGCCCGTCGGCGCGCTACCGATTGGCAACCGGTCCGTGCTCGCGCCCGGAACCCGCCCGATCAGCCCAAACGGCCAGGAAACTCGCTTTGGGGCGCGTCCTGGTGTCGGTAATTCGCCGAATGCGACATTGGGGCGGGCACGGATGACCGCTCCATCGTGCGGTGGGAGGCTCGCTGCGAAGGCTTCTCGGCCTTTAGAAGAAGGCGGGCCGATGGTCCGGAAAGAACAGCGATAAAGATCGACTCAACAGCCACCGGCACCCAGGCGACCTCGAACATCTTTATTAGCTACCGTCGCGACGACGGGGCCAGCCAGACCGGCCATATCTATGACCGGTTGAGAGAGCGTTTCGGCACCGACCGGGTGTTCATCGACATCGAAGCACTGCAGCCGGGCGTCGACTTCGTCGAGGGGCTTGAGAGGGAGATCGGCCGCTGCGAGGTGCTGCTCGTCGTGATGGGACGCAACTGGCTGTCGATGGCCGGCCCCACGGGGGAGCGGCGGATCGACGAGCCGAACGACTTTGTCCGGCTCGAGATCGAGGCTGCGCTGGAGCGCGGCATCCGGGTGATCCCGGTACTCGTAGAGGGCGCGGTGATGCCGGAGCCTAGCGATCTGCCGGAGAGCATCGCCTCACTCGCTCGGCGCCAGGCGGTCGAGGTTCGCAATGCGCCGTCCTACTTCGCGTTCGACGTTGGACGCTTGATCCAGAGCCTCGATGCGATCATCACGGCCTCGCCGGCCGGCCGACTGGCGCTCGCCCGAGCGAGCGGACGCCGTCGGCGGCTGCTGACCGTGGCGGGCGCCGCAGGCGCTGTGGTCGCGGCTGCGGCCGTGGCCGTCGTGATCGCTACGAGCGGGTCTTCCGCGCCGCAATCCAACTCGACTACGGCGCAATCCAACTCGACTACGGCGCAATCCAACCCGTCGACCCCACGGGCTGCGTCCGCCAAGGCGACGCTCCTGTCGCGCATCCCGGCGGACGTCCGCAGCAGTTGCGTGGAGGCTCACAGCCTTGCGGGCGCTGGGCCTCAGATGGCAAAGGTCGCCGCAGAGGTGGAGTGCAAGGTGACTGGCGCCGATCGCATCGGCTACGCCATCTTCAG
>JBKQKK010000186.1:0-25861 GCA_052147535.1 Solirubrobacteraceae bacterium | reverse complement strand
GTCCGCTCGCAGCTGCGAGCGGACGCCCGCAGCCGTGGGGTGTCGAGAGGAGCGGCCGTGGCAGGAGCAGCGCCGATGCCATGGGAGAGGAGGTGCGGCTCCAATGGAGTGACGTCGGCCGCTTCGGCTGCCTGGATTTGCTGGTGATTCGGGAGGACTGGAGACCTGACGGCGTCCCTCGGACCTGTCGGAGCGCGCAAACGCTCCAGTCAGACCGTCGATTGCGCGCTCGGACACGAAAACCGTGTTCGAGCGAGCAAACGACCCGAGCGCGGGCCAGATTGCTCGCTCGAACATGCCGCCATCTGGCCGCCGCTCGCACCGCGCGGCCAGCGATCTGCTTGAGTTCCCGCCGGCCCTTAGCTTTCGCCGCTGACCCCCCAAACCCGCACCGCCCGCGAAACCGGAGGCGACTGTGCCCCCAGAGTTCCGCGACACTGCGAAACACGGGGGGGGCGTGCGCGCCGCGGTTTGCAGGAGCTTTCCGACATCCAGCGCCGTTGCACCCAGGTCACTCCATTGGAGCCGCACCGATGGGAGAACGACGACGGCCGTCAAGTGCTGACGTGCGACGGCAATGAAATGCTGACGTGCGGCGGCGACCTCGTGCCGCCACAGGGACAGCCTCAGCCTCGCGGCCGCGCCCTGCCCCTCAATGCAGCTGCGAGATGTCGATCGAACTCGCCGGCACCGTCAGCTGAACCGGCTGGTCATAGGCCGAGAAGTCGATCCGACCAGCACCCGATCCCGTCTTGACGATCTCGACCGGGTACGGCTTGCCGGTGGTAGCGACGTACAGCGTGCCGCCGTTAGTGGTATCGGTGACGGGCACGACGGTCTGACCATCCACGGTCTTTACGGCGCCCTTCGTGAGCGTCCCGTGCTGCCCGAGCAGCTTGTCGAATAGCTCGCCCAGGTTTGTCAGTGACGACAGCGAACTGAACTGGCCGGTCGCCGGCGCCTTCAGCCACCTGCCGCGAAACAGGGTCGCGGCGGCGGCACCGCCGAAGTGCCGCCAGAATGCCGGGCTGGCGTTGATATAGACCTCGTTGCCGGCCGTCACCAGCTGGAAGCTCAGCCCGTTCTGCGACATCGAGCCCCGACCGCCCTTCCCGGAGACCAGATAGAGGTTGAGCGCGGTCGGCACCCCGGAGCTGACAAACGCCCCGGAGACGTGCACCGTGCTAACGCCATGGAGCGCATTGGAGGCAGCCGTGACGATCGCGTCGGGAGGCTTCGCCGCCACCCCGTTGTCGCTCGAGCCGCTTGACCCACCGCACGCGCCAACCACGATCGCGATCAGCACAGCACAGCAGGAGCAGTTGAAAGAGCGTCGGCGCATCGGCGAAACTGTACAGCTGCGGACGCGTCGATGCGTCGAGGGGGCGGCTAGCGCTGATAGGCGGCCAAGCCCAGCAGCGTGCGGAAGCTAACCAACGTCCCGGCGATCACGCACGTGTGCCCCGCGCGCACCCAGGTGACCAGGTTGGCCGAGCCGGCGCGCGCCAGCGTGAAGCGAACGCCGTCACGCGTCACGGACAGCCCGCGGACCTGGCGCAGCGGCGGCCCCGAGACGATCGCGTAGCCGACGCGGCGGGCGGCGCCGCTGTAGAAGACGGTCACGATCCGGCGACCGCGGAGGGTGTCCACACGGGCGCCCGCCGTCGAGAGCTGCGCGGAGGCGTACCAGGAGGGGAAGGCGATGCCGCCGACCCGCAGCTGCAGCTGGCCGGGATGAGCTGGATCGACCGCCGGCGGCGGAAGCGTCGCCGCAGCGAGGGTCAGACGCGCAGTCTGGGGCACGGTCGGCGCGCTCGCGACTCTGCCCTGAGCAACGACGATCGCCGCCACAACGATGACCAAAGCAGCCACGATCGGCACCCCCAGCGCTCGCGCGAGCCGCGAGGGCGGAGCGAAGCGCGAGGGCAGCGCGAAGCGCGAGGGCGGCCGCCGGGCGGCAACCCGCGCGGCTGGGCCGGTCATCGCTTCGACCTTCGCGCGCAGCGACGGCGGCGCCGGAACGTCGATCGCGCGCAGCAGCGATACGGCGCGGCGCTGTTCGTCAAGCGCGGCCGCAAGCTCCGGCGATGCCTCGGCCTGCGCGCACAGCTCACGTGAGCGCGACGCGGGCAGCGACCCGTCAGCTAGGCGCGCCAGCTCGGCCTCGGGAAGCTGTTGATCGTCGTTCATCGCATCCTTCCTCAGTCAAGACCCCGCCCGGGGGGCTTTCCTTCCCGTGCCTGGGGCTCTGTCGCCGGCGGCTCTGAGATCCGCCGGACAACACGCTGCCGCGCGCGGTACACGCGGGTCGTGATCGTTGCCTCGCGCGCGCCCAGGGCCCGCGCCGCCTCTCCATACGAAAGTCCAAGTATGTCGACCGCGGCGAGCGCGAGGCGGAAGTCCTCCGGCAGCTCGGCGATCGCCCCGAGCAACTCGCCGAACTCGAGTGCGCTGTCGGGCTGCACGCCGGGACGCGGGTCGGCGGGCTCGACGTCCTCGAGCGTGGCGGCAGTCCGGGGACGCCGCGAGGCCGAGCGCACCCGTGAGTAGAACGTGTTGCGCATCGTCGCCATCAGGTAGGCACGCTCGTCTCCGCGGATCACACGCGGCTTGGCGAGCACACGCGCGAACGTGTCCTGCACGAGATCCTCGGCGTCTTCGCGCGAGCCGCACAACGCCCACGCGGCACGATAGAGCGCATTCAGATGCTCACCGAGCGACTGCGGATCGAGGCGAGGCACGGACCGTCCATGCTACGCAGCTTGACGGGAAGTAATCGGAATCTGAGAAGTCTGGAGGGTTGAAGGGTGCCAGCGCCGTCCCACAACCACCTACTAGGAGAGCCCAGATGTTCAGCAACAGACCTCGTGCCGCTTCCGCAGCCAGATGCGCCGCTGCGAGCGCCGTAGCCGTAGCCCTCGCCTTACCGCTTGGCGGTGCGCTTGCCGCGCCGCCAAGCGGCACAGTCGCCGCCGGGGCGTTCGCCGCCGACACTGCACGGACACAACCGACGGCGGCCGCCGCCGTTGCGGCCGCGCACGTCGACCTGCGGAGCACCGTGCTCGGCAAGCTGCTCGTCAACGGCAGCGGCTTCACCCTGTACGCGTTCAGTCGCGACAGCCGTAGCAGGGATCGGTGCGTTGCGATCCAAGGCTGCTCCAGCGTGTGGCTGGCGCTCAGGACCCACGGTCGCGCGGTCGCGGGCCGTGGTGTCAAAGCCTCGCTGCTGGGCACGATCGGTCTTCCCGGCGGCGCTCATCAGGTCACCTACGACGGCCACCCCCTCTACACCTACGCCTTCGACTCAGGCCCAGGTGAGACCGACTACGTGGGCGCCCAGCAGTTTGGTGGCATCTGGCGGGCGGTGGCGGCTTCCGGCAAGCCGGTCGGCTGAGCTTCCGCCGACCCCCAGAGACGTTCGACCATCCATCTACGATCAGTCAGCGCCGGACGCGCCGGACGCGCCGGACGCGCCGGACGCGCCGGACGCGCCGGACACGCCGGACACGCCGGACACGCCGACCACGCCGACCACGCCGACCGCGCGCAGACGCAAGCCGATGATCGGGAAGACGAGCGTGGACAGAACCGCGGCGCCGACCAGCGCGGAGGCGGTGGAGGGGCGCATCGCACCGGCGCTGATCGCGACCGCGGTCACCGCGACCACGAGCGGGAGCTGGGTGGCGGAGAAGAACGCCAGCGCGACGCGGTCACGGAGGTTCAGCACGCGCCGGTACAGCAGCATTGCCGGCGTCCCCCGGATCAGCAGGAACAGCGCGAGGAACAACACCAGCTTTGCCGGCCCGGACGCACTCTTGGTGAGAGCGTGCAGATCGAACTGCATGCCGCTCACGACAAAGAAGAACGGAATCAGGAACCCGTAGCCGATCGCCGTGATCTTTGACTCGAAGACCTCCACCTCGCGCCCCCGCAAAGCCAGGCGCACGATGATCCCGGCGGCGAAGCCCCCCAGCAGCAGGTCCAGGCCCAGCGAGCGAGCCAGCGCAAGCAGCGCGAACACGAGTAGCACCGCGACTCTCACCGCCAGCTGAGAGCTGGACTCCAGGGTCCGCTCCAGGGCACCCCAACCTGCCTTCAGCCAGCGCACGGCAGCAACCGCCGAGACGACCGACAGGGCGATGAACGCAGCGAGGATCACGGCGCTCTTGAACGGATCCCCCGTCGACAGCGCAAGCGTGATCAGCAGGATCGGACCGAACTCCCCGGCCGCACCGGCGCCCAGCAGGTAGGTGCCGAAGCGGGTGCGAATCTCGCCGGCGTCGCTGAGGATCGGGATCAGCGTGCCGATTGCCGTGGTCGCCATCGCCGAGCCCGTGTATACCAGCGACAGCACGATCCCGGCCCACTCCAGCAGCCCTCCGAGGATGTAGGCCAGCGCGACCGAGAGCAGCCATCCCGCGGTTGCGAGGCGCAGCGGAGCGCCGCGGATCCGCGCGAAGTCAATCTCATATCCGGCAAAGAAGAAAAGCATGCCGAGGCCGAGGTCACTCATGAACTGGATCAGACCGCTGGGGGACGCGATCGACATGACATCGGGTCCGATGATGATCCCGAGGGTCAGCTCGATCACCACCACTGGCACCATTGTGCGCGGCTCCAAGGCGGTCACCACCAGCGATGCGACGGCCGCGGCGAGCACAACGAGCAGAAACGAAGTGGCATCGATGCTCGGGGGTGCGAGCGCGGCCGTGAACTGTAGGAGTGTCACTGCAGATCAAACGCTACGTCAGCGGCCGCACGAGCGCGTGGGTGGTGCACCGCCTCGTAGAGGTCCGCCGGTATGAGACATTCGCGACCGTGTCCGGGACCGCCGATGGGCCAACCGAGCAGGCAAAGCCAGCGCTGACGGCCGAGGAACAGCGACTTTGCGAGGCTCGGTCCGGCGCGCCGTGGCGCACCTGGGGTCCCTACATCAGCGAACGCCAGTGGGGCACGGTGAGAGAGGACTACAGCACCGACGGCGATGCGTGGTCCTATTTCAGCCACGATCAGGCGCGCTCGCGCGCATACCGCTGGGGCGAAGACGGTGGTCGCGACCTTCCTGCAGAACGGCGATGGCCGGCGCCCCGTGTACGGCGGGACCACGATCTTCCAGGAAGATCCCCACTGGGATGATCTGATCCTGTTCCACGAGTACTTCCACGGCGACAACGGCGCCGGATTGGGCGCTTCCCACCAGACGGGCTGGACGGGCCTGGTCGCCCGGCTGATCCAGAGCCTCGGGTCCTTCGAAGAGATCTCCGTACCCGAGAATGACGACAGGCCGTTTGCGCGGCCATACCGGCGTCCTTGAACCGCTTCTGCTGACAGGCGCGAGGGTGTTCAATGTGCTGCTCGCCACTGTCTCGACAGGCGGGCTCTTCGGCCTAAAGGGCCCGCGGGCCCTAACAGTCACGCATCGGCGTCGGTGCCCGCCGGGGCTCGCTCGGGCCGCCGCTGATGCGCCCCGTCAGGTGCTGCAAAGAACTCGGTGCCCTCGATGTTCAACGCGGGCACAATGCCGCCGAGCCAGCTCGGCATGTACCAGTTGTGCGCGCCGATCAGCACCATCAGGGCCGGCACGAGCAGGCAACGCACGATCGTCGCGTCAAGGATCACGGCAACCGCAAGCCCGACACCGAACTGCTTGACGGTGGGGTCGCCGTTGAACATGAAGCTTCCGAACACGAACACCATCGTCAGGGCTGCCGCGGTGATCACGCGCCCGCTCGTGACGATCCCCGAGATCACAGCACTCTTGTTGTCCTCGCCGCCGAGCCAGTGCTCCTGAATCTGACTCACGAGGAACACCTCGTAGTCCATCGACAGGCCGAACAGGATCGCGAACATGAACAGCGGCACGTAGGAGACGATCAGAATTGATGAGCTCAGGCCGATCGCCCCACTCAGCCACCCGAGTTGGAAGACCGCCGTTAGCACGCCGTAGGAGGCCCCGATCGACAGCAGGTTCATCACCGCCGCCTGCGGTGGTACGACGACCGTCCGGAAGGCGATGATCAGCAGCACGAAGCTGAGCGCGATCACGACGACTATCTGCAACGGCAGCTTGCTGGAGATCAGTGAGGCGAGGTCGTCGTAGCCGGCGGTGCTGCCGCCGACGTAGGCCTTCATGTCGGTGCTCTTCTCCGCGCTCGGGATCACGCTGTTGCGCAGCATGCGGACGAGGTCCGTGGTGTCCTGCGTAGCCGGCCCGTACTTGGAGATCGTGTTGAAATAGGCTGTAGTTCCGGCTTTGTCGATCTGGATGGGCGTAACGGTGGCCACAGCGGAGTTCGCCGTGATGTCCTTCTGAAGCGTCGTCAGACGCGAGTCGGTCGTGCGCGGATCGCTCGACGAACTCGACGAACTCGATGCTCCGGCGGCCGGCTCCGCGGGCGATCGGAGCGAGACCGCGACCAGCAGCGGCCCGTTGACACCCTCACCGAAGTATTTTGTGATCTGGTCGTAGGCGCGCCGTGCGGTGGTGGAGCTCGACAGCTGGGAGACGTCGGGTTGACCGAGGCTCATCGACAACAGCGGGATCGTCAGCACGAGCAGGATCGCCAGAGCCGCTACAGCCGTGATCAGCGGCTTTCCGGCCACGTCGGCCGCCCACTTGGCCCACAGCCCCTTGTTGGCCTGCTGTTGGGATGCGGGATGACGAACCCGGAGCGAGTTGATGTGCTCTCCGAGCACCGCCAGCTCGGCAGGTAGCAGGGTCAGCGCGGCGAGCACGGCGATCACGACCGCAATTGCCGCCATCAGGCCCATCGTCGTGACCAGCGGGATCGCCGCGACGGCCAGCGACAGGAGTGCAATCGCGACCGTGCCACCGGCGAAGAACACCGCGCCGCCAGAGGTCGCGGTCGCGCGCCCGATCGATTCTCGGAGCTCGAGCCCGTCCTCGAGCCCGCGGAAGTGGCGTGTCACGATGAATAGCGCGTAGTCGATCCCGACGCCCAGCCCGATCATCGTCGCGAGCGTCGGAGCGACGGTCGGCACAGTCAGCACGTGCCCGAGTATGCGGATCACCGCCAGCGTGCACAGCAGCGCGAAGATCGCGGTGAGGATCGGAAGGATCATCGATGTGATCGTTCCGAACGTGAACGTCAAGATCACCATCGCGGCGATGATCCCGATCAGCTCACTCGACTCGGTTGCCGGCTTGGATACCTTCTGCCCCAGTGGGCCGCCGGTCTCCACCTCGAGCCCGGCCGCTTGCGCCGGCCTGCTGGCCGCGTCGATGATCGTTTGCGCTTGGCTCTCGGAGAGGTTGCCCGGGCTGACCGACAGGGTGACTGACAGATACCCCGTGGTTTGATCCTTGCTCAGGAAGCTGGCGCCTTGCGGTGCCAGCGGGCTTACCACCGAGGCCACGTACGGCGTCTTAGCGACGTCGGCCGCGGCATCGCTGACGGCGCTCGAGTACTTCGAGTCCGTGAGCTTCCCGCTCGGCGCGTGTAGCACGATCGGGCTGCTGCCGTTCGCTTGGTCGGGGAAGGACTTCGTCAGGAGGTCGGCCGCCTGCTGACTGTCGGTGCCGGGCAGCGACAGGTTGTCGCTGGTCCGGTCACCAAGCCTGTGCGAGACCAGCACAAGCGCGATCGTCACGACGAGCCACACCCCGACGACGATGAACCGGCGCCGGACGCAGAGCTGCGCCAACCGATAAAGCACCCGGGTCATCGAACGACTTCCTCAGCCGCTCGCCGGTTTCCGCCCCAGGCGGCCATTGTCGCCCACAGATCGGCCGGAGGCGTTCTGCGCGATCGCCTCGATGATCTTCGGCCACAGCTGACGCGGCAGGTCGTGCCCCATGCCGGCGAGCACCACGAGCTTGGCCCCGGGAATCGCCGCTGCAGTGGCTCGGCCCCCGGAGAGGTTGACCAGCGGATCGGCGTCGCCATGGATCACGGTCGTCGGGACACGCACCCGCGCCAGCAGCGGCGTCCGGTCCGGCGCCGTCATGATCGCCGCCATCTGGCGGGTCGTGCCGGCCGGATGGATTCCGCGATCAAACATACGCCCGGCCCGTTCGCGCTTGTGCCCCTCCTCGAACTCAAACACCTTCGATCCGATCGCGCGGTAGGTCTCGATGTGGTCCTCGACGTAGCCCGCGCGGTCACGCGGGGCTTTGCGCAGCATCCGCACCAGCATCCGGGGGTGAGGACGACCGACACGTCTGTTGCCAGTCGTCGACATGATCGAAACCAGCGACAGCACCCGATCAGCATGGTTGACAGCGATCAGCTGCGCGATCATCCCGCCCATCGAGACGCCGGCGACGTGGGCTGCGGCGATCTCGAGATGGTCGAGCAGACCAACTGCGTCGGCGGCCATCTCATCCAATGAGTACGCGGAGCTCCGCGCGTCGCGAGCCAGCAGCTGCCAGCGCCCCGGAACGCCCGCGTCGCGCATGATAGTCGAGTGGCCACTATCGCGGTTGTCGAACCGGATCACCCGGAACCCCTGAGCAGCGAGCAGCTCACAGAACTCGTCGTCCCACAAGATCATCTGCGAAGCCAGGCCCATGACCAACAGCAACGGCGGCGCTTGGGAGGCGCCGAAGGTCTCGTAGCAGAGCCGTAGCTCTCCCACAGGCGCGGCGAGCTCGCCGGAGCCCGTGCGTTCCAGGTCAGATGCGGGCAGCTGCCATCACTCCTTGATCCTCACGTCTGTCGGCGAGGCGCTGATCGCGACGGCCAGCCTGGATGCAGCTACGTTCGCTCGATCCGCTTGCCTCGAAGCGGAAGCCTATATCGCCCCAGCCGCCGATGTGCTCGTCGCGGACTCCGCCAGCGCGAGCCGACACGCCGACATCGATCACCCGTCCACTGCGGCTTGTGAGAGCGGCCGTCGGCGCCGATGCTGAGATCATGATGGACGTGCTCCCTCAGGTCCCCCGCGGCCGCCGGCGTCCGCTGCGGACCTCGATGCTCGCGCCTGCCCTGCTGCTCGCCGCCGGCTGGCTTGGAATAATCGCGCCGGCCGCTGACGCGCGCGCCGGCGACGGAAGCGTCGCGCTCAGCGCAGCCAGCTATACGGCGCACGAGGATCAGGGCGACCTGACGATCGCCATCGTCCGCACAGACACCGCGTTCACAGAGCAGATTCGCTACGGCGTAAAGCAGCAGACCGCCCAGTCGGGCAAGGACTTCGACCCGGTGCCCAACACCTACGCGGTGTTCCTGCCGGGGCAGTCAACGATCACTTTCCAGGTCCCGATCTACGACAACGGGATGAACGCGCCGCCGGTCTACGCGACTGCGTACCTGTTCGGCGCATACCCGGAGCAGCTCGGCAACCCGAGCTCGGCGACCGTCACGATCCTGCGCGACGACCCGTTGCAGACGCGCGATGACGCCGACCCGCTGGGAGTGCCAACGGTGTCCGTAACTGGGGACCCCCTGCAGGGCGTGAAGTTCTACGTCCCGGGTGCCAGCAGCGCCGCCGGCCTCGCCGCACAGGCCGCGTCGGCGCAGGGCGACTCGAACTCGGCGCGTGCCCTGTCGGTACTGGCCGCGGCCCCGACCGGCTTCCGCTTCTGGTTCTGGAACACGCCCGCCGATCCCGCCGGAAACGTCGCACGCTTCCTCGAGACCACGCAGCAGCAGCAGCCCGGCACGACCGTCCAGCTGACCACCTACTCGCTTGTGCACGGCGCCTGCGGCAGCGACATCTCGCCGGCGTTCGTAGCGCGCTGGCAGAAGTGGATGCGCGGCTTCGCGCGCGGGATCGGCAACTTCCACGTCCTGATGTTCTTTGAGATCGACTCGCTGATCACTTCCCCGTGCCTGTCCTCCTACGGCCGGCGGGTGCGCTTCGAGGACGAGCTGGCGTACGGAATCCGCACACTCGAGCAGGACCCGCACGTGGTGCTGTACGTCGACGCCGGCGCCGCGGACGCACTTCCGTGGAGGACCGCCGTGCGTGACCTGCGAGCATCGGGCGTGGAATCCGCGCAGGGGTTCTTCCTGAACGCCACCCACTTCGACTGGACGACCACCGAGCTCGCCTACGGGCAGAAGATCGCCAGGGCGCTCGGAGGCGTGCACTTCGTGATCAACACCGGCGAGAACGGCCGTGGTCCGCTCCGCCCGGCGAACATCGAGCAGGACGGCATGGAGGTTCTCTGCAACCCGCCGGGACGCGGCCTTGGCCCCTGGAGCACCAGCACCGGCTACCTGTGGGCTGACGCATTCATCTGGATGTCGACCCCCGGAATGTCGGCTGGAGCCTGCCGACCCGGGGCGCCACCGACCGCCACGTACTGGACGGCCTACGCGGTCTCGCTCGTCCAGAACGCCGTTTACGGGGTGACCGGTCCCGCCGAGAAGCTGATCCACCAGGGAAGCTTCATCCCCGAACAGCCGTAGCTAGTCCGCCACCGCTCGGTTGGTTGGCTGGCACACCGGGAGGCGCCTTGACACGAGCAATCGGGGTCGCCGAACGTTGATCGATTGGCGTGTCCATGTCGATCGGATCCGAGCGCTCGTTGGTTGATGGACGGTATAGGCTGAGCATTGGAAACTGGGCTTGGGTTCGATGGACGACGCACGGCTTAAGGCAGCTGGCAGTGGGGAAGCGCTGGACCGCTTGATGCTCGGGGCTGCGACGATCCTGGAGGGCCTCCCGGATGCCGTGGTGGCCGCGGCGCGTGACCGCCGGATCCTGTTCGTCAACGCGCTCGCAGAGCAGCTGTTCGGCTACCCCCGCTCGGAGGTTCTTGGCCAGCAAGTGGACGTGCTCTGGCCGGCGCGTCTACGCGAGCGCTACGCGCGCAACATGGAGTTGTATTTCGAGACCGAGCACCCGATGCGCTTCTCGGAGGAATCCTGGGGCCTCCGGCGAGACGGCTCGGAGTTCGTCGGCGAGATGAGCTGGGGAATCGTTGAGACGACCGGCGGCCCGCTGCTGTTGGCGGTCGGACGCGATGTTTCGCAGCGGCGCGCGGCGGAGCAGCGTGTCCAAGCGGTGGCGGCGATGGGCGCGCGCGCCCTCGCGGGGACCGATCCGGCACATCTCGCCGCTGAGGCGGTCGAGCTGCTGAGCAGGACACTACCGCTCACCGGCGCTGCCTTGCTCCTGGCCGACGGGACGCTGCTCGCGTCATCGGGAGACGCGACATCCGCGAGCATCGTGCTCCCGATCGGCACCGGCGATGTGCTGCTGGTCGGACCCGAGCGCGCGCTCGCCGACGACGAGATGAGTCACGCGCGCGCGGTCGCAAACACGCTCGCGATCGCGATCGCGCGGCTGCGTGACGAGGAGCGCGTGCGCCACGAGGCCGTGCACGACCCGCTCACCGGGCTGGCGAACAGGACATTGCTGCAAGACCACCTCGCGAAAGCGATCGCGCGGTCCAAGCGAGACGGCACCACGACCGGCGTCCTGTTCGTCGACCTCGATAACTTCAAGGAGGTCAACGATCTCTACGGGCACGCCGCCGGCGACGCGGTTCTGTTGGAGACCGGCGAGCGGCTGCGGACCGCGGTTCGCCCTGCCGACACGGTCGCGCGACTCGGAGGCGACGAGTTCGTGGTGGTCTGCGAGGACATCGACGAAGCAACGGCGCTGACGCTCGGCGAACGCTTGCTCGAGACCATCGGCCTGCCGCTGCTGCTCGGTGAGGTCGCCTACGAGCCCTCCGCGTGCATCGGAATCGCGCTCGGGTGCGACGATCGGGACGCGCTCCTGCAACAGTCCGACAGCGCCGGCTATCGCGCCAAGGCCAAGGGGCCGGGCCGCGTCGAAGTCCGCCGCTAGCCCGCAGCGCGTCGAAGCCCGCCGCTAGCCCGCAGCGCGTCGAAGCCCGCCGCTAGCCAGCAGCGGTCGCTGACTTCCGCGCCAAGTACCTATCGACGTTCCGCATTGGCGTAGTCTCGCGAGCGTGACGGAGCCAACCCCCCGCCGCTTTGCTCGCCTCAAAGGCCGCAAGCCGAACGTCCCGAGCGAACGCGATTGGGAGCGTTCGGCGCTGCTCGCACCGCGTGCGGCGCCGGCCGCTCCCGAGCTGGTCAGCGACGGCGGCGGGTTACCGTTTCCCCCAGCCGCGCTCGCCCAGGCCGCTGGAGCGCTTGACCCGGCGGATCCCGCGATCGATGCGCTGCTCGCGCTGATCGCTCGCCAGAGAAAGCCCAAGGACGCCGACTACACGTCGCCGGCGCCAGACGCTTGGCCTGCTGCGCCCGGGAGCCTCGACGGCTGGCGAGTGCTGGCTCGCACCGACGACGACGTTCTGTTCGGGCGCGGCCTGCCACCGCGGCTGCTGACCGTCGCGATGCGCCGAGACGCCAAACGTGACAAGTGGACCTCGCTAGCGACCAACGCCTCGCGGCCGCTGCGCTCCACGCGCGACGGGATCCGCGCGTCCCGCTGGCGCCTCGATCCCACGCGCGCGACCAGCCCCGATCAGAGCGTCCTGCGCGTGCTCGTCACCGAGCAGACGTTCGCGGGCGGAAAGCGGGCCGACGGCCGGCTGCTCGCGCCCGACCTTTACGTTGGCGCCGGCGAGCTGGTGCTCACGATGTTCGTGACACCGCGACCGGGATTTCAGACGCGCTCCCAGAATCCCGAGACCCCCGCGCGCATCGCGCTCCCCGGTCCGATCGGGACGCGAGCGCTGATCGACGGGGCGCTTTACCCGCGGCCGCTAGCGGAGATCGCTTGACGAGGCTCCGGTACGCGCCCCGACAGCGTCACTTACGCCCGCAGCGAGCGGTCTACGGCGCGTGCCACCTGCTCACGTGAACGGGATGAAACGGCGCTCCGCAGCGCCACGCTCCAGCGCTCCGGGTTAGCGGCTTGCTGTTCGAGCCCCAGGTCTGCGAGGACCACGGCCTGATCGACGTGAACGGCGATCTGCTCGGCGCGGCGCTGTGCGGCGATGTGCTGTGCACGCGAGAGTGGCGTACGACCGCGGTCACCCGCCAGCCTGAGCAGATCCTCAGCGACCAGCGGGACTGCTCGACGCGCGCACTTCTCCCACGGTGCGTCGGCCGACGAGTCGACGACGACCTGACGGACAACTCGCCAGCCCGCGTGGTGAGAATCGCAGCGGGCGACCAGAAACCGCGCGAGGGCCTCCGCCACCCCCAGCGCGTCGGGCTCTGACCCGTAGCGGTCCAGATGCCGTAGCGCGGCCCCGACGCCGCGTCCGTCCTCGACCGCTCTGGCGATTTGGCGCGCGCTCAGGCGCGGCTTGCGTGATTCGGGCTCGCCCCCGTTGTCAGCGGCGGACCCGTTCTCGCGCAACCCTGACCGGTCTACTAGAGAAGGTCTCGCTGGCGACGCTTCAAGATCTGCTCTCGCTCGCGCGGGGCCCGTAGCTTGCGAGCTGCCTGGTGGGCTTCTTCGTTGCGCTGCGCGATCTCTCTGCGGAGGTCGTTGAAGGCGGCATCCGCGGTCGACCGTCCCGGGCCTGGCTCTTGCGGAACCGGTTTCGCCTTCGCCATTGTTGTCTACTCCTTGCCGCTCCACTAAAGAAGACTGGGCCACAGGAAGAATGCGAGAGCGCGACATCCAAGCGGTGGAGACTGCCTCTTAGACTCTACCGGGCCGCTTGGGCCGACCGGCGCTGGTCATCGATCGGGCGCGTGGCGGTCAATTCGCCTGCGCCGGCGGGGTCGAGAGCGCCGGCGAAACGGCGGCTTGGTTGCCGAGCGCGTGGATCGCGTCGAGCACGTCCTTGATGCCGCCCGCCGTGCTGACGTCGAGGCGGTCGAGAATCGTCTCGGTGTCCTCGAACTCCTTCGAGGCGCGCGCGTCAGAAGCGGCCGATTGCACGGTCTGGCCAACCATGATGATCGACAGGAGTACGAGTTGCAGGAACGTCTGCGCGACCCACGCAACGATGATGATCACTTGCCCCGAGGTGATCGCCGCGGGCAGGCTGATCAGCGCGATCACGCCGAACACGTAGGCGCACGCCATCGTTCCGACGCTGCGGGTGATCACGAGCGCGAGCTTGGCGTTGAACCCCTCGACCTCCCCGACTGCCTTCCTGATCGCACTGGGATCGAAGCGCGCCGCGTGCGCGAGGTACGCGCGGACTTTGACGGGTGCATCCATTTTAAAGCCTCCAATCGAAACGATCTTGGATCATCGTCAACGGAGGTTACGGTCCGGACCGCTAACCCGAGGTTCTCGCTCAGGGCCCGCAGGCCCCGAGGCTAATCGGCGACCGCAACGACGTCGACGGCGACCTTCAAGCTCGTGGTCCTGCCCTCTGTGTAGATCACGCCGTTCAACGGGGGAACGTCGCTGTAGTCGCGGCCGTAGGCGGTGACGATGTAGCGACTGTTCGGGAACTGATCGTTGGTAGGGTCGATGTCGATCCAACCGGCGTCTGGGACGAGCACGGACAGCCAGGCGTGCGACCCGTCCACCCCCGTCAGCTTGACAGCACCGGGGGGTGCGTCGGTCTCCAGGTAGCCGCTGACGTAGCGAGCCGGCAGACCGAGCGAGCGCAGGCAGGCGATGGCGAGATGCGCGAAGTCCTGGCAGACGCCTCGCCGATGCCCGAATACCTCCGCGAGCGGCGTCGTGACCGATGTCGTCCCCGGCTGGTAGGCGAAGTCGTTGTGGATCCGAGCTGATAGCGACCTGAGCGCGTCAAGCAGATCGCGGCCCGGAGCAAACGAGCTCGCAGCGTAATTGCAATACATCTCGCCGGCTTGCACGAGCGGCGAATCCAGCCTGAACTCCGCTGCGGCGAGCGTTTGCAGCGCGTCGCCGCGGACGGCGGCGTCCCGCGCTTGCTCCCACGGGCGATGCCCCAGCCGCGAGCACTCGGCGGCAACGCGATCGACCTCGACCAGGCTGCTGACCGTCAGACTCAGAGCTCGGTGCGGCTCGTGGATCGCCAGGAAGCAAGCCCGGTTACCGAAGTAATCGATGCGCTCGCGGTAGTCCGTCGCGACGGGGTCGCTGAGCACCTCCGTGGTCCGGCACCGCTGGCCGGGCAGATCCCGTGGCAGCAGATGCAGCTGGCCGTAGCTGGCCGACACGTCGGACTCGTATTCGTACTCGGTGCGGTGGGTGACGCGGTAGGCGACGATCTCGCTCACGCCGCCCTTCCGATCGACGGTTCCGAGCCGGCGGGACCGACGAGCGCGTAGGTCGGCGTGACATGCACGAAATGCTGCCTGTCTACGGCCTGCCCGACTTGCATGAACAAGTCGAGCAGGTGGCGCAGTAGCTCTCCGAGCGCCGGACGGCGCCCGTCAGCCTGCTGTGCGACAAGCGCACCGACGTCCGCTAGGCGCAGCATCGTCGACGCCTCGAGCACGAGCCGTTGCTCGCAGCGCAGCCGGACGCCCGGCGCCGCAGGCAGCGCGTCGAGATCCTCGGTCAGGCGCTCGAGCTGGTAGGCGAGCGAGCGTGGGTTGCCGCCGTCGAGCAGCAGCAGGTCGAGCACGGTCTCGAGTTGCGCTTGCGAGCGGTACCTGAAGCGATAGGTGATGATGCTCTCGGCAGCCGACAGGACCGACTCGAGCACGAGGCTGTCAGTCGCAGTGCCGCGCGCCTGTGCCACCGTCGCGTGCAGCAGCGACAGCAGCTGCATCCCCCGCTCGAGTCGCCGGCCGGCATCCATGAAGCACCAGCCGACGTTGCGGACCATGCTCTCGACCCCGAGCCCGCTGAGCGCCAGCAAGCCTCGCATCACCTCCTGCAGCGCCGTCTGGGTCTGGGTCTGGGTGTCTTGGAGCGGATCATCGAGTCCGGACAGCGCACGCTCGAGCGGACCGACGACGAGCCATGTGTCCCGCGAGAGCTGGTCGCGAGACGCATACGCGTTGCTGAGCAAGGCCTGCAGATCGTGCGCGAGCGCTCCCGGACGCTGCGCGTTGACGACCAGGTCGACCAGCTCCGGCCCGGGTGTGTCAAACAGCGCCGGTGATCCCTCGCCGGCGAAGCCGGGATAGGTGGCGCTGACCGCGGTCAGCGCCACGAGCAGGGCGTGCAGCGCCGCGCTCCCTGCCGGGTTGGTGCCGCTCTGGAACTCGTTGCGGCGGTCCTGGACCGTCCGCAGCATCCGCGTGAGAGCCTCTGCCCGCTCCGCGTAACGCCCCAGCCACCAGAGATTCTCAGCCGCGCGAGAGGGCATCGAGGCCATCGGGTCGATGGCGGTGATCGCCGGACCACCCTGCAGCCAGAACGCCGTCAGCGGCTCGGGCTCGGACGCGAGCACCCACGTGTCCTTCGTGATCGCACCCGCCTGGTTGGAGATCCGCGTGGCGCCGCCATCGGGCGCGACCCGCGTGAGACCTCCGGGCATCACCACATACGAGTCTCGACGCGCGACGGCGAACGCCCGCAGGACGCTGCGGCGAGGCTCCAAGCCCGCCTCCGTGAGGGTCGGCGCGGATCCCATCGCCAAAGGCTCCTGCGCGACCCAGTCCAGTGGCCGCCGCACGATCGCCGCCCGCAGCCGCTCCAGCTCGGCGCCGCTGCACTCCCACCCCAACAACGACGAAGGACCGACTCGGCGAGAGGTGGGACGTAGGATCAGCGCCTCGAGGTTGGCGAGCACATGCGCACGCGAGCGTTCCTCGCCGCACCACCATGTCGGCGCGCTCGCAAGCCGTAGCGGCGTTCCCAGCAGGTGCTCGCTCAGCCGCGGCAGGAACGCCATCAGCGCCGGGTTCTCGAGCACGCTCGAGCCGAGCGTGTTGACGACCGACACGTTCCCCGTACGCGCCACCTCGAGCATGCCGGGGACCCCGAGCTGGGAGTCGGGCCTGAGCTCCAGCGGGTCGCAGAACCACGCGTCGACCCGCCGCAGGATCACATCGACCGGCTCGGCTTGCCCGACGGAGCGCATCCAGACGCGGTCATCGCGGACCGTCAAGTCACGCCCCTCCACCAGCGGGTAGCCGAGCGACGAAGCGAGAACTGCGTGCTCGAAAGCCGTCTCGTTCAACGGGCCCGGTGTCAACACGACGATCCGCGGATCCTCTGCGTGTGGCGGCGCGACCTCCTGCAGCGAGGCGCGCAGGGCGCGGAAGAAGGGCGCCAGCCGGTGAACCTGGGAATGCCTGTAGAGGCTCGGGAGCACGCGGGAGATGACCGTGCGGTTCTCGAGCGCGTAACCGGAGCCCGAAGGTGCCTGTGCCCGGTCGCTGATCACCGCCCAGCGGCCGTGTTGATCACGGCCGATGTCGGCGGCGTAGCTGAACAACTGCTGAGTCCCCGGGAGACGGATCTGGTCGCAGGCTCGTAGGAAACCGTCGTGGCCAAGCACGAGCTCCGGCGGAAGCAGCCCGCGGCGCAGCAGCTTCCGCGGGCCATAAAGATCGTCGAGGACCAGGCTGAGCAGCTCCGCCCGCTCGATCACCCCGGTTTCGATCGTCTGCCATTCGCGGCTCGAGACGACCGTCGGCACCGGGTCGAGCAGCCAGCGTCGGGCGGGCCGGCCAGCGTCTCGGTAGGCGTTATAGGTCACGCCATCCTGGTCAAGCAGGCGCGCCGCCTCTCGCCGGCGGCGGAGCAGCTCGTCCGTGCCGAGCTCGGCGAACGCGCTGAGGAGCGGCTCCCAGTGCGCCCGTGGCGCCCCGGCGTGATCGAGCATCTCGTCGTAGCAGCCCGGTAGCGGCTGGTAGGCAGGAGACGCTGGCGGTGTAGCTCTGGTCATTTGGAGGCCGGATCGCGCCCGGAGCCGGCGCTGCGGTTCAGCACGGTCCGCCGGGTACAGAGTGCGAGCGTATTGTCCACTGGGCGGTCGCTGCGGCACATCGGCCACCGGCTGTGAGAGCCTGTTTTCAAATTGCGGTGATCAGGATTGGGCACAGAATCGAATTCAACAGTGGGGAGCGGCGACACCTCGGGCGAACCGAAGCAACGGCCGCGCTCAACGGATGGCGCCGATGCGCTGAGCCTCGAAGCTGAGCGCAGGGCGCACGCCTACGCGCGTAGCCGCGGTCTGTTGCGGGCGCTCTACGCGTCGATCGTGTTACCGGTAAGTGCAGTGCTTCGGCTGCTGTTTCGCGTGCAGATTTTCGGACGCGAGAACATTCCGCGCAACGGTCCGGCGATCATCGCGCCCAACCACAAGAACTTCTTCGATGTGTTCTTCATCGCGATGGCCACCCGTCGACCAGTTCGCTACATGGCCAAGGTGGAGCTGTTCAGCGGCCCGCTCGGGTGGCTGTTCCCGCGCGTAGGGGCGTTTCCGGTGCGCCGCGGCGGGGCCGATACGGAAGCGCTCAAGACCGCCCGGGAGATCCTCGCCGCGGGCGGGCTGGTGGTCGTGTTCCCAGAGGGGACCCGCGTGGAGGCCGCCGACGTGCTTGGCTCGCCGCACCACGGCGCCGGCAGGCTCGCCCTGCAGTCGGGCGCGCCGATCATCCCCACGGCGATCACCGGCACCTCCCACCTGTGGCGCGGCGCGATCCCCAAGACCAAGCGGGTTCAGCTGGCCTTCCTGCCGGCAATCGCGTCGCAGCCGTCGCTCGACGGTCACGATTCGGCCTCCCTGATCGATGAACTGGTCTGGCCGGCAGTCCAGGAGAAGTACGGAAGCCTGCGCGCCGGCCCTGGCTTGATCGCCGCCTGCCTCGCCGCGATCGGCGTTGGCGGCGGCTTTCTAGCCAGGCGCAAGCGCGCGATCCGCCGCCGGCCTGAGCTGCTCGGAACTGTCGAACCCCGAAAGGTCAGACGCGATGGGCACAAGCGCCGAACCCCATAGGAGCGATCTTGCCACAACGCGTATCGGCGAGTGCTACGCGGACCAGAACGAGCGAGACTACGAGCTGTTCGTCAAAGCGATCGACAGCGGCAGGCTGGAAGCGCAAACCGGTCTCTGACGCTAGCGACTGCGCCCGCTCAGGCGCCGCGCGACGAGCGCCCCGATCGCAACCGCGAAGATCAGCGCACCGGCAAGCGTGCCGATCCCGGCTGCGTCTGAGCCGCGTGTCAGCGACCAGATTCCCAGCACCACCGCGACCACGATCAGCAGCGCGATCAGTCCGAGCAGTCGCAGTAACAGGAATCCTTTGAAGAGGTCGCCCATGTACAGACAGCTTAGGGCCTTCGCGGGCCCTCAGGCTTAGGGCCCGCGGGCCCTAAGCGCCCTCGCGGGCCCTCAGCTCCGTTCCAGTAGCCTGATCGGCGCGCGGCTCGCCGAATCTGCCGGCAGCTCCCGCCAGCCGTCGCCGGGCGGCGATATCGCGTCGACTGCCGACGCGCGCCTGAGTCCGACCACGACCGCAACCGCGCCGCCGCGTGTGAAAGCGCACACGTCAGTCGGCGCCGGCAGTGGGACGTAGTCGCTGGCGAACGCCTCAGGGCGCCGCGAGCGCAGCCCAAGCGCCGCCCGAATCAGGTGGAGCTTGCGCTCGCGATTGACCGAGCTCCCGCCGTTGACCGAGCCCCCGCCGCTTGCCACGTCGCTGAGCGCGGCACGGCGGTCGTTCCAGTCGACAGGCCGGCGGTTGTCCGGATCGACGAGCTCGAGAGCCCATGTCTCGTCGCCCTGGTAGATGTCCGGGATCCCGGGACAGGTAAGGCGCAGCAGTAGCGCTCCGAGAGCCGCGTTCTCGCCGTCCTCCGTGACCTTGGCCACGAACGGGTCGAACGAGTCGCGAAACGCGGCGTGCTGGTAGAGCGCAGTCGCGTAGTCAACCACCGATCTCTCCCAGGTCTCGTTCGGCTGATCCCAGTCGCTGTCGATCTTCGCTTCGCGCAGCGCTTTTCGCAGGTAGGCGACCAGCCGCTCGGGGGTGATCGGCCAGGTGCCGATCAGCGTCTGGTAGATCAGGTACTCCTCGTTGGCGTCAGGGCCCGGGCCGGATCGCAAGTGCTGGTTCAGTTCGCGCCATCGGCGCACCAGAGCGGTCCATTCGGGCGCCAAGCCTGCGAGCGCGCCGATCCGCGCCCGCACGTCGCCGCTGCGCTTGCTGTCGTGCGTGTCGGACGTCAGCAGCTGCCGGGGGAAGGCCGCTCGCGCCAGGTTCGCCTGATGGAAAGCATCGACAGACAGCGAGAAACGGCCCGGGTCTGCGCCTACCTCATTCAGCGCGATCAGGCGCAGGTAGCGGTAGAAGGCCGTGTCCTCGACACCCTTCGCCATCACGGCCCCGGTCGTCTGCTGGAAGCGGACGACGAACTCCTCGTGTCCAGGCTCCTCGAGCAGCAGCACACGGCGGAGCTCCTCGGGAACGTTTTGGAGTGCATCGCGGTCGGCCGGCTGGACCTCGTGCGTGTACGGCTGCACGTAGGTCCGGTAGACCGGCAGCGACGCGACCGCGGTCTCGAGGTCGGGATGGTCGTATAGCGAGCGCAGCTTCTTGATCTCCGGCTGGAAAGCCGTCCTGACCTGCTCGCGCTTGGCCTGCGCGGCGAGGACCGAGAAGCGCTCGCGCCGTCCGGTGAGCTCGGCGTACAGGTCGGTCAGCTCCTGCTCGCCCTGCTGATCGATGAACAGCGCGGTCACGTCGTTGGCGAACTCGTAGCCGGTCGTGCCCTGCACGGGCCAGCTGCGCAACTGCTCACCCTGTTCGAGGATCTTCTCCACCCAGACCAGCTCGACGCCTCGGTCGGCAAGCCGCTCCAAATAAGCCGCGGGGTCGGCCAGACCATCGATGTGGTCGATTCGCAGACCGTCGATCAGGCCCTCTCCGGCGAGCTGCAGGATCTTGCGATGGGTCTCCTCGAACACCTCGAGGTCCTCCACGCGGACGCCCGCGAGCGCATCGATCGTGAAGAACCGCCGATGCCAGCCGCGGGCCGGCTCGACGTCGAAGAACTTCAGGCGGCGCTGCGGATCTCGCCAGTACGGGTTCTGATCCGACGCGACCATGTGGTTCGGGACATGGTCGACGATCACCCCCATCCCGACGGCGTGCACCGCCGCGACCAGGCGGCGAAAGCCGTCCTCGCCGCCTAACGCGGGCGAGACGAGCGTCGGATCGAGGACGTCATAGCCATGCGTCGATCCCGGGCAGGCGCGCATGATCGGCGACAGGTAGAGATGACTGATCCCGAGCGCGACGAAATACGGCAGAAGCTCGCGAACATCGTCAAAGCCGAACTCCGCCGTCAACTGCAGACGGTAGGTGGCGCGCATCGGACGCGCCGCGCCACAACGATCAAATGCTCGCGGCCGGGCCGCTCCCGTACGCGGCGGGACTGCGTCCTGCTCGCTGTCGGAGAAGTTCGCGATCAGCTCGAACGCGCCGCGCCGGACCCGCAGCAAGCGGCGCGGCTCGTCCACTTCGAGGATTTCGGCCGGTTCGTCGGGGAGCGCGCGGCGCAGCGCCAACAGCTCCGCGTAGTAGGCGAGGTGGCCGGGATCGACGGCGCGGGCGTCAAGCTTTGAGCGCTCGAACGTGGCGGGATCCTGCGGGTCGGGGATCTCGACGACGTGGAACTGCGAGAACTTCGAGAACTCACTGCGGCGACCGTCACGCGTCAACTGGGCGATCCGCGGGTCGGTGTGATCGGTGAAGTACTGGAACGGATGCGATTCGTCGTACTCCTCGCCGGCGAACAGCAGCGGCGTGCCCGGCGAGAGGATCGAGCAGAACGCGGCGAGCCGCAGGTCGCGCCCGCGCAGCCGGTCCCCGAATGCGCGGTTGCCCACCTGGTCGTGGTTCTGCGCGCAGACAACGAGTCGCCGGCCCTCCGACCGCTGCAGCGCGCGGGCGAGCTGCTCGACTTTGCCGTAGCGCGCGTAATAGCCCTCCCGCTCGCCTGTGAGCAGCACGTGCACCGCGTGATGCACGGCATCTCCCCACTGGGCGTCGTGCCCCCATTGCTCGATCGGACGCAGATCGCCGATCTCGATCTCGGAGATCACGAGCGCGCGCGGGTTGATCGTTTTCACCCGTGCCGCCAGCTGAGCCATCACGTGCGGCTCTGAGTCATCGACGATCGCGTGCACGGCGTCGAGCCGTAACCCATCGACGCCGTAGTCGCGGACCCACATCTCGGCGTTCTGGATCGCCCACTCGCGTACCGCGGGCTGCGAGTAATCGAGCGTCTCCCCCCAGATCGTCGCTTGCCGGGAAGTCTGATAGCGGGCGAACGCGTAGACCGCCTCGGCGCCGGCGCCGAGATGGTTGTAGACCACGTCGAGAATCACGCCGAGGCCCGCAGCGTGGGCGGCGCCGACCAGGCGCGCGAATCCCTCGGGCCCGCCGTAGGCAGCGTGCGGTGCGTACGTGTACACACCGTCATAGCCCCACCCGTGGTCGCCGGGGTAGGTCGCGATCGGCATCAGCTCGATCGCGGTGACGCCCAGTTCCCGAATCTCAGGCAGTCTTGCGACCACGCCGTCAAAGCTCCCCGAGGGCGAGAACGTGCCGACGTGCAGCTCGTAGATAACGAGCTGTTCGAGTGCGAGCCCGCGCCAGCTCCCGTTGCGCGGTTTCAGCGCCGCGGCGTCGAGGACCCGCGATCCGCCGCGCAACCCGTAGGGCTGCCAGCGGGAGCAGGGGTCAGGCCGCCGCTCACGACCATTTAGAACGAACTGGTAGTCAGCCCCGGTGCCCGCGGGCACCGGGCCTTCGAACAGCCCGTCGCCGGCCGCGACCAACTCGAAGCGTGACCCGCCGGTGTCCACGGCGATCGACTCGGCCGCCGGCGCCCACACCCTGAAGACGGTGTTGCCGTCTGCAGCGGGAATCGCGCCAAGGCGGGGGAACTCGACACCGACCAACGTCACTGACCTGACTGCTTCCCGGTAAAGCGGCCTCGAAAACAAGCGAGCTGGGGTGCCGCTTGTCTGACGGACCCGTCAGTAAGGCTGGCTGGGGTAGCCCGACCCGAGCTGCTGGTTGGCGTTCGCGGCGAGCTCGAGCGCGTAGCGCGCGAACCACACACCGGGTGGGGCGTCGCCGGGATGGCAGCTGCTGGAGTAGCTCTTTCCGGGAACTCCCGTCCACAGGAAGGCATCCAGGCGCGGGAACAGATCATGGCCATCGAATGTCGGGGCGGTGTTCGCTGTCTGCTGACGGCCGAGGCCGCGGCCGGGGGGGTTGCACAGGTCCTCAATGCCCTGCCTGACGGGATCCGGGTTGAGCTTCGGTCCGCGGCCGTTCTGCGCAGTGTTGATCACGTAGTACGGGATGTAATTGGTATGCGTCTGCGTAAAGATCAGCTTCTGGAGCATGCGGGAAACCTTGGTCGCGAAGCTAACCTCGTTGATCGACCAGTTGAAATGGGTGCCGTTGGTGAAGAACCCGCGCATCAGCGAGCAAACGTTGACGACCACGTGGTGGATACGCACGACGCAGATAGCGTCGAGCATGTTCGCGACATACGACGCGGGAGCCTCGTCGAATGATCCGGCCTCGACGTAGACGACCGTGTGGGGGAGCGCGGTCATCTGCTCGATCTCGTAGCGGAGGTCGGCCTCCCAGGCGGCCCGCGCGGCAGCAGATAGGCACTGCGAGGTGCCGACCGCGTCGATCTCGAGCAGGTAGATGGCAGGGTTGCGGCCCGTGCCGGCCGCCATCTCGTTGATCTGGCGCCTGAAGGTCGGGCCGTTCGCGAGGATCGCCTCAAGCGGTGGGCAGAACTGGCCTTTCGGGTACACGAAGAACGTGCTGAACACCGGCACAGTGTGGGGTGTGTGATCGGCCATCATGTAGCTGCAGAAGATCTTCTGAACTTGAGCGAAGACCGCGCCGGGTCCGCCTCCGCCCGAATACAGGCTCAGCGCGATCGTCTCCTGCTCGCTGGCGATCTTCTCGAGCAGCCTGACGTCGTGGTTCAGGCCCGGGTGGCTCTGGAGCGTGGTAGACAGCGGCGGGGAGCTCAGGTCCTGCAGAAACTGCAGCCACGAATAGCTGCCCGAATAGCTCGTCGGATCGATCCCGAGCAGCTGCTCGATCCCAGCCGCCGCTTCCCCGTGCCGCGGTCCTTCGATGAACAGATGCGCGCCGTGCAGGGGATCGGGACCCGGAGCGATCGCCAGGTCAAGCGGGTTGGAGAGATCGCGCGCCGCCGGGTACTGCGAGTCCGAGCACTGCGGGACGTAGGCCTGGTGGGCCAGCGGAGGATGCGCCGCTGCCACGGCGATCCACGCCACCAGCGCCCCGGCGAGCACCAGCAGAGCCCCGGGTAAGATGACCCAACCTCTGCGCATTCCAACACGAGATATCAGCTATGCGCGCAATCCGCAATGGGTGCAGCGACCCCAATAGAGTGACCTCAGGCACCCGGTCAGGCCACTCCGGCCACTCCGGCCACTCCGGCCACTCCGACCAGCGCCGACAACCGGCTGCCGTGCGCGCCGCGGATTGGGCTACGGGGGGCGCTCACGGCGCCGGGCGGTAGCTGAGCGCGCGCCCGCGACTGTCCACGGCCAGGCAGAAGCGCGCGGTCGCACACGACACGTCCGCCGGGTAGGCGTTGCCGGTGTCGATCGATCGGGGCTCGGACCACGAGGTGCCGTTCCAGGAGCTCGACACGCCGCTTAGGTCGAGCAGCATGCAAAAGTGCGAGGACGGGCACGAGACCGCATCGGTCTCGTCAGCAAGGTTGGCGTCGAACCGGAACGCCTCGGACCACCGGCCGCCAGTCCACGTGAACGCGTCGCCGAAGTTGTCCAGCGCGGCGCAGAAATCCGGCCCTGAGCACGCCACCGCGCTGAGGCTGTCTGGCTCCGAGCCGCCGTCGGGAGTGGAGACGTTCAGCGAGCCGGTATCGCTCCAGTTGCCGCCGTCAAGCGCGTACGCATCGACACCGGCACCGTCGAGGGCCATGCAGAACCGTCCTGGCGTGCAGGCGATCGCCGCCAGCTGGGGACCGCCGGCAAGCGTGGTCGGCCTCGACCACGTCGAGCCGCCTGAGAAGAGGACCTCGCCACTCTCGTCAACGGCTCCGCAGAAGCTCTGGCTGGCGCACGAGATCTGCGCGAAGCCCGCCTCGTCAACCACCGCAGGAGTCGACCAGCTCGTCCCGTTGAAGCGCAGCGCTCGGCCGGCACCGTCGCCGGCGATACAGAACTTGGGTGAAGCGCACGAGACGGTCGTGAGGCCGTCATTCGCCGAGACGTCCGCGTCGATCGTCCTCGGGATTGACCAGACGCCTCGCAGGTAGCTGACCGCCGTCCCTCCACCGACCGCCATGCAGAACGATTGCGTTGGGCACGAAACGGAGCTGAGCGCGCGAACGCCGCCGATCGGTGCGGGTGCAGACCACCTGGCTGGGGGTCGCGCAGCGGGATTTGCCGTGGTGGCAGCAGATCCAGATGATGATGTTCCGCTGACGCTGCAGGCGGCGACGCTGAGCGCAAGCACGATCAAGGCGTAGACGGAGGCGATCCGAGCAGCGCGGCTGCACCGCTGCGACATGGGCTAACCCTACGCTCTCGGCCAGCATCCCGTTGGTCCGGATTTGTGCTCAGCCCGGCCGCTCAGGGTCCGTTGTCAGGTTGACATCCGACCGGCGTGGGGAATAGATTGCCGTCTGGGTGTTGCTGGAGTGCCACATCTCGTGTACCGCAGATCTGCTCGACACGGCTGGCGAGCCCGCCGGCAGGGCGTGGCACGCCGTCTGCTTGCCGTCGTCGGCTCCTGCCTCGACTTCACGCTAGCCGGGCTCGCCATATGCATGCTCGTGCTGTGGCCGCTGGTTCAGGCCGCGCAGGCACAGCAAGCGACGCCCGCCGCTGGTGGTGCTGGGGCACCAGCGGCGGCGCAACTGCAGTCGCTTCGGACGCTGGCTGACGCCGAGCGGGCGCGAGAGGCGACGCCGCCGCCGGCGTCCGCGCGGCCCGATCCGCTACTTGCCAACGCCGCCCGCGCTCTGCCCACGGCCCGGGTCGCCACGCAGCCGTCGGCCTGGGTGCGGATCCCGGGAGACGCTCCAATCGGTGTGCCTTCGAGCGCACCGAGCGCCTCTGCTGCGTCGG
>JBKQKK010000185.1:0-4249 GCA_052147535.1 Solirubrobacteraceae bacterium | reverse complement strand
GCCGATTGGGGTCTTGCCGTCCGACCGGTAGACGGTCACGGTTCTCGGAGGTGCGTTGTTCTGGGCGAGCGCTTGAGCGATCGTTTTCGGTAGGGGCGGGTTGAGCTGATCGGCATACAAGTAGCCGCTGCGGTGGTTGGTGGCGATCACGGCGATGAGGTCCGGAGTGCCGTGCTGGTTCTGGACGCCGTATGTCTGTCCATTCGCGTTGACGCCCCAGGCGGTCGTGCGCACTGAGGCGTAGGTCGCGATGAGACGCCAGCTAGCACCGGGCGTGGCGGTGATCGTCGTGGTGTGCTGCCCGGCCGCGATCGAGATCGTCCCGTAGGTCGTTGTGGAGTCCGGATGGCCATTGTCGGCGTACTTGATGTCGGCGTGGTCGCACTCCAGGCTGGAACCGTCGGCGAAACTGAAATCTCCGGCGGTCAGGCACGTGAAGCTGATGTCGATGGTCGTAGCGCGCTGGGGGCGCCTGCCAAGGTCGATGGTCTGGGTCCCGGTGCCGGTGGCGATGACCGGCGAGGCGAGCGCGGTGATCTCGTTACCTCCGGGCGGGGATGTCAATGCCCCGGTTGCATAGGCGATGCCGCCACCGCCCGCGGCCAGGGCGACCACCGCCCCGACCCTCGTGATCCACCGCTTTTGGCCGAGCATCCACGAGCGCGGCCGGTCTGGGCTCTCTACCTGTTCGACGAGCAGTTCCCGTAGCGCGGTTGCGAACCGCTCGTCCATCTGTTCACTCATCGCGTGCCTTTCTGATCTAGGCGCTTCTCTGGTGATTGGTCGCCGATCCGCTCCCGGAGTTGTGCGCGGACGCGATGCAGTCGCGCTCGCGCGGCCGGCACGCTCAACCCGAGTTGTGCAGCGGCAGCGGTGACCTCGTAGCCCTCCAGTGCCACGAGCACGAACAGGCACGCGTCCGTCGTCTTCAGAGCACGCAGCCCCGCCCGCAACTCGGTCCCGACCCCGAGCGCGTGGGTATCCAGCGCGACCTCCGCGACGTCCGGCTGATCTCCGGCGCGCGGTAGTTGTTCCAGGAACTGGCGGTAGCGACGGGTGCCCCGCGCCGCATTGCGCCCAACGTTCGTTGCCGTCACCAACAGCCATGGCAGCACCGACCCGTCGACCAACCGGACGTCCGCGCGACGCCGCCACAACTCCAGGAAAGCCGACGCGACCACGTCCTCCGCGTCATGCCGCGTTTCGGCCATCCGGCCCGCATGCCGGAACACCCGGTCACGATGCCGATCGAACAGCCGGCCAAACGCTTGGCCATCACCATCAAGACTGCGTCGCCATAAGGTCTCGTCGCTCTCCACGGCCGTGCGCACAACCTCGTTCTCCGCGGCAGGCTCCATGACCCATAGTGTCCGCACCGTCCCGAAACGGGGGTGCCAATCTTCAACGTGCCTTCTTCGTCGATAGCCGAGAGGGCGTCGATTCCCAATCGGGACGCCCCTCAGACGAGTGCTGGGCCGCCCGGGACGCGGTCGAGATTCGAGCCGGCACTTCATGTCCAGGCGGCAGGTGCCGTAGGCGTTGACCTTGGACCAGAACAGCGGCGCCGCGACGATGCTCGACCGCCAGCCTCTCGGCCCATTGAGAGGTGCTGCCAGATACGTCCGCAGCCGGCACCAGCCGGGTGAGCGGAGTTCTCTGAGGCATTGCCACGGGCGTGGAGCATCGGATGGGACGGCTGGTCCCGGAGCTGCCGGTGGCCGGGGTAGTCGCGCGGTGACGTCGATCGAGCGGACGGCGTATCCCCGGTTCGGACGGCTGCTGACCGCTTGCGAGCTGGACGGGCTGGTCGCCGGTGGCAGAGGAGGCTGAGTGGGCCAGGGAGGTGAGCCGCTCCTACGAGCATCTGTTGTCGCTGGTGGTGGCGTTGAAGTGCTTTCAGCGGCTGTGGTACTGCCCACGCGCTGGGCAGGTGCCGCCCGCGGTGATCGAGCGGGTGCGCGGTTGCGGACAGCGCCCATCGCGTGCCTGGTGTATGTGGCGCAGACGCGGGTGCGGGATGAGCTGGCGGAGATGTTCTGCAAGCGGAGGGCGGCTGTCACCAAGCGCGCTCGGGGCGAGCTGGACCGGTTGCGAGAGGAGGGGCGGGAGCTCTCGGAGCGCCTGATCGATCACTACCGGGAGCTGCTCGAACGGCTCGACCCCGCCTGCAGCGAGAGCACCGATCCCCTCGTTGCGCTCGCGCTCGCGCTTGCGCGGGAAGCGGTGGAGCGGGCTGGCGGGTTCGCTTCGGAGCTGTCGGACGTCGAGCGGGTCGCGGCGCATCACGCGAACAACTACATGCCGTTGGTGTACACGCAGATCGGGAAGGACCGCTCGACGATGTACGAGTTCACGCGCGTGGTCGAGCTGGAGGCGACCAGCGCCGAGCGCTCCGTGCTGGACGCGCTCGAGCACGCGGTCGCGCATCGCCAGCTGACGCGCGATCTGATCCCCGATCACCGCGGCGGCCGGCCTGTGGATCTCTCGTTCGCCTCGGAGCAGTGGCAGCGGCTCGTGTGTCCGCACACGCAACCGGGGCGGTTGGATCGTCGGCATGTCGAGGCGTGCGTGTTCACGTATCTCGCCGCCGAGCTGCGCACCGGGGACATCGCGGTGAAAGGGTCGGAGGCGTACGCGAATTGGGCCGCCAGGTTGTTGAGCTGGGAGCAGTGCGAGCCGCTCATAGGCGAGTTCTGCGCCGCGTCCGGGCTGCCAGCGACGGCTGAGGCGTTCGTTGGGGCGGTCCGCTCGCGGCTGGCGGCGAGGACCTCCGAGGTTGACGCCGGCTACGCGGCGAACACCGACCTCACGATTGACCCGCAGACGGGCCGCCCGACGCTCAAGCGCCGCCGCGGGAACGAGTGTCAATGGCCATCTGAAATTCCCCAACTACGGCCAGATAATTCCCCACTGGTGGCCATCGTTTCTCCCCGCTGGTGGCCATCAAATCTCCCCACGTGCGGGTTGGGTTGGGGTGGGGGTCAGGTCAGGGGCTTGACCCTCTTGCCGGTGGTTGCTTGGGCGAGTCTGTAGCTGTCGTGGCCGTCGGTGATGATCACGTGGGCGTGGTGCAGGAGCCGTTCGACGGTCGCGGTCGCGAGTGTTTTGGGCATCAGTTCGTCGAACCCGGAGGGGTGGATGTTTGAGCTGGGCGCGATCGAGCGTTTCTCGTAGGCGCCGTCGACGACGCGGAAGAGCGCTTCGGCGGCGTCTGGGGAGACCGGGAGCAGCCCGACATCGTCGATCAGGATCAGGTCGGCGCGGATCAATCTGCTGATCGCTTTGTTGATGCTGTCGTCGGCGCGGTGGCGTCGTAGGAGCGCGGCGAGCGTCTCGAGGGTGTGCCACGCGACGGTTTTGCCGTTGTCGATCGCGAGGTGTCCGAGCGCTTCGATGAAGTGGCTCTTGCCGGTCCCGGATGGGCCGGCCAGGACGAGCGCTTCGGCGCGCTGGACCCATTCCAGGGTTTGGAGCGCGTGCTGGGTGGCTTTCGGGATCGCGTATTTGGTGGCCTCCCAGGTCTCGAAGGTCTTGCCTGCTGGCAGCCCGGACGCCCTGCGGCGGATCGCGACGGTTGCTGTGTCGCGGCCGGCGGCCTCCTCGGCGAGGAGCACTTTGAGGACTTCGGCGTGTTCCCAGCGTTGGCTGTTGGCGGTCGCTAGGACCTCGGGTGCTGAGCGGCTGACGTACGGGAGCCGCAGCCGGCGCAGGGCGAACCCGTTCGGCTGCAAGCACAAGGCGGAAAGCGGCCGTCTTCGCTCGGTCAGCGCGACCGCCGCTTTGCCGCTGCACCGGCCACCCGACTTGGTGGCTGCTTTGGCGGCCGACGGCGAGACAGCAGCCACGTGTCCTCAGGACCGACCGTGTGAGCGGCGCATGCGTGAGACGCGCCTTCGAGCGCCGGCGGTGGCCCTCAGCGGTCGAGTGCTGCGCTGGCGGGCATCATCGGCGCTCTGCGGGAGTGCACGGCGTTGACGATCTCGGTGGGGTCGATGCCCTGCGGGTAGGTCGAGGTGGTGTTGAGGTCGGTGTGTTCGAGTTGGCGTTGGATGATGTTCACCGGCACCCCTTCGCGCGCGAGCTCGACAGCGTGGGCATGCCTCAATTGATGTGGCGCCGGACGGCGGTGAACATTCGCCTGCGTGGCGAGTTCTCGCAGTTCGGGGCGGGCGGCGCTCGCGGGTCACGCGCGGCCGCGGGTCGGGCCGTCGATGATGCAGAACAGCGGACCGACCGGGAGCCCGACGCG
>JBKQKK010000184.1:0-12220 GCA_052147535.1 Solirubrobacteraceae bacterium | reverse complement strand
CGAGCGCGGATACGGCAGCGCTTACCTCGCGGGGCTCGCCGCCGCGCGCGGCCAGTACATCCTGATGGCCGACGCCGATCTGACCTACGACTTCGCGGAAGCGCCGCACTTCCTGGCCGAGCTCGAGAGCGGCGCCGACATCGTGATCGGCAACCGGATGCACAACATCCATCCCGGTGCGATGCCGTGGCATCACCGCTACAACGGCAACCCGCTGCTGTCGGGCGTCCTCAACATGCTGTTCAACACCGGCGTCGACGACGCGCACTGCGGCATGCGGGCGCTGCGCCGCGACGTGACCCGCGGCTTGACCTGCGAACGACCGGTATGGAGTTCGCCTCCGAGATGGTGATCCGCGCGGCCAAGGAGAAGCTCGAGATCCGCCAGTTCGCGATCGAGTACCACCCGCGGGGCGGCGAATCGAAGCTGTCGAGCTTCAAGGACGGCTGGCGCCACCTTCGCTTCCTGCTCGTCCACTCCCCCAACCACCTGTTCATCTTCCCGGGCGCGCTGATGGCGGCGCTTGGCGCCTTGATCGAGGTGATCGTGATCACGCATCTTGCCGTGTTCGGGCGCGAATGGGACATCCACGCGCTGATCGCCGGCGCGCTGCTGGCGATCGTGGGCACCCAGGTCGTGGCGCTCGGAATCTGCGCTCACGCCTACGGCACGTACTTCATGGGCGAGCAGGATCGCTGGTTCGATCGGATGCGCGCACGCTACCGGCTGGAGCACGGGCTCCTGCTCGGGGGCTGGATCACGCTCGCCGGCGTCGTGATCGGGACGGCGATCGTGACCGACTGGATCACGCGCGGATTCGGCGCGCTCGCCGAGGAGAATTTCGCCGTGCTCGCGGCAACGCTGATCATCGTCGGGATCCAGGTGTTCTTCTCTTCGTTCCTGCTCTCGATCCTGGGTCTCCGTCGCCGCCGCTGAGCGGTTCTCCCGGTTCAGCGGATATGAGCCACGAACTCGAGGTTCGTGGCGAACACGTTCAGACCGGGGATCGCGCTGAGAGCACAGTTGGCAGCCCAGAATCCACGTGCCGCACGCTCTGCGGCGGCGCTGGTGACCGTGAGCGGCAGCATGTTCATCCGCCGGAACTCGTCGATGACGAAACCATGACGGGTGAGCAGCGCGACCGCGGTCGCTCGGTTATACACGCGGTCGTGCGGGAGCGCTCCGTGGTAATACAGACCCATGCGGCGGGCAACCGCTTCCAGGTAGGAGGCGCGATTCGGCAGCTTGTACACATAGAACGTACCGCCCGACACCAGCACACGCCTGATCTCGTCGAGACTCGCATCCGGGTCCTCGACGTGTTCGAGCACCCCACAGCTGAGCACGGCGTCGAACGCCTGATCGGCGAATGGCAGGCGCCGCGGGTCCCGGCTCACGTGGGCCCGAAGGGTGGGATACAGCTCGAGCGGCGTGAGACCGTCCTCCTCCTCAGGTCGGTAGTCGAATAGGGTCACGTCAAGGCCCAACTGGCACATCAATACCGCGACCTGGCCGTAGCCGCAGCCCCAGTCGAGAATGCGAGACGGCCCATCTGTTCGGATTCGCCGCGCGATCGCTCGGTATTCCTGCATCTGCGGTCCCGAGCGTAGATTGACGTCGCAGCCGCGACGGTTGACGGCGCTTGATCTGGCCTGCACGCAGCGAGGATAGCCGCGAGGTCAGAGGAATTTCGCTCTAATGCCCGTCCGCGGCCTGTTCGCCGCAATTCGTGAACCGAGCTGTGACCCACGTGCGAATCTGCCTCGTCTACGACTGTCTGTTCCCGCACACGATCGGTGGAGCGGAACGCTGGTATCGAAGCCTCGCCGAACGGCTTGCAGCCGACGGACACGAGGTCACCTACCTGACGCTGCGCCAGTGGGACCGGGGCGCCGATCCCGGCGTATCCGGTGTACGTGTCCTGCCGGTCGGCGCGCGGATGCAGCTGTACGACGGTCCCGGCCGGCGCCGCGTGCTGCCGCCGATGCTGTTCGGCGCCGGTGTCCTGTGGCATCTGCTCCGCCATGGAGATCGCTACGACGTCGTTCACACATGCTCCTTTCCCTATTTTTCCTTGCTGGCGATCGCGCTCGCGCGGAAGCGTTGGCGCTACCGCGTGGTTGTTGACTGGTTCGAGGTCTGGACACGAACGTATTGGCGCGAATACCTCGGTCGGGTCGGCGGTGACGTGGGCTGGCGCGTCCAGCGGCTCTGCGTGCGCGCGTCTCAGCAGGCCTTCTGTTTCTCCGGGCTGCACGCCGCGCGCTTACGCGCAGAAGGCCTGCACGGCGAGGTGACGATGCTCGCAGGCGCCTACACGGGGCCGCTCCAGCCGCGTCCGGTGAACGACGCCGAGCCGCTCGTCGTGTTCGCGGGCCGGCACATCCCCGAGAAGCGGGTGCCCGCGGTCGTGCCCGCGATCGCGCTGGCGCGCGTCCAGCTGCCGCAGCTGCGCGCGGCGATCCTCGGCGACGGACCCGACCGGCCAGAGGTCGTGCGGCGCGTATCCGAGCTCGGACTCGGGGACGCGATCGTCACGCCCGGGTTCGTGGCGAGCGAGACCGTCGATGCGGCGATGGACCGCGCGCTATGCGTGCTGCTCCCCTCGCGCCGCGAGGGATACGGGCTGGTCGTGATCGAAGCGGCCGCGCGAGGCACGCCGAGCGTGGTTGTCGCGGAGCCCGACAACGCAGCAGTCGAGCTGGTGACCGAGGGCGAGAACGGCTTCATCGCCCGATCCGCCTCTGCGGAGGATCTCGCCGCGGCGATCATCCGCGTGCACGCTGCCGGACGGCCGCTGCGCGACTCGACGGCGGCGTGGTTCGCGCGCAACGCGCAGCGCCTCTCACTCGGGCACTCGCTCGCGGTCGCATTGAGGGTCTACGGTGCGGGTCCGACCGGCGCCGGTCCGGGGTGCGGGGATCCGGGGTGCGGGGATCCGGCCGGTACGGAGCCGAGTGCGCGCTCGTAGGCAGCCAGCGTTCCGGCGGCTGCTGCCGACCAGCTGAACTGTGCGGCCCGTGTGCGCCCGGCGACGCGCAGCCGCTCGGCTTCCGGCCGATCTTCGAGAATCCGCTCGAGCGCGGCGGCGATCGAACGCTCGGACGCTGGATCAAGGCTCACGGCCGCATCGCCTGCGACCTCGGCGAGCGCGCCCGCTCCCGAGCACGCCACGGGCACGCCTCTGGCCATGGCCTCGAGCACCGGCAAGCCGAATCCCTCGTAGAGCGAAGGGAACACGAAGCAGCTCGCGGCCGCGTACAGCCCCTCGAGCGTCCTCTGCTCCACCCATCCCAGAAAGCGCACGTCGTTACTCACCCCCAGCGCCACCGTGGTGCGGCGGAGCTCATCCTCGTGTGGGGTCGGATACCCGACGAGCACGAGCAGTGGCCGGCGATCGGTTGGAATGACGGCGATCGCCCCGATCAGGCGTGCGAGATTCTTATGAGGTCGCTTGGCGGAGACGTTCAGCACGATCCGGCGTTCGTGTGCATCTAGCCGCCGGCGTACCTCACCCTCCGGTAGAGGTTGAATCCCCTGGGTTGTGCCGATCCCGGAAGCGACGACGTCGATCTTCGCGTCAGGGACCCTCAGGAGCCGCCGGACGTCTTCGCGCGTGGACGCCGAGACGGTGATGATGCGGTGGGCGCGGCGGGCGGCGACCGGTACAAGAACTCGCATGCCGTATCCGCGCATACCCAGATGCGCCTCGGGAGCGAGCCGGTAGATCAGATCGTGGATTGTCAGCACCCGCCGGAAGCTGCCCCACGCAGGCGCAGTGTTCGCCAGGCTGTGGAGCAGGTCCACGCCGGCGCGCGCGGCGATCGGCGGCAGGAGCTGCTGCTCACCGCGTACCCAATCGAGGCGGTTGCGGGCCCGGATCGGCACGGTGACCGCGGGAATCAGCTCGCCCCATGGTGCATCGCGCGCGGCGGCGCCCTCCCGGTTGACGAATGCCGTGAAGTGAGCATGCGGTGCTGCGGCGACGAGCTCCGGGATCAGCTCGCGCGCGTAGACCTCGGTTCCGCCCGTTTCGCCCGGAACCAGATAGACGAGATTGATGCCGAGGTGCACTGGGCGAAGGAACCCGTCAGCTCAGCGCGCGCACAGCCGCGATGACGACGTCCTGCTCGTCGTCGGTGAGAGTCGGGAAGCATGGCAGTGACAGGCAGCCGGCGTAATAGCTCTCGGCGTGAGGGCACAGACCAGGCGAGAAGCCGTACGTGTCGGCATAGAAGGGATGCAGGTAAACGGGCAGGTAATGCACCTGAGCGAGAATCCCGCGTTCGCGGAGGCCATCGTAGAGCCGTCGTCTTGCGGCAGCGCCTTCGCGGTGGCAGACGACGTACAAATGGCGTCCGTGACGCTCGCCGGGCGCCGCCTCAGGCGCAAGCGTGAGCGCCGCGACGTCTCCGAGTCCTTGTCGGTAGCGAGCCGCGATCTCATTGCGTCGCATGACGAAGCGTTCAAGCTTGGCGAGCTGGGAGACACCGAGCGCACTGTGGACGTCGGAAAGGCGGTAGTTGAAGCCGAGCGCCTGCTGCTCGGCATACCAGCCGCCCTCGTCGGGCCGCCGCAGACGCTCCCATGCACGCACCATCCCATGCGTACGAAACGCGGCCAGACGCCGCGCAAACTCAGCATCGCGGGTGGTCACGATCCCGCCCTCGGCGCACGTGATCGTCTTCACCGGATGGAAGGAGAAGATGGCCATGTCGGAGTGACGGCAGGCGCCGACCCGCTCATCGGTCTGGCACGCGCCGATCGCGTGCGCAGCGTCCTCGATGATGACGACGCCATCGCCGAGCCGCTCGCGGAGTGCGGCAACCGGCGCCGGCAGCCCAGCGAAGTGGACGGGAACGACCGCACGGGTGCGGTCGGTCACCGCAGCTGCGACGGTCTCCACGCTCAGGTTCCACGTTGCGGGATCGATGTCGGCGAAGCGGGGCGTCGCGCCGACGTAGGCGGCGCAGTTTGCGCTTGCGGCAAAAGTGATGGCGCTCGTTACCAGCTCGTCCCCGGGGCCTATCCCGGCCGCGAAGGCAGCCGCATGCAGGGCTGCCGTTCCCGACGAGAACGCGACCGCGAACGGCGCCTCGCACACCCGCGCCACAGCTTCTTCAAAGGCGACCACCGCGGGTCCCTGGGTCAGCCAATCGCCGCGCAGAACCGCCGTCACGGCTTCGATGTCGTCTTCCTCGATCGACTGGCGACCGTACGGAATCGTCATCGGGCTAGCTTATCGGCAGCCCGGCAAGCGCCTAAGATGCCCGCCATGGCCAGCATCGACATCCAGGGAAAGGTTGTGCTGATCACCGGCGGCACCGGTTCGTTCGGGAGGGAGTTCGTTCGCGTCGTGCTCGCCGAGCACGACCCAGCCGCGATTCGCATCTACAGCCGCGACGAGCTGAAGCAGTGGGAGATGGCGCGCGAACTGCGAGATGACTCGCGCCTGCGTTTCCTCATCGGAGATGTGCGCAACCGCGACCGCCTGCGGATGGCACTGCGCGGCGTGGACGTCGTCATCCACGCTGCGGCGCTCAAGCATGTGCCCGTCTGCGAGTACAACCCGTTCGAGGCCGTACAGACCAATGTCAACGGCGCCGAGAACGTCGTCGCAGCGGCGATCGACAACCATGTTCCGCGCACCCTTGCCCTATCCACGGACAAGGCCGTACACCCTGTCAATCTCTATGGAGCGACCAAACTGTGCGCCGAGAAGATCGTCACGCAGGGCAACTCATATGCCGGTGACACGCGCGTGCGCTTCGCGTCGGTCCGCTACGGCAACGTCGTCGGCAGCCGCGGCAGCGTGGTGTCGCTCTTCGAGCAGCAGGCCCGTACTGGCGAGCTGACAATCACCGACGAGTCGATGACGCGCTTCTGGATCACTCTCAAACAAGCCGTGGACTTTGTCATCAGCTCCCTGTCGATGATGCAGGGCGGCGAAGTGTTCGTCCCTCGTATTCCGAGCATGCAGCTCCGGGACCTCGCCGACGCGCTTGCGCCCGGCACCCCACGCCGGGTCGTCGGCATCCGTCCAGGCGAGAAGATCCATGAGGTCCTGATCACCGAAGACGAGTCGCGCCACGCTCGCACGCTGCCCGACCGCTATGTGATTTACCCCCCATTCCCATTCTGGAGTACCGAACGGGGGCCCTTGGGGGACCCGTTGCCGTCCGGCTTCCGCTACTCCAGCGACGCAAACGTTGAGTGGCTCGATGCAGGACAGATACGAGCGATGGCCAAGCTCGTGACGGCGGGCGAATAGCGCGCCCACCCTCATGCCTCGGTTGCACCTACGCTGGTCCGGGAGTCTCAACGAGATCGATCGCCCGCCGCCGGCGCACGATGACGTCGTGCTCGCGTTCTCCCGCAGCGCCGCCCGATCGCTGGATGGCGTACGCGTGCTGCTCGCTGACAATTTGCTGGATTGGCCCGAGCGGGGGCGCATCGAGAATCAGGTGCGCGATCTACTCGGGCGCCTGCGCGAGACCGTGGGCGACGAGAAGCTTCTCGAGGCGGCCGAGTATGAGCTGCGCATCGAGTGGGTCAATGTGCTGTGCGCCTATGCCGCCGGCAGCGCGCTGCGAGAGGAGGGACCATTCGACGAGATGCTCCCATCGGCCGACACACCGCCGGCCATCGCGACGGGCGTGAGCGCTGCGTGCGGCCTCCCCGCGGAAACCGCGCAGCAATGGCGCTTGGAGCTGCCGTTCCGCGGTGGCGTCGGCCTGCGGGGTGTCGGTGCCCGCGCGATCGTGATGGCTCGCGCGGCGACCTCGGCACGGCGACACATCCGTGTGCTCACTGTTCCTGGGCAGCGACTGGGACTTGCCCTTGCGTGCCTGAACCGGGAACAGGCGCACGGTCTGGGCCTGGCCGTGACGGTTCTGCCCGAGCTCGGACACGGAGAGGCGGCCAAGCTCGTGCTCAGCCACCGCTTGCCCGCACTTGCTCTACCAACGTCAGTCCCCGCGCACGAGCCACTCCCGCCGAGCGTCGCCGTCCGTCTCCCACGCCAGCTCACCGACGATCCAGGACTCGACGCGGCCCTATCCGCCGTCGCCGGAGCTGTGCTGGCCAGCGGCGCTCAGCGGGTTGCCGCGGTCGCGCGACTGGTGCCTATGCTCGAGGCCCTGCCACGGCTGCGCGCGGTTGTGCTGCCAACTTGTGCGTTGGGTATCACCCGGCTCGTGCGCGTCTGGGCGGCGGAACACGACATCCGCGTTGCGTCCTACCAGCACGGCATTTACGGCCTGATCGAAGGCGACGGCGGAGACCGCCGTGCCGACGTCCTGTTCGCGTGGGCGCCAGAGGTCGCTCGCCAGGTGGAGCGGTGGGCGGCGCCCCGTCCGCGCGTTGTGCCCGTTGGGGTGCCAGACCTACCACACGCGACCAAGCCAACGCGCGCAGGCCCGCCGCGTCGTGTGCTCGTGGCCACCACCAACGCGGGCTTCGGAACCGCGCTCACCACGTGGGGATCGCGCGAGCAGTACCTCGACGCGCTCGCGCGCGGAGTGGAGCGCCTTCATGCCGCCGGCGTCACAGTCGAGTTACGCCTCCACCCCGCCGAATCCCCGGCGGAGTACGAGGCGATGGATCGCGCGGTCGGGCGTGCTTCGCTGCCGCTGGCTCCGCGGGGACCGTTCGCCGAGGCAGCCGCGCGCGCTGACGTGCTGATCAGCCCGTACTCCTCGGTGGCATTCGAAGCGGCGGCGCTCGGGCTTCCGATCGCGATGTGGCTCCCGCGCCTTCCCGAGCCGGTGCGCCGCGCGCACCTCTTGGCGCCGTTGTCGGAAGAGCTACCCGCAAGCTTCACCGACGCCGCCGGCTTCGACGCCCTCGTGCAGAGAATGCTCGGCCAAGCGCCGGACGGGCTCGAGCTGCTCGCCGCGCTGTCGCGGAGGCTCGCCGCCTACGTTGCACCCTTTGACGCCGAGCGCTTCGCCGCCGAGCTGGCCGAGCTGGGCCGATAGCACTCCACATCGGTCGACCGAGCGGGTTGACTGGAGGCGGAGCACCGAGCCGCTATCGTGACGGCGCCCATGGTGCGCAAGCAGAGCGTCGGATTGAGCATGCCGCCCCCAGCCGGCACACCGGCGACCCAGACACCCCGAACGGCGGAAGCACGCCTGTGGCGCGGCGGTGCAGTGCCGCTCAACACCCTGCTGATGAGTCTGCGCACGCTCGCGATATTCGTCGTCGGCTTCCTGATGCTCCCACTGCTGATCGACCGCATCGGCGCGGCGCCGACGGGTCTGTTCGTGTTCGCCACGACGCTAACGGGCTACTTCACGGCAGTCGAGCTCGGGATCGCGACGTCAGTGACCAAATACCTCGCCGAATTCCGCGTCGGCGGCGAGCATGAGCGGATCAACTCGATGGTGCGCGGCTCGCTGCTGCTGATGATCGCGATCGGTGTGCTTGTCGCCGCCAGCTTGGTCGTGTTCGCGCTCGTCATCGGGCGCGCGCTGTTCGACTCGCCAACGGTTCGCAGTGAGGTGGTGACGACGCTGCTCGTCGCAGCTGTGACCGCACTCGTGTATTGGCCCTCGCGCATCGGCACGGCGATGCTCGAGGGTCTGGAGCGCTACGACCAGCGGGCGATCGTGGCGATCGTCGTGTCGTTGCTCACGTTGAGCGGGATCTGGGGCCTGACGTTTGTGACGCACTCCGTGCCGGTGCTTGTCGCTTACTTCGGCGCGATGCTCGTGCTCGAAGGAGCCGGTTGCGCGGCCGTAGCCTGGCGGCGAGTCGGACTGCGCCGCCAAGTTGGCTCATGGCGAGCGGGCGACCTGCGCCAAGTGCTCTCGTTTGGCGGCGGACTGTTCATCATCGGGATTGCCGACACCGCGGTGTACTCGCTCGACCGCATCATCATCGCCGCCTTTGTAGGGGCGGCCGCGATCGTCGTCTACGAGGTCGCTCTGCGCCCGCACAGCGCGGTACGGATGATCAGTGCGCTCACCGGCGGCGCGGTCGTTTCCACCTTCTCGCGCCTGGCCGCCGCGGGCCAGCGCGATCGTGTGCGTCGGCTCGCGATCGTGAGCAGCTTCCTCGGCCTGATCATCACGCTCCCGTGGGTGATCCTCGTGCTGGTGCTGGCGAAGTCGCTGATCGTGGCGTGGGTAGGGCCTGTCTACGGACGCTACGCGGTGTACGCCCAGATCTTCGTTCTGTGCTGGCTGACGGGAGCCAACACCGGAGCTCTCGGGGCGCTCGTGTTCGGCCTGGGCAACATCCGCATCTTCGTGATCCTCACCGCAATCGGTGGGCTCGTGTCGCTCGGGCTATCGATCGCGATGACCGCAGCGTTCGGAACCGTGGGTGTGATCTGGGGCACTGTGATTCCGAGCATGGCCGGGTTCCCCTTGTGGATGCACCTGGCGCTCCGCCGCGCAGGTTTGACCTGGCGCGAGTATGGCAGCCAGGTTGCCGTGCCGGCCTACGGGCGGTTGATCCCATGGGCGGGGCTCGTGTGGGCCGGCAGCACGCTTGTGCACCCAAGCGGCCTCATCGGCGTCGGGCTCTACGGAGCACTTGCGCTGCTCGTGTGGTCAGCGGCCGTGGCCGTGCCCGTGCGCCGGCACTGGCGCGCGGCCCTGGCCGCCTGAGTGAAGCACACCTCACCCAACTGCTCCCGTCGCATCCGTCTGCCCACGAGCGCTGCTGCAGAGCGACGCGAGAGCGGTCAGGTGGCCACGAGCTCCTCAATACACGTGCAACTCGTCATAGAGCGTCACGATGTTCGCCAGCTCGAACGCGCTCGCTGCACGCTTCACCTCATCCTGGCTGCCATAGGTCGACACAACGATTGGCGTCGTGCCGACATCCAGCCCGCCGAAGACCGCCGGCGGATACACGGACAGCCCTCTCCAGGTCTGACCCTGCTTGCGCGGATCGCTGTCGACAAGAAAATACCGGCGGCGACGGTCACTGTCGAACAGTGCTGTGCGCTGGTAGAGATACTCCGTATGTAGGCCGGCGCCCCACACGACGCAGCGCTCGCACTCAAGCACGTGTTCGAGGGCCTCCATCACCCCTGAAGCTGCATGCTCCCAGCTCGCCATCACGCGCAGTGCATGGCCGACGTCCGCGGGATCGCCTCTGCTCACCCGGGTCGGAGCATCGGGGACTGCGACCACCCGGCAACCGTTGTAACCAGACTGCTGCACCCATTCAACAGCCTGCCAGCCGGCCTGGGAGAGACACGTTTCGAGGCTCCTGCGACTGAAGTGCGTAAGGTGCTGAACAGAGAAGAAGCCAACGACGTCGTTGGTCCGCCCGCCCTCCACGATCGGCACCTCTACGACCAGACGCGTGGCGCGATGTGAGAAACGGCGCAGCTGCTGCAGCACTGCGACGGGCCGAGCGAGATGCTCGAGCACGTGAAACATCGTGATCGTGTCGATGCGCTGGTCGAGATCGAGGCGCTCGAAGTCGGCGTGGACAAGCTCCGCGTCCTGGCCGGCGAGTCGCTCGCGGCCACGCGCGATCGCCGTTGCATCGATATCGACGCCCAGTTTCTTGATGTTTCCCGGGAGTTTCGCGAGGAATGCGCAGTCATAGCACCCGACGTCCAGCACCGAGCTTCCAGTGTCGAGCAGGCCACGCTCGGTCAGCCAGTCGAGCTGTTCATCGTGACGCCCTTCGGTGGCGCCGTAGGACTGCTCGGCCTCGGCGAACAGCACCTCGAAGCCAAACCTGGAGTAGCACGGGTCCATGGCAAGCGCAAAGCAATCCCGACATTGCACTTGTTGAACGTCAACTCGTTTCGGGATCGAAGCTGAGTCGGAATAGAACTGAAAGTCGGTCAGAGCAAGCACTGGACGCGTTCTCACCGACCCACAGATGGGACATCCCCGCGCCGCGATCAAGGCTGGGGAGCTCGAGTTGCCGACGAAAGAGTCGATTTCGCACCAGTCCACGCTGTTCGCGCCGGCTTCCATGATCAACGCAGAGACTAGCCGCGCTCGGGCGCGGCGCGGCGTGTAACGGGGCCGGGCGGCGCGCCGGCACCCGTCGGGGACTGTCGTGGGTGCGCCTGTGTGTCGATCTGTATGGTCACGTCGCTCACAGCCCGCTCGGCGGCATCGATGGCCGCTTCGCGCGTCACCCCTGTGGCGATCACGACGCCCGCACGCGCCGAATGGCTGTTGACAGGGCCGATCACGTCACCCACGGCAACGCGCACCTCCAGCAGCGCGACCTCCGGTCGTGCGGCCACCTGATCCGTACCGCTGATCCCCAGCACCCGTCCGGCGGACGGGAACAGCCACCGCTGTGCCACGCCGTGCGACTCGCGGGGGTGCAGGTCGGCCGCCTCTACCCGATCGCCGAGCGCGACGCGGATCGCAGCGCCGACGAAGTCCACCCCGGTGCTGAGCGGGATTTCGAACGTGCACAGGTACCCGCCGCTCAGGCGCGGCGCGATCTCGATCACGACCGCCCTTCCTTCGCTGAGCACGATGTCACCCTTCACAACGCCGTCGCGCACCCCCAGCGCTGCGGTCGCCTGCTGGACGACGCGCAGCACCTGTTCGCGCGCGTCTGGTTCCAAGCAGCTCGGGAGCTCACCCCCGTCCTCGATCATGAACGGCGCAAATCGGGCGAGCTGGCTGTAGTTACGGTCCGCGACGCCGACTGTGTGGGCCGTTCCGCTCAGCACGATCGACTCGGTCGATATCTGCGGTCCGGACAGGAAGCGCTCGACTAGGAGCCGTCTCGAGGGCGACTGAGCCATGGAGGTTGCAAAGGCCCAGTCGAGATCGACGTTCGGCACAAGCAACAGAACTCCCCGCGCGCCCCGGCTGTCCACGGGCTTCAGCACGAGCGGCATGCCCTCCTCAGCGACGATTCGATCCAAATCGGCGCGCTCGTTGACCGGCGCGAACCAAGGGATGAGAACGCCGGCGGCAGCGAAGCGTCGCTTCATTTCGAGTTTGTCGGTTGCCAGCAGTGCCGCCGCCGGCGGGATGCCGGGAAGTCCCAGCTCGGCGGCAACGCTCGCCACCGTGAGCGGCACGTCGGACGCGATGCAGAGGACTCCGTCGATCGGACGCACGCGCTCGTGGTAGCGACGGGCGGCCTTGACGGTCGAGGCGACGTCGTACGTCGAGGCGATGATCGCGTCATCGGCAGCCGCCAGGCCCGGCGCGTCCGGGGATCCGTCGGACGCGACAACGTGTAGACCCATCTTCTGAGCGCGGCGGATGCC
>JBKQKK010000183.1:0-27203 GCA_052147535.1 Solirubrobacteraceae bacterium | reverse complement strand
GTTGCCGCTGCGCGCGTCAACCCACTCACCGTTGATCAGCATCCGCTTGCGCTGAGCCATGAACGATGCGGCCGGCGAGGCCGCCTCAGTAACAGTAGCCATCTACTCTCCCTCTCCTCAGAGGTACTTGAACGATCGTCAAAAAGCTATGCGTTCGCGGGTTGCACCCGGGTTGCGCCATCTGCGAGCTCCCGCGCCCGGCGTCGTGCTGTGTTGTGTTGGCGTGCCGGCGGTACCGCCCCTCAGACCACGGTTCGATTCAGGCGCCGCGCGATCGCTCCCAGCTTTGCGGTCGCCGCGGCTCGCCGCGGGTCCCCGGCCGGCAGCACGGCCACGAGCGTGCGCGCCGCGGCCAGATCGTCGCTCCCGGACGCGTGCTCGAGCCACCGCGAGAGCAACTCCGGGTCGGCGGTCGTCAGCACGCTGCGCCGCAGCGATTCCTCCAGCAACATGCGCGTCTCGACAATCGCCGGGGCGTCGGACGCCGGCAGGAGCGGCCCACGATACGCGCGTAGTGCCGCGCCTGGACGGCCTGCCGCGACCAGGTCCCGCACGTGCATCCAATCGGCTTCGAACTGTCCGGCGAGCCGGTACGGCTGGGTCTCGACCATCTGCCGGCCGAGCCTGGTCCGCACCCGATGCACCTGGGCGCGGATCGTCACGGCCTTGCCGGACTCGCCGTAAAGCGCGAGCGCGAGCTCCTCGGCCGTCAGCCCGTCTGGGTGCATCGCAAGCACCGCCAGCAGCTCGAGCGAGCGCAGCCCGCGCTCGTCGTCGCCGTGTCCCCTGTCGTTGGCGCCGGTCTTGCCGCCGTTGGCGCCGGTCTTGCCGCCGTTGGTGTGGCTGTGGCTGTCGGTGTCGGCGTCGTTGGTGGCGCCGTTGCCGTTTCCGTTGCGAAGCCCGGCGCTCGCACCGTGGCCGAGCAGCTGCAGTGACAGCACGCCCGGGCCTGAAGGCTTGCTTGCCTGCGGCGCCGTCCCGAAGCTGAGCTTGCGCGGGTGCGGTATCAGGCTCGCGGCGCGCTCGCGCAGCCTCGTGCGGCGCTCGAGCGCGTCGAAGCGCAGCTTCGTCTCCGCCGCCTGTGCCGCCAGCGCTGCGAGCAACAGCGTGTGTGGATGGGCCGTGCGCAGGTCCGAGGTCAGGTCGACCACGCCGATCAGCGCACCAGTAGACGGGTCGTGGATCGGGGCAGCCGAGCAGGTCCACGGGTGAACGGCCGCGACCAGATGCTCGGCCGAGAAGATCTGTACGGCGTGGTCGAGTGCGACCGCCGTGCCGACTGCGTTGGTTCCGGCCGCCGACTCCGACCACGTGGCGCCCTCGGCGAAGCGCATTCTGTGCGCCAGCTCGACAGCGCGCCACTCGCCGCGCACCCACAGGAGGTTCGCCTCCGCGTCGGCCACCGCGACCACGTGCCGGACGTCGCCGTCGAGGCTGCGCAGACATTTGAAGATCGCCTCCGTTGCGCTGGCAAGGGGCGAGTGCTCCTGGCGCTCGTGGAGCTCATCCTCGCTCAGCATGACCGCTGCTCCGCCCGCGTCAGGGGTCACCCCGGCGGCGAGGCTGCGCTGCCAGCTGGCGAGCACCAGCGCGCGTACGGCGCGGGGCGCCGCCGCTCCGTCGCAGACGCTCCGCTCGTGCGCTCGACTAAGAACTCGAGCATGCTCGACGGGGTTGGTGAACGCATCAAGCGCGACCCATGGATTGCGCAATTCCGTTTCTCTCTCTCAGGAACTCCTGAAACGCCCCTGGAAGCTGATCCTAGCTGAGGCGGTCCTGCATATCCAACACTATTTAAGTAGGCGCGGATACGGCGCCGGCAGCGGGCCCGGATCGCTCAGCGAGCGCCTTCCTGAATACGATGCACGACTCAGTGACCGCTCACAGCAGCCACCAGCAGCCACCCTTCGCTTCGCTGTACCGCCATGGGTTCGTGCGAGTCGCGGCGGCGGTCCCAACCGTCGCCGTCGCCGACCCGCAGACCAACGCGGCGCGGACGCTGGCGCTGGCGGGCCGAGCGTCGCAGGCCAGCGCCGCGCTGGTGATCTTTCCGGAGCTCGGACTCAGCGCCTACACGAGCGAGGACCTGTTCCGCCAGGGTGCGCTGCTGGACGCCACGATGCGCGCGCTACAGAGGATCGTGTCCGAGAGCGAGACGCTGTGGCCGGTGATCGTCGTCGGTCTGCCGCTGCGAGCCGAGCAGGGCCTGTTCAACTGCGCTGCCGTGATCCACCGCGGCCGGATCCTGGGCGTCGTTCCCAAGAGCTTTCTGCCCGCGTACCTCGAGTTCTACGAAAAGCGCCAGTTCCGTGCTGCGCGCGACGCGATCGGCGATCACGTGCCGCTGCTCGGCGAGCAGGTCCCGTTCGGGCCCGATCTGCTGTTTGCGTGCCGCGACATCGCGGACTTCACGGTCCACGTCGAGATCTGCGAGGACCTCTGGACCGCGATCCCGCCGAGCACCTACGGTGCGCTGGCCGGCGCGACCGTGCTCGCGAACCTGTCGGCCAGCAACGTCACCGTCGCCAAGGCCGATTACCGCCGCACGCTCTGCAAGACGCAGTCGGCGCGGATGCTGGCCGCTTACCTGTACACCGCCGCCGGACAGGGCGAGTCGACCACCGACCTCGCCTGGGACGGCCAGGCGCTGATCTGCGAGAACGGCGACCTGCTGGCGGAGTCGATCCGGTTCGCGCCCGAGGAGCAGCTGATCTTCGCCGACATCGATCTCGACAGGCTTGTGGGCGACCGCGGTGAGCTGAGCCACTGGGGCGACACGATCGGCGATTACCGCGAGCGCCTGGCGACGATGCGGCGGATCGAGTTCGAGCTCGGCGTCCCCGGCAACGCAGTCCGGCTGCGCCGCACGTTCGAGCGCTTCCCGTACGTTCCCGCCGACGACGCGAGCCGCAACGAGCGCTGCGAGGAGGTCTACCTGATCCAGGTCGCCGGCTTGCAGACGCGCCTGCAGGCGACCGGGATCGAGCGGGTCGTGATCGGCGTCTCGGGTGGCCTGGACTCGACCCAGGCCCTGATTGTGGCCGCCCGCGCGCTGGAGCATCTCGGCCTGCCGCGGACCAACGTGCTGGCCTACACGATGCCCGGCTTTGCGACCAGCGCGCGCACGCGCGGTAACGCGCTGGCGCTGATGCACGCACTCGGCGTGAGCGCCGCCGAGTTGGACATCCGTCCGTCGGCCACGCAGATGCTGCGCGACCTCGGCCATCGCGCGGGTGCGGGGGAGCCGGTCTACGACGTCACCTTCGAGAACGTCCAGGCGGGGGAGCGGACCTCGCATCTGTTCCGCCTGGCCAACCATCATGGGGCGCTGGTCGTCGGCACTGGCGATCTTAGCGAGCTCGCGCTCGGCTGGAGCACCTACGGCGTCGGCGACCACATGTCGCACTACAACGTCAATGCGTCGGTGCCCAAGACGCTGATCCAGTTCCTGCTGCGCTGGGCGATCGAAACCGACCAGTTCGGCAGCCAGGCCGACGCGGTGCTCGACTCGATCCTGAACACTGAGATCTCACCGGAGCTGGTCCCGTCGGCGGACCCCGACTCGGGCGTGCCCGAACAGCACAGCGAAAAGATCGTCGGGCCTTACGAGCTCGTCGACTTCTTCCTGTACTACGTCCTACGCTTCGGTTACCGTCCGAGCAAGGTCGCGTGGCTCGCGCAGCACGCATGGGGCGATCGAAGCGCCGGCGCATGGCCAGACCTGATCCCGCTGCAGCGACGCTACGACTACTCGCTGGCGGAGATCCGCCACTGGCTGGCGGTGTTCCTGGAGCGCTTCTTCCACACCAGCCAGTTCAAGCGCTCGGCGATCCCGAACGCGCCCAAAGTCGGCTCCGGCGGCTCGCTGTCGCCGCGTGGCGACTGGCGTGCCCCCAGCGACAGCACGGCCGTGGCGTGGTTGGCCGAGTTGCGCGACGGCGTTCCCGGCGATGCTTGAACGCGGTGGGGCGCCGTCGAGCGGGCTCCGACACAATGGACCAGATGAACGATCCAGCGATCACCGCGGCCGTTGACGATCCCGCGATCAACGCGGCCATTGTCAAGATGCGCGAGGCCGGTCAGCCCGAGGAGGCGATCCGCAGCTTCGGCTGCGCGCTCGAGCATGTGCGCAGCGGCGTCACGACGCTGATGCCCAGCGCCGAGCTCGATCCGGCCCCGGGCGTTCCAGCGCTCGACGAGCTGCCCGCAGCGGATCCGGCGCAGGCGCTCGCGCGCGTGGCGCTGATCAAGCTCAACGGGGGCCTCGCGACCTCGATGGGCCTGCGACGCCCGAAGTCGCTGGTTCAGGCGCGCGACGGCCGCTCGTTCCTCGAGATCATCGTCGGCCAGACGCTCGCTCTGCGCCACCGCTACGGCGTGCGCCTGCCGCTGGTGCTGATGGACAGCGGGGCGACCCAGGCCGAGACGCTGGTGGCGCTCGCCGGACATCCCGATCTGCCGGTCGATGGGCTCGCGCTCGACTTCCTGCAGGACATGCTTCCGAAGCTTGAGGCACGCACCCTGGAGCCGGTCAGCTGGCCCGCCGCGCCGGCGCTCGAGTGGTATCCACCCGGGCACGGCGCCGTCTACAGCGCCCTGCGCAGCTCCGGGATGCTCGACGCGCTGCGCCAGCGCGGCTTTCGCTACGCGATGATCGCCAACGCCGACAACCTCGGGGCGACCGTCGACGCGCGGATCGCGTCGCACATGGCAGCCGAGCAGATCCCGTTCCTGATGGAGGTCGTACAGGGCACCGAGGCTGATCGCAAGGGCGGCCACATCGCGCGGCGGCGCAGCGACCGGCAACTCGTGCTGCGCGAGGTCGCGCAGACGCCCGATGAGGACGCCGACTCGTTCAGGGACTTCCGGCGCTGGCGCTACTACAACACCAACAGCTTGTGGATCGATCTCGAGGAGCTGGCGGGAACGCTCGATCGCCACGCAGGCGTGCTCGATCTTCCGGTGATCGTCAACCGCAAGACCGTCGATCCGCGCGATCAGCACTCCACGCCCGTGGTCCAGCTCGAGAGCGCGATGGGAGCCGCGGTCGGCAGCTTCCCCGGGGCGCGCCTGCTGCTGGTCCCGCGCACGCGCTTCGCGCCGGTGAAGACGACCGACGACCTGCTCGTCCTGCGCTCCGACGTATATCAGCTCAGTGACGACTTCGAGGTGACGCCGATCCCCGGGCGCGCGGGACAGCTGCCGTTCGTTGCGCTCGACCAGCGCTTCTACAAGCTGCTCGACGACTTCGAGACACGGTTCCCCCACGGACCGCCGTCGCTGCGGGAGGCGGGGCGCCTGGTCGTGCGCGGCGACATCACTTTCGGCGCCGGCGTCGTGGTGCGCGGTGAAGTCGAGCTCGACACGCCCGAGCCCGTTTTGATCGAGCCCGGCACGATCCTCGGCTAGGATCGGCCGCCGCAGTGGAGATCGAGCGCAAGTTCCTGGTGGCGTCGCTCCCGTCTGACCTCACGTCTCACCGTTCGTACGCGATCACGCAGGGATACATCGCGGTCGGGGCCGACGGCGCCGAGGTGCGCCTGCGCCGCGCTGGGGAGCGGCTGCTGCTGAGCGCCAAGCGTGGCGGCGGACTCGTGCGTGAGGAGGCGGAGGTCGCGCTGAGCGACGAGCAGTTCGAGACGCTGTGGCCGGCGACCGCCGGCAGGCGCGTGCAGAAGACCCGCTACGAGATCCCGGTTTCGGATCGGCTCCTGATCGAATTGGACGTGTACGAGGGTGCGCTCACCGGCCTGAGCGTCGCCGAGGTTGAGTTCCCCGACGTGCAAGCCGCGGCACGCTTCGGTGCGCCGGCGTGGTTCGGGCGAGAGGTCACAGACGACGACGCCTACAAGAACCGCCGGCTCGCGCTCGACGGAATGCCGGGCGACGCATCGAGCCCCGTAGACCCGGGCAGCTGAGATCGCGCGCGGCTGTCCGGCGGACCCGCGCGGGCGCGGTCAGCCTGTGCGCGGCCCCGCGGGGCCGCGCTGCGCTGAATCGGGCAGGCCCGCTCCGCCGGCGCCCGCCAGCTCGTCGGCGCGTTCGCGCAGCGAGGCGGACTTCGGCACCTGCAGCACCTCGCGTCCGCCGCGCGCGACCTGCGCGCTGAGTTGACTGTTGTGCAGCACCCAGGTGACCGCCGCCGGTTGATAGCGCAGCAGCGCCGACCACGTGACGGGGTCGAGGACACCGGTGACCGGCAGGCCGCTGACCGCCTGGAAGCTCTCCACAGCGGCTTGCGTTTGCGGGCCGAACTCGCCGTCGACTGTGACCCGATCGCCCGCCGAGATCAGGTGCTCCTGGGCCCACACGACGACGTCGCCGGCGTCGCCCTCCGCCAACTCGGCAACGGCTGTGTCGGCGACGAAGCCACGGATCCCGCCGACCGGCTTCGCGGTTGCCGCGAACTGCGTGGGTTCGGCCTCCTGCCAGTCCCACCAGCTGATGCCGCCGCCGGCGGTGCCGCCGTAGTAGCGCGAGAGCGACCGGAACTGGTAGATCTGCGACGCCGGCGGCGCCTGGAACAGCTGGCCGAGCGGCGAGATCGGTCGCTCGTAGAGTTCGTTGAACTCGTACGTGTGCCGGTAGACAGCCTGCACCGTCGTGCCGATGTCATACCAGTACATCTGCGGCATGTTGTACTGGGCGCCGCCGGGACCGAGGAACACCGAGTACGGGAACGAGGCGTGATAATCGACGTACGGGAAGCCCGCGAGCGCGACCGGGAAGCTTGCGCCGATCAGCGACCGCAACTTGGTGATGTAGGTCTGCGCTTGCACATAGCGGCCCTGGTACTCCGCCTCGGCGTCGATCACGAGGCAGTCGGCGCCATCGCTGACCGCCTGGGCGCCGGCTTGCGCTTCCAGGATCGGGTGAGCACCGTAGACGTACTGCCAGGCGCACACGTGCAGACCAGCGCCGTGCAGAGTCTGCACGAGCTTGCTGGTGAACTGCGGCCACATGCCGGCGCCGTCGCTGCTCTTGATGATCAGTGTCTTGTACCCGTAGCGCTCCGCGTCCGCGATCACCGAGCTGACGCTGCCGCCATCGGAGTCGGCCAGCACCCAGATCCACATCCCGCGCGTGCGGAACGCGGCCGCGGGCGTGCCGACCCCGATCACCGGCGGGGCCGGGTATGGCACCGTTGACGGCCCGGTTGTGGTGGTGGTAGCAGGAGGCGTGCTGGTCGTCGGGGTCGGGGTCGGGGTCGTTGAGGTCGGGGTCGTCGAGGTCGCGGCCGAGATCCTGGAGGTCGGCTGGGACAGTCCGCTGCCGCCGGATCCGGGGTTACGCCGCGCTGCGCCGGCGGCGATCCCAGCAGACGCCGCCACCCAGAAACCGGCCAGTGCCGCGAAGCTAATCAGCAGCACGTAGGCGGCTCGTGTTCGCGCCAGCCCGAGAGGCCGACCAGCGCGGCCGTCGCTTTCTTGCAGCATACGAAGCCTCAACGTAGCGTAGAACACGCTCCCGGCGTGCAAGTTGCGCTGCGTTACCGGGCGGGCTAGACGTATAGTCGAGGCTTGTCGGCGCGCCGCATGACCCGCCCCGCGCGGCCGGGTGAAACGCTGCGTCGCAGCGACACCCTTGCGGGCACGGGGCGGTCAGCGCGCCGACGCTCCCTTGCTACTTGATAAACAGGATTTCGGAGTACTTTGGCAGCGGCCACAGATCGTCGGCCACCACCTTCTCCAGCTTGTCCGCCGCGGCCCGCGCCGCGTCCATCGCCGGTACCACCGTGTCGTGCATGTACTTGGCGTGGGCGAGCGTGTCCTCATGCGGCTGGTTATCGCCGAGGTTGGCGGCTTCGAGGCCCCGGATCGAGTCCACGAACTCCGAGATCAAGGTCTCCGTCTCGGCCGCCAGCTCCGGCAGTTGCGCCGCCAACAGCAACGCGAGGTGGCGTGCCGCGGCCGGCAGCAGCAGCGTGCGGGCGATCTGCGCTGCGGTCTCGGACTCGATGTTGACCTTCGTCACGTACTGTTCGAGGAACACCTCATAGCGGGCCTCGAGCTCACGTGGCGACAGCACGCCGTAGTTGGAGAACACCGTCAACGTCTGTTCGTCGACCAGGTAGGGCAGCGCGTCGGGGGTCGAGCGGAGGTTCAGCAGCCCGCGCTTCGCCGCCTCCTCGTACCACTCCTCGGCGTAGTTGTCGCCACCGAACACGATCCGCTTGTTGTCGGCGTAGCTACTCTGGAGGATCGAGGGCAGCGCGGCCTCGACCGTGGCTCCGCCCCGGACCGCGTTCTCGAGCTCCTCGGCGAGCTCGTCGATCGATTCGGCGACGATTGTGTTGAGCACCGTGTTCGGGAGCGACGGCGACATGCTGGAGCCGAGTGCGCGGAACTCGAACTTGTTGCCGGTGAACGCGAACGGGCTCGTGCGGTTGCGGTCGCCGCCGTGCATCGGCAGCGGCGGCAGCACCGGCGTGCCGAGACCGAGGAACGATCCGGGCACCGACTCGCCCGCCTCGCCCCGCTCGATCGCCCCGAACACGCTCTCGAGCTCGCCGCCGAGGAAGATCGAGATGATCGCCGGGGGCGCTTCGTTGGCGCCCAGCCGGTGATCCTGGCCGGGCGATGCGATCGATGCGCGCAGCAGCCCCTGGTACTTGTTGACCGCCTGGATCACTGCCGCGCAGAAGAACAGGAACTGGAGGTTCTCGTGCGGCGTGTCGCCGGGCTCGAGCAGGTTCTCGCCGGCGTCGGTGCCCATCGACCAGTTGTTGTGCTTGCCGGAGCCGTTGACGCCCGCAAACGGCTTCTCATGCAGCAGGCATACGAGGCCATAGCGGCGCGCGACGTTCTGCATGACCTGCATCGATAGCTGCTGGTGGTCGGAGCCGACGTTCGAGTTCTCGAACACCGGCGCCAGCTCGTACTGGTTCGGCGCGACCTCGTTGTGGCGCGTCTTGACCGGCACGCCGAGCTTCGACAGCTCGCGCTCGGAATCGAGCATGTAGGCGAGGATCCGCTCCGGGATCGAGCCGAAATAGTGATCGTCGAGCTCGTGGCCCTTCGGCGGCTTGGCGCCGAACAGCGTGCGCCCCGTGGTGATCAGGTCGGGACGTTCGAAGTAGTACTGCTCGTCGATCAGGAAGTACTCCTGCTCGGGGCCGATCGTCGTGAACACGCGCGAGACGCTGCTGTTGCCGAACAGCTTCAGCGCTCGCACGGCCGACTTGGACAGCGCGTCCATCGAGCGCAGCAGCGGGATCTTGTGGTCAAGCGCCTCGCCCGTCCAGGAGGCGAACGCGGTCGGGATGCAGAGCAGCGCGCCGTTGGGGTTATCGAGGATGAAGGCCGGGCTGGTCGGGTCCCAGGCGGTGTAGCCGCGCGCCTCGAAGGTGGAACGGATGCCGCCGGTCGGGAAGCTCGAGGCGTCCGGCTCGCCCTGGATCAGCTCCTTGCCGGAGAACTCGGCCAGCGCCGTGCCCTCGCCCGTCGGTCCGTAGAAGCTGTCGTGCTTCTCGGCCGTAGAGCCGGTAAGCGGCTGGAACCAGTGCGTGTAATGGGTTGCTCCCTTCTCCAGCGCCCATTCCTTCATCGCGATCGCCACACCGTCCGCGAGCGAGGTGTCGAGCGGTTCGCCACGCGCGAGCGTCTGCGAGAGTCGCTTGAAGACGTCCTTGGGAAGTCGCTGGCGCTGCACGGCGGCGCTGAACACGTTCGCGCCGAACACTTGGTTGTCGGCGGTGGTCAGGTCCGGAGCGCCGAGCGCACCTCCATTCGGAGTCCATTGCGCGGCGAGGACGTTCTGCTGGCGGATGCGAGGCATGCGTGTCTTTTCCTTCCTGTTCGAGCCTGCGGCGGAGCTTTCCTGCTGAGCGCTCCGCTGCGGAGCTTCCTGTTCAGCCCTGCGGCGGAGGCGCGCATGGGTAGTCGGTCTCGTCGAGACTTCAAATCTAAGCGTAGGCAAGTAGCCGTCGCCGGTCACTATCCCGATGGACAAAGCGCGTCGCCGACCCGTTCGCCGGATGGCTACGGGGAATAGACGACCCGCCCATTGTCGCTGACATGCGCTTTGCGAGGCTGCTCGGCGACCGTTACGCGGAAGCGCCCGGTAGCCGGGAGGCCACCCGGCAGCACCGCCCTGGCGCTGCCATCCAGCGCCGCTGCTACGCGGTATGCCACCGTATAGCTGCCCGCCTGCACGGCGGTCAGCGTCCAGTTGAAAATCGCCGTGCGGCCGGGGGCGAGCGCGCCCAGCGCCCAGGTGTTGGAGTACGCGGTCGCGGCCCCTCCGGGACCGCCGCTGCGACAGCTGTAGCCGCACGGCACAGGCGGCCGGTCGATGATCCAGATCGGCCGCGAACGGCTCGCGAGCCCCGGCTGGGCCGGGATCAGCGCGCTGAAAGCCTGCGCCGAGGTGCCGTACCGGGGGTCGGTGATCGTCACGGCCACGTTCGCGAGCGTCGCGGTGCCGACGTTGCGCACGCCGATCACGAGGTGGACTGTCTGCGCCAGGCGCTGCGCTCCGGGAAAGCTCGCAATCGCTACCTGCACGGGAAACTCGGCGCTGCTCGCGCCCGCGCCCCGGCCTCCCGAGCCGGCGCCGCCGGCGGATGCGCTCCCGCCGCCGCAGGCATCTACGCCAAGCCCCGCCGCGAGCGCCGTCACCGCCGCGATCGCGGCGCTCGCGGCGCCGCGACTGATTCTGCGCCAGCTCAAAGCGGTCAGCAAGATACCACGCCGGCGCGCGCCCGCCGGGCGCCGCCGGTGACCACGCGCAGTCACTTGAGCGCCGCGCACCGGCCAGCACCGGCCAGCACCGGCCAGCACCGGCCAGCCCGGCCAGCCTGTCTGGCACGCCGTCAGCTTCAGCGCGTAGGCTGTTCGCACCCCAGCACCAGCGGCCGGCAATTGAGGAGCCTTAGAACTTGATTCGAGCAGTCGCAGACCGGTCGATTGAGCCGCTGCGGTCCGTCCTCGAGGAGACGGGCGAGATGATGATCCTGACCGGCCGCACGATCATCTCGGCGGCGCGGCCGCCGTACCCCTATGGCCCGGAGTTCGTGGGCCAGTTCATGTTCGCGCTGCGGCTGTGCTGGTTCCCGCTGCTGATCTCCACGATCGCCTTCGGCTACGAGGCGCCCGGCCTGCAGGCGGCGAACTTCCTGGTCCTGTTCGGTGCTCTGGACCGTCTCGGTGGCTTCTTCGTGCTCGCCTCGATCCGCGAGTTCGCCCCGTTCGTCGACGCGATCGTCCTCGCCGGCGTGGCGGGGACCGCGATCACCGCCGACCTCGGCGCGCGCAAGATCCGCGAGGAGCTCGACGCGCTCGAGGTGCTCGGCGTGGACCCGATCAAGAACCTCGTCGTGCCGCGCTTCTTGGCGCTGATGCTCGTGACCGGACTGTTTGACATCTACGCGCTGCTGTTCGGGGTTCTCGGCGGCCTTCTCGCGACGGTCGTCAACCACGCCCCGCTCGGACCGTTCTTCGCGACGTTCTTCAGCAACGCATCGACTACCGACCTGTGGGGCTCGGTCCTCAAGACGACGCTGTTCGGTGCGATCATCGCGGTTGTGTGCTGTTACAAGGGGATGACGGCGTCAGGTGGTGCGGCAGGCGTCGGACGCGCGGTCAACCAGGCCGTTGTGATCGCGTTCCTCGGGATCTTCGCCTTCAACTACGTGTTCACGCAGGTGCTGCTCGCGACCCATCCGGAGCTGACGACCATTGTCAAGTGAGCGGTGCATCGGCTCGGCGGCACGTCGGACGGGGGAGACAGTGCTGGGCGGGAAAGGCCTCAGCGGCTGATGAGCGACTTCTTCGCCGTCCCGCGCGAGTGGCTGACGTCGTTCGGCGAGGTCGTCAAGTTCGCCGCGAAGGTCCTCGGCGACGTGGCTCGGCTGCGCGTGCTGCGCTTCTTCGGCGAGGCGCTGCGTCAGGCCGGGATCCTGATCGTCTCCTCGACGCTCGTGATCTGGGGGCTGGTGTTCATCATCGGCCTGCAGTGCGGGATCGAGGGCGCATACTTCAACCGCTCGATTGGCACCCCCGCCTACGCCGGCGTGTTCTCCGCGTGGTGCGACCTGCGCGAGTTGGTGCCGCTCGTGTTCGGCTACATGATGGCGGCGAAAGTCGGCACCGGAATCGTCGCCGAGCTCGGCTCGATGCGCATTTCCGACGAGATCGACGCGCTCGAGGTGATGGGCATCAGTGGCGTGACGTTCCTATGCGCGACGCGCCTGGTCGCCGCCCTGCTGGTGCTCCCGTTCGTCTACCTCTGCTCGATCGGGGCGGGTTACTTCGCCAGCTACCTGGCGGTGGTGCAGCAGATCGGCGACATCAGCTCGGGCGGCTTCTTCCTGATCTTCTGGCAGTTCCAGAACCCGCCTGACTTGTTGTTCAGCTTGATCAAGGCGATGTGCATGGCGACGGTGATCGTGCTGGTGGGTTGCTATTACGGCTTCAACGCCAGCGGGGGACCGGTCGGTGTGGGTACGGCGACAGCCAAGTCGATGGTGATGAACATCGTGTCGGTGCATTTGATCGGCATGCTCGGAACGCAACTGTTCTGGGGTGCCAATCCGCGGGCGCCGATCGGAGGCTGAATGCGCGGCACCCCGGCTGACCATGACCGCATCGAAGCGACGCCCGGGCCGTCGGACCCTGGGCGCCCGGCTCCACCGGAAGGTGGCTCGGAGGAGGATTACAAGTGGCACAGCTACCGTGTGTACCCCTCGGGGCACCCCGACGCAGTCGAGTTCGTCAACACCTACAAGGCGTTCGGTAAGAACCGGATCCTGCGCGGCCTGAACATGGGCCTGCCTGAGGGGATGGTCTCGATGATCATCGGACCGTCGGGCACCGGCAAGTCGGTCTGCATCAAGCACATGGTCGGGCTGCTCTACCCCGACAAGGGCGACGTGCTCGTGCACGGCCAGTCGGTGCCGAACATGGCCGACGACGACCTCTTCGAGATGCGCAAGAAGTTCGGCCTGCTGTTCCAGGACGGCGCGCTGTTCGGCTCGATGAACCTCTACGACAACGTCGCCTTCCCGCTGCGCCAGCACACCGAGAAGAGCGAGGAGGAGATCGAGTCGATCGTGATGCTCAGGCTCAAAGAGGTGGGGCTGGCGCAGTCGCGCGAGCGCTTCCCGAACGAGCTCTCCGGCGGCATGCGCAAGCGCGCCGGCTTCGCGCGGGCGCTCGTGCTCGGTCCCGACATCGTCCTGTTCGACGAGCCCGACTCCGGGCTGGACCCGGTTCGCACGGCGCTGCTCGGCGAGCTGATCCTAGAGGTCCATCGCGACATGATGCAGGAGGCCAAGCAGGCGCGCAAGCAGTACCTGCCGACGTTCGCCGTGATCACACACGACATCATGAGCGCGCGCCGTGTCGCCGACTACATCAACGTGCTGTGGCGCGGGCGAATCGTCGAGGCCGGCCCCGCGCAAGACATGCTGAACTCCTCGAACCCGTTCATCCGCCAGTTCCTCGCCGGAGAGTCGCAGGGCCCGCTGACGATGGACTAGTGGCGCCATCACCGATGAATGCTGAGCGGCACCTGCTGCGAGTTGCGCTCCTAGCGGCGCGCGCGCCGCTGAGGACCCTCGCGATCCTCGCGACCCTGACGCTCGCCGGCGGGCTGCTGGCGCTGTCCCTGCAGCCCTCCGTCGCCGACGGCACGCTCGTCCCGAGCTCGTCTGCGAGCTACCGTGCGACCGAGTCCGATTATCGGCAGTTCGGCGCTGACGCCGTCGTCGTGCTCGTCCGCGAGCCCTTGACCAACCTGATCGCGACGCAGGATCTCGCGACCGTCAGCGAGCTCGAGGCCTGCTTCGCCGGGCAGGTGCTCGTGCCCGACGATCAGCTGCTGGCACTAGAGCCGGCCCCGCGCGGGGCATTACCACCCTACGGCGGCCGCGAGAGCCCCTGCGGCAGGCTCATGCGACAGCGCCCGGCGCAGGTCGTCTACGGGCCGGGTACGTTCCTCAACCACGCCGTAACGGCCGTCAACGAGCAGCTGCTGGCCCTGCGCAAGGCCGACCAGACGCAGGTCGCACGCGCGCAGGCGCGGGCATCCGCACTCGCGCTCGCGGACGGACTGGGCACCGCGCTCGCAAGGTCGGCAGCAATCACCGCGGGCCGGCTGGAGAGCGAGCGGCTGGCTGCGCAGCTCGAGAAGCTCGCGCTGCAAGCGGGCATCGACAGCGTTCCGTCGATCGACAGCCAGGCGTTCCTCTCGCAGATCGTGTTTCAGCAGAGCCGCGGCATCGCGACGCCGCGGGCGCAACTGCACTACCTGTTCCCGACAAGCGATGCGGCGCTGATCGGCGTGCGGCTGCGGGCCGGGCTGGATCCCACGCAGATCGCGCGCGCGATCACGTGGATCCGCGAAGCGGCTGCGATGAGGCGCTTCCGATTGCGCCATGGCGCCGGCTACACGGTCACCGGCGAGCCCGTGCTGGTAAGCGATCTCGCGGCGCAGATCACCCGTCAGATCCCGCCGCTGTTGCTCGGCGCGATCGCGGTCATGGGCCTCAGCCTGGCGCTGGTGTTCGGGGGCACCTTGCGGCTGGCGCCGCTTGCGATCGCGCTTGCCGCCGCCGCGATCACTTTCGGCGTGGCATCGCTCGCCGGCGCGACGCTGACAATGGCCTCGGTCGCGGTGCTGCCGATCCTGATCGGGCTTGCTGTTGACTACGCGATCCAGTTCCAATCCCGGGCGCGCGAATCACCTGACGTGGGGGAGGGGGCTGTTGCGGACGCGGCGCGGCGCGGCGGACCGGCAATCGCGACGGCGGCGCTCGCGACCGCCGCGGGGTTCCTCGTGCTGCTGCTCTCGCCGGTGCCGATGGTCCGGGGCTTCGGCGCGCTGCTCGTGATCGGCATCGTGATCGCGCTGGGGTGCACGCTGACCGGCGGCTCCGCGGTGATCGTTCTCGGTCGCTCGGACCTCGGCTTGCTGGGTGCGTCGCTGCGGGGCGCCGGTGAGATCCTGCGGGACGCCGCGGAGCGCGCACGCACCCCCGCGGAGCGCGTACGCACCCCCGCGAAGGGCGCGCGCCCCCTCGGGCCGCGGGCGCGCGCGCATGCGCGCCCGCGTCGACTCGGCCGCTCCGGTCGCCGGCCGAGCTTGCTGCGGTCCACCGGCAGCGGCCTCGCAATCGGTGCGGCGCGACACCCCGGACGCGTTCTGACGGTCGGGCTCCTGCTAGCGATCGCCGGCTGGATCGCCGACGCGCGCATGCCGGTCCAGTCGGACATCACCAAGCTTGTTCCCGCCAACACGGCGGCGCTGCGCAACCTGCACGAGCTCGAGCGCGTGTCCGGCAGCTCCGGCGAGATCGACGTGATCGTGCACGCCAGGGATGTCGCGACGCCGGCCACGATCAGCTGGATGAGCGCCTACCAGCGCAGGCTGCTGGCGCACTATGGCTACCGCGCGGGTGGCGACTGCGCGGGCGCCACGCTGTGCCCGGCGCTGTCGCTGCCGGATCTGTTCGCTAACGCCGGTGCCGGCGGCAGGCTCTCGCCGGCGTCGATCGACGCGCTGCTCGCCGCGGTGCCCAGGTACTTCTCGCAGGCAGTGATCTCCGGTGATCGTCACGACGCGGTGCTGTCGTTCGGGATCCGTCTGATGGCGCTATCCGAGCAGCAGCGGGTGATCGACTACATGCGCTCGCAGCTGCACCCGCCAGCGGGCGTGGGCGCCGAGCTTGCCGGGCTCCCGGTCCTGGCCGCGAGCGCGAACGCGGCGCTGTCGTCGGCTTCGCGGCGGCTGGCGACGCTGTTGGCCGCGCTGGTCGCGGTCGCGCTCGTGCTTGCGGCGCTGCTGCGCAGTGCCAGGCGGGCGCTCGTGCCGCTGGTGCCGATCGCGCTCGCGAGCGGCTGGTCGGCACTGATCGTGTTCGCGATCGGGGTTCCGCTGAACCCGATGTCGGCGTCGCTCGGCGCGCTTGTGATCGCGATCTCCACCGAGTTCAGCGTGCTGCTGTCCGAACGCTACGAGCAGGAGCTGGCGGGCGGCCTGCGCCCGATCGAGGCACTGCAGCGTTGCTACGCGAGCACGGGCGTGGCCGTGCTCGCCTCCGGGGTGACGGCGATCGCCGGGTTCGGAGTGCTGACGGTGTCGAACATCACGATGCTGCGCCAGTTCGGCTTCGTCACCGTGATCGACCTGGCGGTGTCGCTCTCGGGTGTGCTGCTGGTCCTGCCCGCGGTGCTGGCTGTGGCGCCGCGCGGCGGCCGCGGCGATCGGCGTCTGAGGCCAGCGCGGAGCGCCCGCGGCGAACCCGGTCGTGGCGCGGCCAGTGCTGCCTGAGCTCGAGCGGACCGCGCATCGCTACCAGGCCGCGATCGGCGCCCTGGGGCTGGCGCTGGTGCTCGCGTTCTCTGTCTACCTGTTCGCGAACGGCTCGCCGAGCGCGCCCGGCGTGGCGGCCGGCAGGGCGCTGCCGCGGTTCGTGGCGCCGCTGGCGAGCTCTGACCTGAACGTCCCCGCAAACGCGCATCCGCGCTGCGATCCCGCTCGCCCGGCGCGCCGCGGGCTGAACGTGTGTGGCCGCCGGGCGATCGTGCTGTCGCTGTTCGCCCCGGGAGCGCGGGCCTGCGTGCAGTCGGTCGGTGCGCTGGCCGCGATCAGCCGCAGCTACCGACAGTTGCAGTTCGCGGCCGTTGCGGTCAACGCCTCAAAAACGCAGACCGAGGCGCTCGTGCGCGCCCACGACTGGCCGATCCCCGTCGCCTACGACAGCGACGGTGCGATCGCGGCGCTCTACAACGTGTCGGTCTGCCCGCTGATCGAGCTCGCACGCCCGGGCGGGCTCGTCGCGGGCCGCTTGATCGGCAACGGCTGGACGGATCCCGCGCGCCTGGCCGCTCAGGTACAGCGCCTGCTGGGCGGCGGCTGAGCTATGCGTTACTCGATCACCGCGAGACGCCTGTTCCGCGCTGCAGCACTGCGGAAAGGGCGCTTGAAGCGCGGCTACGCCACGATGCCGCCACTTTGATGTCGTTTACCGTACATGCGAAGGCAAACGACATCCGAGTCCACCGGAAGGCAATGATGCGCGACCTGCTGCGCAGCAGCGCCGGTGCGGCCCTCGTGCTGATGATCATGTTCATCGGCAGCCTCGTGCTGTGGCTCGGGACGCCGCTGCTATGGATGTGGGTCGGCTCGCAGATCCAGGGCGCGACCGCGTCGCTGGCGGGGGCCCTCGCCGCGATGTTCATCGGGGTGGTGGTGTCAGTCGTGCTGCTTGGGATCCTGCTCGTCAAGCTGAGCGCCGTCTACCGCGCCAACTGCCGCTCACGCGGGCTGCAGGACCCCGGTAACTTCGTGCTGGAGTCGGTGCTCGTCGTCAGCGCGGCCGTGACCGTGGTCGCGTTCGCGATCTGGTTCGTGTTTCTCGCCGGCGGCAACCCCGTCCCCGGGATGGACATCCAGCTGTGAGCCGCCCGCGGCGCGCGGGATGCGCGGACCGCGCTAGGCGTATGAGTACCGAGGCTCGCGGCCGCCGCCCGCGTCGTGCTCCGGCGAGATCGGCGAGCGCTCGCGCAATGCCAGGGCCAGCAGCCGTCGCTGGCGCTCGGTCAGCTCGCCGATCGGCTTGATCTCGCTGATGTTGTTGCGCTCGAGAAACTTCCTGCAGCGCGCGCTGCCCCAGCGGCGCTGGCTCATCAGGAGCTCGGACACCGTCAATCGTTGCGCTTCGCCGGGGCAGTCGAGGATGATCTGCGCGGCGCTGACCTCGCCTTCGGCGATCCTCTTCTTCAGGATTGCGCGAGCGAGTCGCATCGCGTTGGCGCGCTCCAGAGCGCGCAACCGCTGCGGTTCCGAAGGCTTCGTTGCGGCTTTGATCATTTCGAGGTGCCTCTCCTACGTTGAATCCGCGCGCACGCGGACAGCGTTGTACCTCCCGCCCGGTAAGCGCGTCGCGCGAACTTGGGCGAGCCGTCCTCTCACATCGTCAGCGTTCGTGCGTGTGAGCACCGCCAGCCGCGCACCCAACCTTCCCAAAACCCCGATTTGGAGTCCGTGCGTGTTCGTCGCACGACCAGGCTTACGACTAATTGGAAAGCTACTCGCATCGGCCCGGTCACGGCAAGGTCACAACTGCCGAACGCGTGCTCGGAGCGTGGATTTTCTTGCGATCGGGTTCCGCTGGCACCGGATCCGGTCCCCGTCAAGACCACAGCGGGGCGCGACTGGGCTTAGACGGGCTCGCCCAGCGGGCCGTGCTCGGCTTCGAACTCGCGCTTTGACTGCTCGAAGATCGCGAGCGCGCGGTCCAGCGTGGGGCGGTCGTGTGTTGCCATCACGCTGTTGCGCAGCAGGGCACCGGCCGGCGGCACCGCGGGGTGGATCGCGACGTTCACGAACACGCCCGCCTCAAACAGGGACTTCCAGAGGAACACGGCCTTCCAGTCATCGCCAACGACGACCGGGACGACCGGGGTGATCAGCTCGGTTCCGTCCTGCAGACGCGTCGGTCCGAGCACGCGGAAGCCCAGCGCTCGCAGTCCTTCGTGCAGATAGCGGGCGTTGTCGAGCACCTGCGCGAACAGCGCGCGGCCCTCGTCTGAGCGGCAGATGCGGACCGCCTCGAGCGTTGCGCCGATCGCCGCCGGGACCCCGGAGGCGGTAAAGATGAACGGCCGTGCGGCGATTCGCAGGAACTCGATCACTTCGTCGGAACCTGCGATCACGCCGCCGCACGACGCGAGCGACTTCGAGAAGGTAGCCATCCGCAGATCGACGCGGTCCTCGACGCCGAGCAGCTCGCAGCTGCCGGCGCCGCGCGCTCCGAGCACGCCGAGCGCGTGCGCTTCGTCCACCATCAGGCGCGCGCCGGAGCGCTCGCAGAGATCTGCGATCTGCGGTAGGGGGGCGACATCGCCCTCCATCGAGAACACGCCGTCGACGACCACCATGACCCCACCGCCGTCGGCCGCGGCCCGCGCCAGCCGGTGCTCGAGCAGGTCAAGCCGGTTGTGACGGAACGCCCGCAGCTTGGCTCCCGAGAGGATGCAGCCGTCGAGGATCGAGGCGTGGTCACCGGAATCGACGATCACCGTGTCGCGACGGTCCAAGATCGTTCCGAGCGCGCCGAGGTTCGCCTGGTGGCCGGTGGTGAAGACCAGCGCCGCCTCGGTGCCAAACCAGTCGGCGAGCTCTTGCTCGAGCTCGACGTGGAGGTCGATCGTGCCGTTCAGGAAACGCGATCCGGTCAAGCCGGTGCCGTACTTGGTCAGCGCCGCCTGCGCTGCCTGCTTGACGCGCTCGTCTCCGGTCAGACCGAGATAGTTGTTAGAGCCGAGCATGATCCGCGCCTGGCCCTCCATCTCGACGACCGGCAGTGTCGGGCCTTCGAGCACATGGAAGTAAGGGAGCGCGCCCAGCTCTCGCGCGGCTCTAAGCTGCTCCAGCCGTTCGTGCTCGCGGGCCTTCGCGAAGACATCTGTCGGCATCGGCATCTGAGCAACCATCGTAACGAGCGGGAGGCGCATCGCAACGCCCGCCCCTGATGTCAAGATTCAGCGATGGACGTTGACGAAGACGACGTTGAGGTGATCAGCGTCGAAGCGGAGATGGTCGAGCTGGTCCCATCTGCGCGCGAACTGAGCCCCGTGGCCCGCGCCGAGCCGGTCGTGCTGCCCGTAATCCAGGCAGCCGCCGTGGCGGCGACCGGCTTCGTCGCCGGCGCGGCGACGGTTGTGTTGCTGCGTCGCCACGGACTGCGCAAGCGCGCACGCGAGCGGCGCACGCTCGGCGATCTGGCCGACGCCGGCGAGCTGTCCCGCCTCGGGCTGGGGGGGATCGCGCCCGGCGCGACCCGCACCTACCTGGTCAACGTCCGCGTGATCTCGCGGCCCTAAGTTGGAGCTGCGGGTTGAGGTTCGGCCGCGCTGGTGCTTCCAGTTGCCACGCACCGCCGCCGGCGACGGTCTGACGCTGATCAGACGCGGTGTGCTGCAACGGCTGCTGCACCACGACGGCAGTCCGGTGCACGTTCGTGTAGCGCAGCTGACATCCGGCGCGGTGCTGTTCGGTGCGCGGGCGCGCGACCGCGCGGGGGCGCAATATGCGATCGAGCGCATGCGCGCTGCGCTCGGGGTAGACCTCGACCTGCGCCCGTTCTACGAGCGGTTCCGCTGCGACCCCCTGATCGGCGCGGCCGTGCGGGCCGATCCAGGCCTGCGCGTGCGTGGCCGCCCGGAGCCCTTCGAGGCGCTCGTCTGGGCGATCTGCGAGCAGCTGATCGAGTACGAGCGGGCGGTTGCGATCCAGCGACGGCTGGTCGCTGCGCTCGGACGCCCGAGCAACGTTGACGCGCTGCGCGACGCCCCGGACGCTGCCCGGCTGGCGCGCTGCTCACCAGCGCTGCTGGAGTCGCTCGGGCTGTCCGGCGGCCGTGCGATCACGATCATCCGCGTCTCGCGGGAGGTTGCCGGCGGCCGCGTCGAGCTCAACGCTGCAGAGCACGAGCACGAGCACGAGCACGAGCACGAGCGCGGCTGGCTGGCGCTGCGCGCGATCCCCGGGATCGGCAGCTGGACCGTGCAGATGCTCGCGCTCACCGGGCAGGGCCGGATGGACCAGTTGCCTGCCGGCGACCTGGCGTACCGCAAGCTCGTCGGGCGCCTGCGCACCGGCGACCCGCGCGCCCGCGTGACTGAGGAGGAGGCGCAGGAGTTCTTCGCGCCGTATCTACCCTGGGCTGGTCTGGCGGGCGCGTACGCGCTGCGTGCGGCACGCTGAGGCCCGGTGTTACTCGGGTCCGCCGTTTCCCTACGTTTATGGTCGGTTAACCGCGGTGGACAAGCGCCGTGCAGGTATGCGAGAGTGGCTTTTGGAACAACCTGGGTCGTTACTTGAGAAGGCTCAGGAGAGAGAGACTCGGGAGGCGTCAATGACGTCTCCCTGAAAGGAAGTGCACTATGCTCTTTAGACGGATCGGCGCAGTCGCGACTGCGCTTTTGACCGTCGCGATCATCGCCGGGTGCGGCAGCTCGTCGTCGAGCTCCAGTTCGAGCTCGAGCTCGAGCTCGAGCTCGAGCTCCTCTGGCACCACGCCGACCATCGCGACGTCGTCCTTCACCAACGACTTCACGGCTATGGCCACGCTGAAGCCGCTGACTTCGGAGGGCAAGGGCAAGATCGCTGCGATCCTGCCGGATACGATCAGCTCGACGCGCTACGTCGAGTTCGACCAGCCGGACATCAAGAAGGCGCTGCAGATGGCTGGCCTGCCAAGCTCGGACATCATCGTCCAAAACGCGCTCGGCAGCGACTCCACGCAGCTCACTGACGCCCAGACCGACATCACCAACGGGGCGACTGTCCTGCTCGTCGATCCGATCGACTCCGGCGTCGGCACCTCGATCGAGAAGTACGCCGCTTCGCACGGTGTCGCGGTGATCGACTACGACCGCCTGACGCTCGGCGGCAGCCGCAAGTACTACGTCAGCTTCGACAACACGGCCGTCGGCAAGCTCATCGGCCAGGGCTTCGTCAGCTGCGTGGCGGCATGGAAGATCGCCAAGCCGCAGGTGATCGTGATGCACGGCGCAACCACCGATAACAACGCGACGCTGTTCTACACCGGCTACTACAACCAGGTGCTGAAGCCGCAGTTCAACTCCGGCAAGTACGTCGATGTGGCGAACACCGCCGGTACCTGGGATCCGCCGACCGCGCTGACGGAGTTCGAGGCGGCCTACACGGCGCACAAGAACGTCAACTCGGCGGTGATCCCGAACGATGAGACAGGAGCGCCGATCATCACCTACCTGCAGACCCACGGCGTCAAGCCGAAGACGTTCCCGACGACCGGCCAGGATGCGACTCTGACCGGCCTGCAGAACGTCCTCTCGGGCTACCAGTGCGGAACCGTCTACAAGCCGATCTACCTCGAGGCACAGGCCGCAACCGCGCTGGCGCTCTACATCCGAGCCAACAAGACCGCGCCCGCCGGGCTGGTCAACGGGAGCACCGAAGACACGACCGCGCACGTCTTGGTCCCGTCGGTGCTCGAGACCCCGGAGTGGGTCACCCCTACAAACATGAACGCGACGATTGTGAAGGACAATTTCGTGCCGACTTCGCAGCTGTGCGCCGGTAAGTACGCGGCCGACTGCAAGGCCGCTGGCATCACCCCATAAGGCGGGCCTACGGGATCAACCCGTGAGCTAGGCTAGTCGCAAGCAACATGTGAAATGGGCCCTTCCGCGCGAGCGGGAGGGCCCATCACAGTCCGGAGAAGCGATGAGCACATCGAATAGCCCGGCGAGCGCGGCGGCGCCAACCCGCAGTTCTGCAGACGGCACGACTCTGTTGAGCTTGCGCGGCGTCACGAAGCGCTTCGGACCGGTTCAGGCGCTGACCCGCGTCGATCTCGACATCCCGCCCGGCCAGGTAACAGCTCTATGCGGGGACAACGGCGCCGGCAAGTCAGTCTTGATCAAGACCATCTCCGGCCTGTGGCCGCCGGACGAGGGCCAGATCGTGTGGCAGGGCGAGCCGGTCCACCTGCATGGACCTAGGGACGCCGAGGCACTCGGCGTCACCACCATCTACCAGGACCTGGCGCTGTGCGACAACCTGGACATCGTTCAGAACATGTTCCTCGGCCATGAAAAGCGCCGGGGTCTGCTGCTCGACGAGGGCGCGATGGAGCAGGCGGCGCGCCAAACGCTGACGGATCTCTCGGTCACTACGATTCGCTCGATTCGGATGCTGGTGGCATCGCTGTCCGGCGGCCAGCGCCAGTCGGTAGCGGTCGCCAAAGCGGTGATGTCGAAGGCCAAGCTGGTGATCCTGGACGAGCCGACCGCGGCGCTGGGTGTTGCGCAGACGCGGATGGTGCTCGACCTGATCAAGCGCCTCTCCAGCCAGGGGGTCGCGGTGCTGGTGGTCTCGCACAACATGAACGACGTGTTCGCCGTCGCCGACCGACTCGCGATCCTCTACCTCGGACACATGGTCGCCACGGGGCCCGCGGCCGAGTTCGATCGCACCTCGGTCGTCGACTACATGACCAGCGGCGTCTCGGGTCGCTCGGTGGATCAGGCCGACGCCGCCGTAAGGCGCTAGGAGGGACAGATGGACGATCCCACGCCAACTACCGAAACAGGTCTGCAGCCGAGGGCGCCGGCTGTCGTCATTGAAGACCTGACAGCCGCGCCTGACAGCGACGAAGCGGTGCTCAACGCGACGTCGGAGATCCTGGCCTCCTCACTGGGCGAATTCGCGCGCGCGTGGTGGGTGAAGACGCGCAGCGGCGAGAGCGGCGCGCTGCCGATCATCATCGGGCTGATCCTGATCATCATCTTCTTCCGGATCGAGTCGTCGGTCTTCCTCAGCGCCGGGAACCTCGTCAACCTGCTTGTCGAAGCTGCCGTGTACATCCTGCTCGGGGCGGCGGAGATCTTCGCGCTGGTGCTCTCGGAGATCGACCTGTCAGTCGGCTTCGTGTCGGCAATCGGCGGCATGTTGATCGCCGAGCTGATCGCGCCTCCAGTCAGCTTGCCGTGGTGGCTTGGAATCATCGGCGGACTCGGCGCCTGTGCCCTGATCGGCCTGCTCCAGGGGACGGTCATCACCCGACTGCACGTGCCGTCGTTCGTGGTGACGCTCGCGGGCCTGCTGGTCTGGGAGGGCGCGCTGATCGAGCTGGCCAACGTCGACAAGACAGCCGTTGGCGGCGTCATGGACCTCGACAGCTCAAGCCCTATCTACAAGCTCGTCAACAGCAACATGAGCCCGGCGCTGGGTTGGATCCTGCTCGTGGTCGTGCTCGCTCTGTTCGCCGTGACCACCCTGGCCAGCGCTGCGCGAAAGCGCAAGCAGGGCCTCAGCGCGCCGCCGCTCAGCATCACGCTTGCGACGATCGCAGTGACCGCCGTGGGCGGGATCGTGCTTGTCTACATCTGCAATCTCGACCGCGGGCTGCTGATCTCGCTGAAGGGGGTCCCGTACGTGGTCCCGTTCGTCGGCCTGGTCTTGTTCGCGTGGTCGGTGCTGCTCGGCAAGACCCGGCTCGGGCGCTACATCTACGCGATCGGGGCCAACCCAGAGGCGGCGCGCCGCGCCGGCATCAACGTCGCGCGGGTCAGGACGATCGCGTTCGTGCTGTGTAGCTTCACCGCCGGCATGGCGGGAATGGTCTACCTCTCGCGGCTCGGATCGATCTCGATCGGTTACGACGGTGGCGGGATCGTGCTCTATGCCGTGGCCGCTGCGGTGATCGGCGGAGCGAGCCTGTTCGGCGGCCGCGGCAAGCCGCTACACGCGCTGCTCGGAGGAATCGTGATCGCGACGGTCTTCAACGGCCTGGACCTGATCGGGATTACCACGTGGGGCGTTGACGTCGCGACCGGCGTCGTGCTCCTGCTCGCCGCCACGGTCGACGCCACCCTGCGTCGCCGGGGGTCGACGGGTGCACTCTAAGGGCCCGCTCCGCCCGCGGGGCCCCAAGCCCCGCGCCGGCGGGGCCCCTAAGCCCCGGCCTGAGCCCTAAGCCTGCAGCTGCGTGCCGCTCTTGCGGCACGCAGCAACCCGCAGGCCGGCCGCGCGCTACACGCCCTGACCGGCCAGCAGCTCGTTCGTCGAGGCGTCGGTAACGGCGTTCGGATCAGAGATCAAGTTCTCGTTGATCATCCACTGCCCGAACGCGCTCCACTGCGCGGTGCTCTGCCAGCCCCAGGGCTTGCCGCCGGTCGGGAACCAGTAGGGCATGGTCGCCTTCACGCTGGCCAGCTGGAGCTTCTGGGAGAGGCCCGCGTCGGGGTTGGCCGCCAGCAGGTTGCGTACCGCCGCGACGGGGTTCGCGCGCGCCGACGTGTAGCCGCGCGCGACCGCCTGGACGAATGCCCGGATCAGGGGGGCATGGCTGACGATCTCGTTTTCGGTGACGACGAACACGAGCTCGTTGTAGTCGGGCACCCCCGCCTGCTCCATGTGAATCACGTTGGGGTGCTTGCGAAGCTGCGCGAGCTCGATCGCCTCGTAGTTCCAGTAGGCACCGAGCGTGGCGTTGACGCGACCGGACAGCATCGCCGGAACAAGGTTCTCGCCGACATCGACCGTCTTCACGCTGCTCTGCGGAACGCGGGCGTGCTTGAGGATCGTCTGCAGAAAGGCGGTCTGGTAGGGGATGCCGGCCACGCCGACCGTCTTTCCGCGCAGGTTCGCCGCGCTGCGGATGTGCTGTGATCCGAGCGACACGATCGCGGTCAGCGGTCGCTGCACGAGCGCGGCCACCGACACGAGCGGGATGTGCTGGTTGCGTGCGAGCAGCACCTCGGGCTCATAGGCAATCGCCACCTGGACCTTGCCCGCCGCCAGCAGCTGCAGCGGTGTCGAAGGGTCGGCCGTGTTGTATTCGATGTGCACGTTCAGCGCCGCCTGCCTGAAGTCGCCTTCGGCCTGCGCCTGGTAGATCCCGACGTGATCGGCGTTGGGTGACCAGTCGAGCATCAGCGTGAGCGGTCGGAAGGCATTGCTCGACGGGGTCACGACGTTGGTCGTCTCCCCGCAGCCGGCCAGCGCGATCGCGGCGGCGGCCAGCGCCGCCAGCACCAGTGCCGTGGGGCGGCGGCTCAGACAGCCGGCGGTGAATCTCATCGTTTCGGTTCTCCTGTCGATTTGTAGGCCCATGGGAGCGCGAGCCGCTCGGCCGCGCTGAGCAGCGCGAACAGCGTGATCGCGAACATCGAGAGCACAGCGACGCAGGCAAAGGCCTGTGCCATCAGAAACTGCGACATAGAAACACTGAACAGGTAGCCCAGCCCCGAGCTGGCTCCCGCCCACTCGGCGAACACGGCGCCGATCACGGCGAACACAGCGGCCAGCTTGGCACCGGTGAAGACGCCTGGGAGCGCCGCCGGGAGCTCGATCTCGCGGAAGATCCGCAGCTTCGAGGCGTCGAAGGTCCGCATTAGCTTGATCAGGTCCGGGTCGACGCTCTCGAGCCCCGCGAGCGTCGTCACGACCACCGGGAAGAACGCGACGAGGGCGACGATCGACAGCTTCGGCAGCAGCCCGAAGCCGAGCCACAGCACCAGCACGGGCGCCACGATCGGGATCGGCACGGTCTGCGTAGCGACCAGTAGTGGGTAGATCGCCTTGCGCAGCGTCCTTGAGAAGTGGATCGCCAGTGCCAGCGCCAGGGCGGCTGCGATCGCCACCGCGATCCCCAGCAGCACCTCTGCGGCGGTCACCAGGAAGTTACTCCAGAGCAGCGTCCGGGACTGCAGCAGCGAGCTCGCGATCGCGTGCGGCGGCGGCAGGATCAGCGGGTCAGCGCCGCCGAGATCGACGTACAGCTCCCAGGCGCCGAGCAGCACGAGGACGACGACCACGGGTGCCAGCAGGTCACGCAACGCCAAGCGCGGCACGCCGCTGCGCCGGCGCTGCGGCCAGCCGAGCAGTGCCTCCGGCGAGCGGATCGCCTCAGCGAGCTCGAGCGCCTCCGCGTGCGGTGAAGACCTCACTGAGAGCACCCCAAACGACCCAAGCGTGGCATCCCCGACAGCATCACGACGCCACCCCTAGCGCCTGCAGCGCCCGCGCGCGGACCGCGACCACGTCGGGGTCGGTACGTATGCGCGGGCGGCGCAGCGCGACCTCGATGTTGGCCAGGATCCGTCCCGGGCGCGTTGACATCACCACCACGCGGTCGCTGAGCAGCACCGCTTCCTCGACGTCGTGGGTCACCATCACGACCGTGCGGGCCTGTGCTGCGAGCGCCTGCGACAGCCACACCTGCATCTCGGCGCGCGTAATCGCGTCAAGTGCGGCGAACGGCTCGTCGAGCGCGAGTACGGGCTTGCCCGCCAGCAAGGAGCGCAGGAACGAGACGCGCTGGCGCATGCCGCCGGACAGCTCCGCAGGCCGGGCCTGCTCAAACCCGCTCAGACCGAACGGCTCGAAGTAGCGCGCCGCCGCCGCGCGCGCCGGCGCCCGCGCCATCCCCCGCGCGCGCAGCGCCAAGCCGGCGTTGTCGATCGCCGAGAGCCATGGCAGCAGCAGGTCACGCTGCGGCATCAGCGCCGCCGGCGCACACGAAACCGTCCCCCGGTCGGGCAGCTGCAGGCCGCAGATCAGCTCGAGCAGGGTCGTCTTGCCGCAACCGCTGGGCCCGACGATCGCGACGATTTCGTTCACCCGAACCTGCAGCGACACACCCTCGAGCGCGCGCACCTCACCACGCGGCGAGGCGAAGGTGCGCGACACGTTCTCGACGTCGA